>CAZFHG010000008.1:0-17310 GCA_964518665.1 uncultured Opitutaceae bacterium | reverse complement strand
GCCCGGCGGGCCGCGCTGCTTCTTGGCAGCCTGCGTGCGAATTTCTGGCGGCTGCTTGTTGCCACCCTGTTGTTGGGTCTCTGGGCGCATATTGCCGGTCGTGGCACGGGTGGAGCTTCGTTCGGCTGGTTTTTTCTCGGTGGCCTCGTGGGTTTCGGGATCGGCGGCGTGGCCATGTTTCAATCGTTGCCCCGTCTGGGTTCGAATCTCTCCACCCTCATCGTGCAATGCGGCTCGGCAGTCGTCGCCGCCGCCGTCGAATGGCAATGGCTCGGCACCCGACTCTCCCCCGCCCAGCTCGCCTGCGCCGCCCTCACGCTCACGGGTATCACCATCGGTCTCCTCCCGCGCAGCCTGCCCCGGGTCTCACCAGCGGACTGGGCCACAGGCATCGCTTGGGCCCTGCTCTCCGCGTTGGGTCAGGGCGTCGGCGCGGTCATCAGCCGCAAGGCCTTCGCCACCGCCGCGGCCTTCAATGAAGTCGTGGATCCCGGCACTGCCGCCTACCAGCGCGCGCTGGGCGGACTGCTGGTCGCCGCCATCGTGGTGCTGCTCTTTGTCCGGCGAAACACTCCGGCCACACCGCCAGCAGGCCGTGCCTGGCCTTGGGTGACGGCCAACGCCCTCACGGGTCCCGTCCTGGGCGTGGCCTGTTTCCAATGGGCCCTCCGCACCACCCCCGCTGGCATCGTGCAACCCATCGTCGCCGCCGCGCCGCTGCTCACGATCCCATTCGCGGCGTGGTTGGAAGGCTCGCGGCCGCGGGGCACCTATTACTTCGGCGCGGCTTTGGCCGTGGCCGGTGTCGCCGGATTGTTTGTGTGGCGGTAGCGAATACCCGATTTGGGTAGCGCCCGTCCGGAGGCCGGGTGTTACCCAATCCAGCCCATTCCCGCAGTTGCATGCACTGCTCCTCTCCGTCAGGATGATGCCATGCAATACCGCCCCTTCGGCAAACACGGATTCAATTGCTCGGAAATCGGTTTCGGGGCCTGGGCCATCGGCGGGGCCTGGGGCAGCCAGGCCGACACCGACTCCCTCGCCGCCCTGCATCGCGCCCTCGACCTGGGCTGCAACTTCATCGACACCGCCGCGGGCTACGGCAATGGCAAGAGCGAGCGTCTCATCGGCCAAGTGCTCCGCGAGCGCAAGGCCGCGGGCAAAAATGAAAACGTTTTCGTCGCCACCAAGACTCCGCCCACCGCCGGGCAGTGGCCACCCTCGCCTTATGACCGGTCGGAGGATCGCTATCCCGAATCCTACCTCCGCTCCAACTTGAACGAACGCCTGGCCTGCCTCGGCGTGGACAAGATCGACCTGCTCCAGCTTCACACCTGGACGCGCGCCTGGAACCGCGATCCCTACCCGTTTAGGATCCTGCGCCAGCTCCAGCGCGAGGGTAAGATCGGCCTCATCGGCATCTCCACACCGGAGCACGACCAGAATAGCGTGATCGATCTCATGCGCGGCGGCTGGGTGGACAGCGTGCAGGTGATCTACAACCTCTTCGAACAGGAGCCCGCCGCCGAGTTGCTCGACACCGCGAAGGAATGCGGCGTCGGGATCATCGTGCGCGTCGCCTTCGACGAGGGCGCGCTCACCGGCAAGTTCACCGTGCTCACGAAGTTCCCGCACGACGATTTCCGGAGCAACTACTTCGCCGGCGACCGCCTGGCCCGCACCGTGGTGCGCACCGAACGGATCCGCCACGATCTCGACCACACCGGCTACACCATGCCCCAGGCCGCGCTCAAGTGGGTGCTCGCCCACCCCGCGGTCTCCACCGTCATCCCGGGCATCCGCAACGTCGTCCAGGCCGAGGCCAATTGCGCCGTGAGCGACCTATCGGCCATGCCCGACAATCTGGTCGAGAAGCTGCGCCGGCACAACTGGCGCCGCGCGTTCTGGTACGCCGGAAAGTGAGCGGCCGCGTCCCGCGGCCGAACGTTCAACGCTCAACGTTCAACTTTTAACGCTCAAGTATTGCAGAAGGCGCGAAGGGTAGGCAGCCCGCTCGCGGGCGCTGTTTGGCTAGCGCTTGCGAAACAAGCGCGAGCAAGCTCGCAGCCTACCAATGCCGACTCTGCCAATTGAGCGTTCAGCGTTAAGCGTTAAGCGTTCGACGTTCAGCGTTACGCCGGCCCGGCGGCCGGCGGCTTTGCGTATCCGTCGGCGAGCAGCCGTGCCCGCTGCACGTCACGCGACATCAGCGGATGCATCACCCCGCCATCCACGATCAGGCACTGGCCGCTGATGCCGCCGCCCGCCTGGCTCAGGAGCAGGCACAGCGGTCCGAGCAGATCGTTCGCCGTCAATCGCCGCCCCACGGCTTGCCAGCCGAGCAGCACCTTCTCGTCCTCGGTGGTTCCCGCTTCTTTCTCCACCTGGATCGCCCCCGGCAATAGGCAGTTCACCGTAACACCGGTGCCCTGCAGTTCGTGCGCCAAGGCCCGGGTCATCCCGTTGAGCGCTCCCTTAGAAGCGGCGTAGGCCGTCATGTACGAACCGCCGAGTTCGCTGACGATCGAGCCGGTGAAAACAATCCGCCCCTGCGCGCTGCGCCGGATCTGTGGCAGCACGCACTGGGTCAGTGTCACTGCCGATTTCAAATTCACCTGCCACACGAGGTCCCATGGCGCGGGGGCCGCCTGGGCAAATTCATGCCGTGGGTCGATGGCCGCGTTGTGCAATATGCCGTCCACCGGCAGGCCGGAGGTCGCGATGGCCCGGCCCGTGGCTTCCACCGCCGCCGCGTCCGCCAGATCACACTCGAAAAACCGCAGCCGAGATTCGTCCACACCCAGTTCCTGACGCACTGCCGCCAGTTTCTCGCGACCGCGACTCACGGCGATGAGGTTGAGCCCCTGCGCGAGCAACCCCGGCAGCAAGGCCCGGCCAATGCCGCGGGTAACGCCGGTGATGACCAGCGTCTTGCCGGCGAGATCGTGAAAATGAAAGGGAACGGTGGTGGTTTTCATCGGAGGACGATCAACATTTGGAGAGGCAATTTGAGGTTGGGTAGCGCCCGGCCCATGCTTGGCGCCAGGTGCAGGGCATGACTTTCTCAAATCCCGCTCACACGCACCTCGCGCGGCGACTGGAACCACTGCTCCTGCCAGGCGGTACCGAGGCCCGGACCGGACGGTGCGGCGATGCGCCCCTTCACGACTGCAGGAACCGCTGTGACCAGTTCCGGATAGGAAATACGCAGGAGCATCCGCACGGTTTCCTGCCAGGCGACATTGGCCCGAGCCACGCCGACGTGGATGCCAGCGAGGAGAGTGAGCGGGCCGGTGCAATCGTGCATCATCACGGGCACATTGAAGGCCTGCGCATAGTCGGTGATCTTGAGCGTCTGCGAGATGCCACCGACCCAGGTCGGATCAATCATGAGGTAATCCGCCGCCTGCTTTTGCAGGACCAGTCGGTAGTCCTCGGAGCTGATGAGCATTTCGCTGACCGCCAGCGGCAGGCCGCAGCGCTCGCGGAAGTCGCGAATCGTGTCCACGCAATCGGGCCGGATCACATCCTCCAGACACAGCGGCTGCACTTCGCGCATGGCGGCCGCGATGCGCAATGCCATCGGTAGCTGGAAGAAACCGTGTCCGTCCACCATGAGCTCTAGCGCGTTGCCGGCCGCCGCCCGCATGGCGCGGAACGGCTTCATGCCCTCCTCGATGTCAGCCGGGCTCACATAGACGTTGCCGTTGAGTTTGTGCGCCGCGAAATCAAACGGCCACAGCTTGGTCCCGCCAATGCCGTCCGCGACCAGTTCGCGGGCAAAGGCGGCCGGCTCGTGGATCGCATTCCAGTAGTCATTCAACGGCTCGGGCACCCCCATCCGCCCATAGCCCGGCCACATGCCGCCCGGCGCGGGCGGCAGGCCCCGGCCGTAGCCGGTGCTGTGGTAAATGCGCACACCATCCTGCGTCTTGCCCCCCAGCAGCTGCCACACCGGCTGGCCGCAGACCTGTCCCTTGATATCCCAGAGCGCGAGATCGATGGCCGAGAGGGCGCGCAGCTCCGTGCCGCGCGCGCCGAAGTTGGTAGCGCGTTCGTAGAGGAAGCGCCAGTGCCCCTCGGTATCCATGGCCTCGGCTCCAATCAGGCGCGGGGCCATCCAGTCATGGATCACCGCCGCCACGGCCGACGGGATATAATAGCTTTCGCCGCACCCAATGACGCCTTCAGCGGTGTGCACGCGGCACGCCAGCAAACCGGGGGCAGGCTCGGTGGTCTCGATCCGGGTGATTTTCATGCGGGTCGGATTGAGTTACGCCCAAGCGCAGGGCGCTGGCAAGCGCGCGAGCGGGTTCCCCGCTCGGAGATCGCAGATCGGAGTTCGGAGATCGAAGATTGAAGCGAGCACGCAGGGCTCGCGATTTGCCGGGGCATTCGAACTCCGATCTTCGAACTTCGATCTCCGAAAGCCCATCTCCAATCTGCCACACACGCGTTCATCCTTGGCGCAAGGCGACTGATCCGCGAGTGTATCCCCGTGCCGCTGCTTTTGTTTTTCGCCCCATTCTTTGTGCTGTTCGAGCTTTGGCAGCTCGTGCTCAGCGAGCGTTATGTCGGCATCAAGCAGATCGAACGCAACGGCGATCCGCGCACCCTGGGCCTGCACGAGCTCACCGCCTTTGGCTGGAGCATGACGATCCTGCTTTACTGGGCGTGGATGCTGGGGCTGCTCTTTCTGTCCTTCGGTCGCGTGCACGGGCTCAGCCTACTCCTGGTCTCGGGCATCGGCTATGCCCTGCGCCGCAACTGTGGCCTCAAGTGGGTGCTGGTCGTCCTGACCTTCGAGGGCGCACTTCGCGTCGGCCTGCTGCTGTCACTCTGCGTCTATGTGTGGCGGCGGTATTGAACCCGCCCTTCGGGAACGAAGGCTGCTCGCTCTTGTCCGCCATTGCATCCCTACTGCACCAAAGTGAAACACCTGCTCCCATTCCTCATTGTCGCCGCCCTGCTGCTTGGCGGTTGCACCACCACTTACCGCGTGCAGGTGGACGCCCTGGCCAACCCCGCCCTCGCCGCCACCAAGCGCACGTATGCCTTCGCCACCGCCGACCGGAGCGCACGGATGGCAGGCGATCTGCGCTACGGCGAGGTGCTGCGTCAGGTGGACCGCGCCCTGGCTACCCGCGGCTTCCAGGCGGTCTCAACCGGAGCGGCCGAGCTGAATATCTTTGTGGATTTTGGCGTGGGTAACCCCGTCACCCGGATCTACACCTTCAGCACGCCGATATATGCGGAACTCGGCGGTGGCTACACCACCCGCACCAGACAAACAACGGACGCCGCCGGCAAAACCACGACCACCACTGAGACTGTCCGCGTGCCTGGCACCTACGAGCGCGTGGGCACCGATATCAGCACGAACTCCGTGACAACCTATCGCAAGCACCTGCGGCTCTCCGCCCGTCAGCGCGAAGCCGGGGTCAAGCCCGAGACGGGGCGCGAGGTCTGGACCGTGACCGCCATCTGCGACGACCAGGAGGCCGATCTGCGGGCTGCCCTGCCCCTGATGGCGGCGGCCCTCACTCCCTACATCGCGGCCGACACCGGCAGGGCGATCACCGTCGAGTTTCAGGAAAAAGCCGGCGAGCTCGTGCCGGTGAAACGCCAGGGCAAGTGATTCGCCCGAGGTGGGAGCCAGCTTGGGCGGGTGTGCAAAATCCCAATCTGGCCAGAGGCGGCAGCAGTAGGCAGCCCGCTTGCGGGCGCGGGATTGGGCGCGAGCAAGCTCGCTGACCTACCGAATCGGCATATAAAACAAAACCCTGCTGACTCCCACCCATTCCGCGCCCCGCGGCTTTTCAAAGCCCGAGCCGGCGCGTCAGCGCCTTGGGCTCCGGCTCGGCGAACGATTGCGCGAAGAAATCCTGCGCGGCGGTGAGCAGCTTGGCGTATTGGCCATAGTCTCCGGCCCAAGAGTTCGGCACCCGTACCCGGCGGATCACGCCACGTCCGATCTTGTCCGGCGCCCCGCCATCAGGCGCCAGTTCCACGGAAAACTTCGGATCAAACAGATGCACCACATAGTGCCGGGAGCCATCGCGCTCCTCCCGCTCGATTCGAAGGAAATGATCCTCATCCATATCGCAGGACCAGTCTGGCTTCGCCTGATGACGGGGACAACCCGGAATTGCGTGCCTTTCTCCTTGAGAAACCGTCGGTCGCGCAGCACAAACTCACGCACCGCCCGCCGGTCGCGCTGCCGCCGCCGGCCCCGGCAGACGACGTCCCCATGAGCCTTCCCGAATCCTCCCCCAAAATCTCCAAGTGGTTCTTCCTGCTCAGCGACGCGCTTCTCATCGCCGTCGCCGCCTTCATCGCCGCCAACAGCGAGCGACCGCTCTCCCCGACCGCCATCCTGTCCATCGTGGCTTGCGTGAGCATCGGCGCCATCGTCACCGCCGCCGCGCTCATTGCCGATTACGTGCGCAAACAGGAGGAGTCGCTCGACGACCGGCAACGCGCCCTCGAGGCGCTCTCGCGCACGGTCGCGACATCCGCCGAGCAGATCAGCATCGCCGTCGCCGGCCTGAATGAGATCGGCGATCACGTGGCGAAAAGCCTGAAACACGCCGAGCACCTGCCGCACAAATTACAGGAACGGATCAACGACTTCACTCGCCAGATCAACGAGGCGGCCGTCAACGACAACGAGGCCCTGCAGCAGGAGATCAACAGTCTCCGCGCATCAGAAGCCGAGAAACTGGAGGTGGCCGGCGACCGGATCACCAAGACCGCCGCCGAACTCATCCGGCTCGAGACCGTTGCCGCCAAGCATGCCGCCGCCGCGAATGAAGCGCTCGCCCGCCTGCCCGAGGCCTTCACCAAGGCGCGCACTGAAGCCGAAACCGCACTCCATGTGGCCCAGAACAGCGCCGTGCACGCGTTGGAGCAGAAGTTTGCCGCGCACATCCGGATTCTCGAGGCCAAGCTCGTCGCGCTCGACGCGGCGGCCGCCCGGATCCCCGATAAAGTGGTCGTGACCACCGTGGCGGCACCGGTCGCCGCCGCCCACCCCGCCCCGGCGCCGGCCGACGAACCGCCCGCGGCCACCCCGGCCCCGGTGGAAGAACCTTCCACCGCTCTCGTCACCGCGGACAGCGAAGCCTCCGCCGTCCCTGCCAGCACCGAAGCAACGGCAACTCCGACGGAAGAGTCCCTCGCGCCGGTCGAGCACAAGCCGCGCAAACCGCGGGCGCCCCGCCGGTCGAAAATCGAGGAGCTTTCCCTGCCCATGCCCGGTGACGCCCCGGCCGACAGTCCGGCTCCCGCCGAGTCACCGGCCGAGGCCGCGGCCCCGGCGACGACGGATGATTTCATGCAACTGGCCCCGGACGAAACCGCCCCGAGCCGGTCGGTCTCCGCCGACGGCGCCACGCGCCTGCTGGTCACCGCCTACATCGGTATCGGCAACCGTCTCTTTATCCGTGGCGATGCTCCCGGGCTGAGCGCAGACAAGGGCATCCCGCTGCAATTTGTCTCCATCGGCAAATGGCGCTGGGAGACCACCGAGGCGACCGGCACGGTCAGGGTGCGGCTCTACAAGAACGACGAGACCGAGTGCGCCTCCCTCGGCGAGCTCACCCTCGATTCCGGCCAGCAGACCGAGGTCACGGCGACGTTCTGAGGCGAGGCGATTGAGATTATACCCTTGGAATGTTTCATGCGGCAGGAATCTGCTTGCAGGCGATGCATTGTGTAGGGGCGCAGCTTGACTGCGCCCGTTTGATTGGCGCTGGTGGCGTGATCGGGCGCACACAAGGTGCGCCCCTACATTCCAAGCCATCGCCTGCAAGCAGGCTCCTACCTTTTGCGAACTATATAGCGAACGGGAGTATTTGCGTTCGCCTCAGGCCGTCTTCGCGCCGTGACCGTTCCCATTACCGTTCCCATTGCCGTTGGCCGGCGGGAACACCTGCCGCGTGAGTGATACCTTCGCCACCTCATTGGCGAGGCCGACCAGTTCGTCGATCAGGATCGTCGGGTCCTCTTCGTAGCGCAGGGCGAGGAACCGATCCCGGGTCCGTCGGTACTCGCCGGGGTCGGCCATCCAGCGGTCCATGATGGCCGCGAAATCCTCCGCGCGCTCGATCTTCTCCGACTCCGCCCCGTTGTGGAAAAATTTCCAGGTCAACTGCTCCTGCGGCATGATGCCGCCGAAGGCATTGAAGATGATCGGACACTGGAAGTGCAGCGCCTTGGCGCAGGTCGTGGTGCCGCCCCGGGTGACGATCGCGTCGCTCGCCTGCATGAGCAGGTGCACGGTCTCGGAAAAGCCCTCGATGTAGCAATTGAACTCCGGGTGGTTCGCCCGCCAGTGAATGAGCTCGTTGAAGGCTTCGCGGTTCTGTCCGCAGATCACGATGACCTGGCAGCGGTCGGCGTGGCGCACCAGCGCGGGTAGCAGATCGAAGTGGTTGTGCGCGCCGTTGCCGCCGGTGGCGAGGAAGACCGTGAACAGATCCGGGCGCAGCCCGAGTTTTTTCACGCGATAGGCCCGGCGTTCGCCGGGCGACAGCAATTCAAGATGGGCCCGGGGCAGCATCAGGTAGCCGCGTACGCGCGTCCGGTCCGCCGGGATGCCCTTCTTCACGGCATAATCGCGCGCCGTGGGCGTGCGGCTGAAATACAGGTCCACGGTGGGCTCGATCCAGTTGCGGGAATATCCCCAGCCGCCGGAAAACTCGCCGCAGTAAGTGGCGCAGCGCACCTGGTCAGCGCCAAGCAGTTTGCGCGCGCGCTGGAAATAGCCGCGGTTGAGGCAGTCGTGCACGCTGAAGATGAGATGCGGCCGGTATTCCGCCAGCTCCCGGCGGTAGTAGGCGCCACCGAAGGTGACTTTGCGCGCATTGAGAATGCTCAGGCCCTCGACCACCGTGTAGAAGATCTTGTGCATCCACGGCGCGCCTTTCTGGATGCGGTTGTAGAAATTCACCCCGGTGCGGTAGATCGGAGAGGACTTCTCCAGCATCTGTTCGATGCGCACATCCACGTCATGCTTGTACAACTGGAAGCACCACTCGGCAAAAGCCGCGGCCCGGGCGTCATGACCGCCGCCGGTGCTGGAGGTGAGTACAAGGATGCGGATCTTGGACATGCTTAGAGATCGAAATAGCGCGCCTGAATGCGGCGTTTGAGCGCCAGTGAGCCGAACCGGGTGAGCAGCGGCGCCACCACGGCCTGGAAATAACGTCCGCAGCGCACCGTGCCGCTGCGGCGGCGCAACAGGGCCCGCCGCAAGGTCCGGGCGGCATGTGCGGGCTGGGGACCGGTCAGCATGAGCCGGCCAAAGGCCGCCCAGGCCCGGTCCATCGCCGGTGATGCCAGGCCCGGAGGCCGCCGCACCGAGCCCTCGAAATCCGTCCGGTAATCGCCGGGGCGCACATCCAAAATGACGACGCCCGTGCCAGCCGTCTCCATCATGAGGCTTTCGTTCAACGCGGTGAGACCGGCCTTGCAGATGTTATAGGCGCTCTGGAAGGGCAGCGGAAACTCCGCCGCCAGCGAGGAAATGTTGACGAGAGCGCCGCGGCCGCGCAGACGCATCTCCCGCAACGCGGCCCGGGCGAGCCGGGCGGGGCTGATCAGCATCACTTCGATCTGTTCCTGCCACACCGCGAAGTCCGTGTCCGCAAAGTCGCCAAACACGCCGTAGCCCGCGTTGTTGATCACGAGGTCGAAGCCGCCGGCGGCGGCCGATGCGGCGTGGTAAACCTTCTCCGCCTCCGCCCCGTCGCGCAGCTCCAGCGCCACCGGGGTGAAGCCGGCGTGCCCGGCGAGCGCCGCGAGTCGGACCGTGGCCCGCGCCGTGCCCCAGACCTGCACGCCCTCGGCCAGCAGCATTTCCGTGAAGGCCCGGCCCAAGCCGGTGCTCGCCCCGGTGACAAACGCGGTGCGGTAGTAGGCGGCGAGACGCGGTGCTGGCACGTTAGCCGGCCCGTCGGAAGACGAGCGATACGTTGGCGCCGCCAAAACCGCTGCTGTTGTTCAACACGACCTGCGGCTGGGCCGGCAGCGTGGAACGGATGATGTTGAGCCCGTCGCACTCGGGATCGGGCCGCGTGATGTGCGCCGAGCCGGGCATGTAGCCCTCCTTGATGGCCAGGGCGCAAAACGCGCTCTCCATCGCACCCGCGAGGGAAAGGCCGTGGCCGGTCAGCGCCTTCGTGCTGCTGATGGCGGGCCGGGCCGCCGGGGTGCGGAAAATCTTCTTCATCGCGCGCAGCTCGGAAATGTCCCCGATCGGCGTGGAAGTCGCGTGCGCGTTGATGTAATCGACTTCCTCCGGCGCGGTGCCGCTGCTGCTCAGCGCGTGTTCGATGGCGGCCTGCAGGCCAAGCCCCTCGGGATGGGAAATGGCCACGTTGTGTCCGTCCGAGGCCTGGCCCCACCCGGTGAACTCGCAGTAAACCTTGGCGCCGCGGCGCGCCACCTCGTCCTCCGTCTCCAGCACGAGCACGACCGCGCCGCCGGTGCCAACGAAGCCGTCGCGCGCCGCATCGAACGGCCGCGAGGCCAGCGCCGGATCCTTTTGCAGCGAGAGGGCGCGCATCCCGGCGAAAGGCAGAATGCTGTCCACGTTGCCGTCCTCCGCCCCGACGACGAACATGCGCTTCTGCCGGCCCAGCACGAGGTCGTCGAAGGCATAGCCCAAAGCGTGCGAAGAGGACGCACACGCGGAGGAAAAGCCGCACGACGAGCCCTTGATCTTGAAGTGGGCGACAAGGTTGAAATTCACCGTGCCCGAGATCGAGGCCACGATGCCGAGGGGTGAGCAGCGCATGACACCCTGCGTGTGCATGCGATTCAGCATGTAGCCCATGAGCTGCGGCGAGCCGCCGGACGCCGCGTAAAGGCCGGTGTACGGATTGGACCAGTCGGCCTCGGTGAGGCGGGCGTCCTCGATCGCCTGTTGCATGGCGCACCAGGCAAACACCCCGTGCGGGGCCATGCCGCGCAGGATCTCGCGCTTGATGGTGTAGCGGGCGGGAAACTTCCAGTCCTCGGGATCGTTCGAGTCGATTTGAAAATCCTTCACCGGCGCCGCCACCTTGACCGGGATTTCCGGCTTCTGGAATGGCGGGTACAGCTCCATCCCATGCCGTAATTCGCGCAGACTGGCCGAGACGGTGGCCGCATCATTGCCAATGCTGGTGATGAAACCGATACCGGTGATGAAAACTCTGGGCATACGGAGGGGGAGATTTGAGGGCGGCGCGGTAACTGGCGGCGCCAAAATTAGTGACGGCGATGCACCGGCCAGCGAAGGGGTTTCAGCTCGCGCGGTCAACGCGGGACAAGCGAATTGTGGACGGCATCCGGAGTGGATGGACGCACCGGCCGGCGGACACCGGCACTCAGGCACTGGCCGCCACACGCAAGGTGGTTGGCTGGGCGGCCTCGCCATTGACCGGCTGACCGGCCTGGGCGGCACCATTCACGGCGACCGGCTGCGCCGGCACTTCCATGAACCCGAAAGTCAAAGTGATCTCCTCGGCGATGACGGCCTTTTCCTGGCCCACGCGGATGGCACCCTCGAAGGTGGCGAGCGGCATCTTCATGCGCTTCGGCTTGATGGACAGCGTGAGAATGTCGCCGGGCTTGCACACCCGGTGGGCGCGGACGCCTTCGCAACCCGTGAAGAAGATCATCTGCGGATTGACCGCCTTGCCCGGTTCGGACGTGAGACCTTCCAGCAGGAAAAGCACGGCGAGCTGGCCAAGGGCCTCAAGCATGATTGAGGCGGGCATCACCGGATTGTCCTTGAAGTGGCCCTGGAGAAAAAACTCCTGGCCCGAAATCTTATACTTCGCATTCGCGCCGCTGGAACTTACCGAAGCCTCGTTGAGGAAGAGGAATGGCGGCTGGACCGGCATCGTCGCCGCGATGTGCTCGATGGGCAGGAATTTCGTCGGTTTGGGCAGCGGCAGGCCGCGCACTTTGCAATCAATGAAGGTCTTGACGTCGCCGACCGTGCGAAGATTGCGCAGCTCGTCGTTGTTGATGGACATCTGGAGCACATCCTCCACCAGGATAACGATTTCCATCATCGTCAGGGAATCGATGCCAAGGTCCTCGATCAGGCGGAGATCATCGTCCGCATCTTTCAGTTTGGTTCGAAGATCAGGCTCCACAAAACGCTCGATCACCCCGATCACGACTGCCGGTAAATGCTCAGGATTGCCTGTCTTACGAAACTGGATGGCGGCTTCGAAGGTGGACGGCGAACAACGCTTCAGGGACTCACGCAGCGCGGCCTCATCTTCCGGGGCCACCGGCTTGGTAATGAAGGGAAATGGCTTGCTGCTGGCCTGATTGGTTTGAACTGCGTCTGGCATTGTCTGGTTCTTGTAATGTTACGGTGCGGAGGGATGCAAACCCAATTCTCGGCGGTCTTGGGCAGAGGCATGGTCACCGATAATGCATGCAAGTTCCGCCTTCGCCCAAGCCGCGCTTGCCAGCCCCGGTTCGCGGCCCAACCCTCACTATCCGCGCCCGCTTCTCGCGTCGCGCCTTTCTGACCTGCGCATGAGCGAAACGCCCATTCACATCCTCACCCACGAATTTCACCCCCAGCGGGGCGGCATCGCGTCGGTCACGGAGGAAATCGCCCGGGCGGCCGCGGGACTGGGCGCGAAGGTTGAGGTCTGGGCCCCCGCGGCCCCCGCCGGTGCCGTCGACAAGGAGTGGCCCTTTCTCCTGCGCCGCCTGCCGTTGCGCGGCACTCATAACCTCCGCTGCCTGGTGGTGATGGCGCGCGAGCTGATCCGCGAACGCCGCCGGCTGCGCCATGCCACGGTCTGGCTGGCCGAGCCCGGCCCCATGCTCACGCTCATGGTGCTGCAGGGGCTGCGGGCCTTCCGCCCCTCGCGCCTGGTGCTGACGTTTCACGGCTCGGAAATCCTGCGGTTTCACCGTAACCCGGTCACCCGTGTGCTCACCCGGCGTCTCATCCGCCACGCCACGCGCGTCAGCACCCTCACCCATTTCACCCGCGACCTGCTTTGCCAGCGCTTCCCTGAGGCCGCCCCGAAGTTCTGCCTCACGCCCGGCGCCCTCCGGACCGGTTTCGCCGCCACCACGCACCCGCGGCCGGCGGCGGCCCGGCTTGGCATCCTCACGGTCGGCCGGCTCCACCCGCGCAAAGGCCAGCTCCAGACCTTGCAGGCCCTGTGCGCCCTCTCCGCCGAACAGCGGTCGAAAATCGAATATTGGATCGCCGGCAGCGACCAACGAGGCGGCTACGAGAAAAAGCTCCGGGCCGCCGCCGCCCGGGCGGATTTTCCCGTGCTCTTCCTTGGCAGCCTCACCGATGACCAGCTCGCGGAAAAATACCGCCAGGCCGGGATCTTTGCGATGACGAGCATCAACCACGGCCTCAGCCTCGAAGGCTTCGGTCTCGTTTACCTCGAGGCCGCCGCCCATGGCCTGCCCGTGATCGCGCACGCCGTGGGTGGCGTCGGCGAGGCGGTGGTCGATGGCACGACCGGACTCCTGGTGCCCCCGGATCAGCCCGCCGCCCTGACCGCCGCCTTTGCCCGACTCATCGATGACGCCGCGCTGCGCCATCGGCTTGGCGCCGCCGGCCGCACCTGGGCCCGCCGGCACAACTGGCGTGAATCCGCCCGCCGGCTCTTCGACCTTTCCGCCAACCCGCCATGATCACATCCCGCACCCAGGTCACCGTCCGCTACGCCGAGACCGACATGATGGGCATCGTTTATCACGGCAGCTACCTGCCGTGGTTCGAACTCGGACGCACCAACCTGCTGAAGGAACAGGGCATCCACTACCGCCGGCTGGAGGAGGAGGGCTACCGCCTGCCCGTGCTGGAGGCTGCGTTGAAATACCACCGGCCGGCCGTGTACGATGATACCGTCACGGTCGTCACGACGCTCCGCGAAAAACCGGTCCTGCGCATCCGGCTCGAATATGAAATTTATCGCGGCGATGAACTGCTCGTGACCGGTCACACCTTGCACGCCTTCATCGACCGCACCGGCAAACCCGTGCGGCCGCCGGCGAGTTTCACGAAGCGGATGAATGAGCTGTTCGCCGGCTGAAGCCAGAGCTCATTATCTTTCTCTTTCCTCTTTATCTTTCTCTTTCGTCAGTCTTGTCGGCTGGTGATCGTCATAAGCCGAAAACCCTGACGAAAGAGAAAGATAAAGAGGAAAGAGAAAGACTCAGGCTTCGCCCTCGTACTCCGCCAGCACGGTCGCATCGCATTCAGCCAGTCGTGCACTCTGCAGTAACCTCGCCGCCCTCTCCCCCGCGAGCCGCCGCACCGCCCACACCGCATGCGCCCGCACCAGCGGCAGCGGATGCTCCGCCAGCCGAACGAGCGCCGGCAGCAGGTCCGGCCCGCCCGAGTTGCCCGCCACCACGCAGGCGTTGCGCAGGATACCCGCGAGCTTCAATCGCTTGATTGCGGTCTTCCGGAAGATCGTCGCAAAACTCTCCGGGGTCAGCGCCAGCAGATCCGCCAGCGTGAGCTGCGGCAGTTCGAGGCGCGCCGCGAGCAGCAGACGCCGCCCCTCCTGCGCGAAACGATTCCACGGACACACCTCGAGGCACACATCGCAGCCATAGATGTGCCGGCCGATGCCGGCCCGCATTTCCCGGGGAATCACGCCCTTGTGCTCAATTGTCAGATACGAGATGCAGCGGCGCGAGTCCACCACCCCGGGCGCGGCAAAGGCCTGCGTCGGACAGGCGTCGAGGCAACGCGTGCACTTGCCGCAGAGCAGACCCGTATCGGCGAACCCACTCTGTTGCCGCCGCACCGGCGCGTCGGGCGCGAGTTCAAGCCGCGTCAGGATGGAGGCCAGAAACAGCCAGTTGCCGTGGCGGCGCGAAATCAGCATCGCATTCTTGCCCGCAAATCCGAGGCCCGACTTCGCCGCCCAGCCGCGCTCCAGCACCGGCCCCGTGTCTACGTAGTAACGGTAGTCGTCGCCCGTGATCCCGTACAGTTCCTCCAACACGCGTCCCGCCGCCACCAAGGCGGGTTTCATCGTGTCGTGATAATCCTCGTGCAGCGCATAACGCGCCCACACCGGCCCGTCCTGCCGCAGCGCGCCGGTCCAGTAATTCACGCCGAGCATGATGATGGAACGCGCTCCGGGCAGCACCAGTCCCGGGTCCAGGCGTTTTTCCGCCGTGCGCTCCATCCACG
The DNA here is from genome assembly GCA_964518665.1 of uncultured Opitutaceae bacterium. Lineage (GTDB taxonomy): Bacteria > Verrucomicrobiota > Verrucomicrobiia > Opitutales > Opitutaceae > UBA2377. Next base: position 2,114 of record CAZFHG010000008.1, on the reverse strand, counting down.
CCATGTCCGCGTGCCGGCCGGCGGCGAGCCAGTCCCGCAGCGGGGCGGGCGACACCGGCTCGACCTGCGCCACGCGCATGTCGTCAAACCCGAGTTCCGCCAGCCGCCGGCGCAGAGCCTCCAGCCGCGCGTCCATCGTCAGCGGCCGGGGCGGGCCAGGGCAAAATCCTGCGACTCGCGCCGCCAGACGCGCAGCACGTGGGCCACGACTTCACCCAAGGGCCGGCCGTCGGTGAGGATCACTGTCCCGGCGTTGCGGTAGACCGGTTCCCGCGCGGCATACAGCGCACGGATGCGCTCCGCGGGGTCCTCGACATTAAGAAGCGGCCGGTGCTTGTGCCGGCCGGTCCGCTCCAGCACGGTCGCGAGCGAGGCATGCAGGCAGATGACGACGCCCCGGGCACGCAGCATGTCTGCCAGACCCGGTTGCACCACGAGACCGCCCCCGCACGCGACCACGGCCCGCTCGGCCGGATGGCCGCTCTCGACAAACGTCCGTTCCATCACCCGAAACGCCGGCTCACCGTCCTTGGCAAAAATATCCGCGATGGACCGGCCCTGCTGCTGCTCGATCTCGTAATCGCTGTCGTACAGCCGGAAGCCCAGCCGTTGCGCCACGGTCCGGCCGACGGTGCTCTTGCCGGTGCCCATGAAGCCCACGAGGTAGAGGTTGACGTCAGCGGCGTTCATTAGTGTGCGCCACAGGCAACGCCCTCGCTCCCGCCTTGCCAAACACGAAAACACCTTGGCCGCTCGCGGGCTTTGCTGTTCAACTGCACCCATGTCCGCCCAACCGAGCGCCGATTACACCTTCGCCAGTGACAATACCGCCGGGATCTGTCCCGAGGCCATGGCCGCGCTTGCCGCCGCCAATGCCGGCCGCTCCCCGGGTTACGGTGACGATGCGTGGACCGCCGGGGCGCGCGCGGAGGTGCAGAAGCTCTTCGAAACCGACTGCGAGGTATTCTTCGTCTTCAACGGCACCGCCGCCAACGCCCTCGCGCTCGCCGGACTCTGCCGCAGCTACCAGAGCATCCTATGCCATCAGGCCGCGCACCTGGAGGTGGATGAATGCGGCGCGCCCGAGTTTTTCACCGGCGGCTCCAAGGTCGTGCCTTTGGCTGGTGCCCACTGCAAACTCACCCCGGCCGCCGTCGCGGAGGCGGCCGGCCGCGGTCACAGCGTGCATTACCCGCATCCGGGCGCGCTCTCGCTCACCCAGGCCACTGAATTCGGCACGCTCTACCAACCCGATGAAATCCGCGCCCTCAGTGCGGTGGCACGTCAGCATGGATTGGCTCTGCACATGGATGGTGCGCGCTTCGCCAACGCCGTCGCGGCCCTGGCCCCGCAGGGCGTGAGTCCCGCCGACCTGAGCTGGCGCGCGGGGGTGGATGTACTGAGTTTCGGCGGCACCAAGAACGGCATGCTCACCACCGAGGCCGTCGTGTTCTTCAACCACGCCCTCGCCCGCGACTTCGCCTACCGCGTGAAGCAGTCCGGCCAGCTCGCCTCGAAAATGCGCTTTGCCGCCGCCCAGTGGACCGCCCTGCTCCGCGAGGGCGCCTGGCTCCGTCATGCCGCCCATGCCAATGCGATGGCCCGGCGCCTCGCCGCCGGACTCGAGGGCCTGCCGGGAGCGCGATTGCTCTTCCCGGTTGAAGCCAACGGGGTTTTCGTCGATCTCGCCCCCGCCCTCGCCGCCGGCCTGACGGCACGCGGCTGGCAGTTCTACAAATTTGTCGGCGAACACGGCTACCGCTTCATGGGCAGCTGGGCCACGACCGCGGAGCAGGTCGACGCCTTTCTCGCCGATGCCCGCGCTCTGGCGCGGGGTTGATGCCGCTCGGAATAGGTAGGAGCCTGCTTGCAGGCGATGGGAGCGCCGTAGTCTCGGCGAAGGCGGATGCAGGCGATAGGCTTGGCTGGGAGCGCGACCGCCCTCGGTCGCAATTGAACGACGAACCAGCCGGACCAAGAACCAGGACAATTCTGAGAAAGTGAAAACCACCACCCAAGAAATGGGAGCCATACTCATTCTCCCTTTCATCTAGTCATCGCAAGATTGCGACCGAGGGCGGTCGCGCTCCCATCGCCTGCAAGCAGGCTCCTAC
>CAZFHG010000007.1:0-34935 GCA_964518665.1 uncultured Opitutaceae bacterium | reverse complement strand
CGGCTCGATGCGGACTCCGAGGGTCTCCTGTTGTTGAGCGATGAGAAGGCTCTCAGCACGCGGTTGCTCGACCCGTCCAAAGCCCATCCTCGTGAATATTGGGTGCAGGTGGAAGGCGTGCCCCATGACGCCACGCTCAAGCAACTGGCCCGGGGAGTTCGCATCGGCGATTACCAGACTCAACCCTGCAAGGTCCGACGCCTTGAGACCGCGCCGGTCGTGCCGCCGCGCTATCCGCCCGTGCGCTACCGCAAGTCCATTCCCGACTGCTGGCTTTCGCTGGAACTGACCGAAGGCAAAAACCGCCAGGTCCGGCGCATGACCGCCGCGATCGGCCACCCCACCCTCCGGCTCATCCGCGCCCGCATCGGCACTTTCACCCTCGATGAACTCTCACCCGGCCGTTGGAAAGAACTCAACGCCACCGAGCGCGCGGCCGTATTCGGCTGAATTTTAGCCACGGATTACACGGATGGTACGGATCCATCCTCTCAACAGGAGGACGCAGAAGGAACAGAGAGATTGGTTTTCCTCAGCTCCCTCTGTTTCCTCCTGTAAATCGGATTGGGCCCATATGATCCTTCTGAGCCTTATATGGCCATTCCGCCTGAACCAATCCGTGGCATCCGTGTGATCCTTGGTCATGACTGAATTTTCCCGCTGATGTCCAAACTTCCGGCTTGGCACGGCTGAACCCTGTGCCTCACTCGGTTTTCGCCACCACTGGCAACGTTCATCCATGGCCTATCCCATTTCCCGGTCCAAAGTCCTTCGCGAATGGCGGCTGTATTTTTTCGTGGTGCCCTCCCTGCTGATGGTCCTGACCTTTGCCTACTTTCCGGCGGTCAGCGCGGTCTACCACAGTTTCTTTGACTGGTCCGGCGGCGAGGCCAAGCAGTTCATCGGCTGGGACAACTTCAAGCGCGCCTTCACCGATTCCACGCTGTTGATGTCCTTCGCCACAGTCGGCGCGCTGATGATCTTCAACCTCATCAAGATGGTCCCGTCCATCTTGCTGGCGGTGCTCATCCACCGGCTGACGAGCAACCGCTGGCAGTACGCCTACCGCGCGCTCCTGGTCGTGCCAATGATCGTGCCCCAGCTCGTGACGCTCTTCATCTGGAAATTCATCCTCGACCCCAACCTCGGCGCCCTCAACGGCGTGATCGAGGCCACCGGGCTCAAGCATGTGCTCGTGGCCATCAACAACTTCTTCGGCTGGGGCGTTTTCTTCGAGGGCGTGCCTATCGGCTGGCTGTCGCAGCCCGAACTCATTCTGCCGGCCCTCTTCATCTGGGGCTTCCCCTGGATCGGTACCGTCGGCGTCCTGATCTACCTCGCCGGCCTGCAGTCCATCGGCCAGGAAGTCTATGAGGCCGCCGAGCTCGATGGCATCGGTCCGTTCAAGAAATTCCTCTACATCGAGCTGCCGCTCATCCTGACGCAGATCCGCCTCAGCCTCGTGCTGCTGATCATCGGCACCCTCGGCGGTTACGGCCTGCAACTGCTGCTGCTCAACGAATACGGCGGCCCCGGCGGCCGCGGCATGGTCCCCGGTCTGTGGATGTACAACCGCGCCTTCGTCGCCGGCGAATTCGGCTACGCCTGCTCCATCGGCATGATCCTGTTCTCGGTCATCCTCACGCTCACCTTCATCAACAACCGGTACGTCCGGGTCGACAAATGAGCGCCGCCGTCATCAAACCCGCACCGCTTCATCAGAAGCGCGACTGGCCGAAGCACACCATCATCTGGTGCTTCCTGCTCATCGAGATGTTCCCGCTCTACATGATGTTCCAGGTGAGCTTCAAGGACAACGCGTCCTTCATCGCGCAACCCTGGCTGCCGCTCTCCCCCGAGGACTGGAAATGGTCGAACTGGCTCTTCGCCATCAAGCTCATCGGCCCCTACCTCGCGAACACGGTCTTCGTCGCGGTCACCGGCACGTTCTGCTCGCTCTCCCTCGCCATCCTCGCCGCCTACTTCTTCGCCCGCCACAAGCTGCCCTTCAGCGGCGTCATCTGGTCGGCCTTCCTCGTCCTCATGCTCCTGCCGAGCGTGGCCAACATCGTGCCGCTCTTCATGCTGCTCAAGTCCATGAGCCTGCTGAACACGCTGCTCGCCCTCATTGTCGTGGGCGTCGCCGCCGGTCAGGTGTTCAACATCTTTGTCCTGCGCAATTTCATCGAGGACCTGCCCAAGGATCTCTTTGAGGCCGCCGAGATGGACGGTGCCTCGCATTTCCAGCAGGTCATCAACGTCGTGATCCCCATGGCGAGCCCCATCATCGGCACGCTCGCCATCCTCTCCTTCCTCAGCTCGTGGAACGACTTCCTGCTCCCGCTCATCATTCTTCGCGACAAGGAGCTCTTCACCCTCGGCGTCGGCCTCATCTACCTCGACGGCGAGTACGTGAAGCCGTGGGGCCAGATCATGGCGTCCTACTTCCTCGCCTCGATCCCGCTCATCATCATCTTCCTCTTCACGATGCGACTCTTCGTCCGCGGCCTCTCCGCCGGCGCGATCAAAGGCTGACGCAGCGCGGTCGGCCGCGCTGCGAACGTCCAACATCCAACAATCAACGCCCAACATCCAATGAATGGACGGCGTTCCCCAACTGTAGGAGCGGCTTTACGCCGCGAACACCGCTCTCAAGTCGTTATCTGCACCAAATAACACTGACGCAAAATATCAGCATTCAGAAGTTGGATGTTGGATGTTTAGCGTTGAATGTTGGATGTTGATTCTGCCCACCACCCCATGTCTTCCACCCCTGTCAAAGAAGAGCGTGATTTGAGTTTCCAGCCGGTCGTGAATCCCTCACCGCTCCGGCTGACCCCGGAGCAGATCCGGTTCTACAACGAGTTCGGCTACGTGATGCCGCTGTCTGCCTACACTCCTTCGGAAGCGGAACGGAATCGCATCTATTTCGACGACCTGCTGGGCAAGGTCCGACAGGCGCGCAGCGATCTCGATTCCTATTCGATCAACGGTTTCCACTGCTGCTGCGCCGGGCTGCACGACATCGTGACAAACCCCATCATCCTCGATCATGTGCAGGACCTGATCGGACCGGACATCGTGTGCTGGGGCTCCCACTTCTTTTGCAAGCAGCCGCACGACCCCCTCAAGGTCGCCTGGCATCAGGACGCCTCGTACTGGCCGTTCACGCCCGCCCGCACGGTGACCGTGTGGCTGGCCATTGACGATGCCGACCGCGCCAACGCCGCCATGATGTTCCTGCCCGGGACCCACCGGCAGGGCCACCTGAAATGGCGCCACGTGGCCCGGGATCAGGCCGTGCTGAACCAGGAAATTGAAAATGCCGCGCAACTGGGCCAGCCCGTGTATGATGAACTCAAGGCCGGCCAGTTCTCGTTGCACGCCGACATGCTGGCGCACGGCTCGGACCCGAACAGCTCCGACCGCCGCCGTTGCGGCCTGACCATCCGCTACTGCCCGCCCACCGTGAAAGCCCTGAATCCCCGCTGGACCAAGGGCGCCGTGCTTTGCCGGGGCTCGGGAGCAGGCGGAGAGTGGACCTACAATCCGCGTCCACCCGGCGAGGATGTCATGCACATCGTCCAGGCGATCGGCGCCAACTGATGCGGCGCCGGGTGGCCCGGCGAACATCCAACATCCAACGCTCAACGTCCAACATCCAAGTGATGGACAGCGTGCTCCAACTGTAGGAGCGGCTTTATGCTGCGATTTCAGAACGCCGAACGTTTAACGCTGAACTCTGAACGCTGAAGTACGGTGTTTTGACAGGGTAGCTACGAGCGTGAGCGAGTGGCGATTATGCTTTGTGCGCCGAACATCCACTTGCTCACGCTCGTAGCTACATCTGCCGATGCCTTACTTCAGCGTTCAGAGTTCAGCGTTAAACGTTCAGCGTTCCGGCGCGGCCCACCGCGCCGGTCACCACGCTCTCGCATACTGCACCGGTGGCGGCATTGCACCAGTCTGCCCCAGCGCCTTCGCCGCGTGCGCCGGCCAGTAGGCGTCGCGCAAGAGCTCGCGCGCCAGCAGCACCAAGTCGGCCCGCCCACTGCGGACGATCGCATCCGCCTGCGCCGGCTCGCTGATCATCCCCACGGCCGCCGTCGCTATCCCGGCTTCGCGGCGAATGCGCTCCGCCAGCGGAACCTGATAACCCGGTCCCACGGGAATCTTCACTCCGGGAATCGCGCCACCCGAGCTGCAATCAATGAGATCGACCCCCGCCGCCTTGAGCCGGCGCGCCAGTTCGACCGCCTGCTCGATGTCCCATCCGCCTGCCACCCAGTCCGTGCAGGACAGGCGCGCGGTCAGGGGAAGATTATCCGGCCACACCGCTCGTACTGCCTGCGCCGTCTCGAGCGCAAACCGGATGCGGTTTTCAAAACTGCCGCCATACTGGTCGGTGCGGCGATTGACGAGTGGCGAGAGAAACTGGTGTGCCAGATACCCGTGCGCGAAATGCAGTTCCAGCCATTGGTATTCGGCCGCCAGAGCCCGCTTCGCTGCCGCGACGAAATCCGCCTGCAACCGTTTGATGCCTGCCGCGTCCAGCGCCTGCGGCACCTTGTCCAGTCCGCTACCGAACGCCTCCGCGCTCGGCGCCACGGTCGGCCACCCACCGCCGCTCTCCGGCAACTGCCCCTCACCGTCCCATGGCCGCCGCGCACTGGCCTTGCGGCCGGCATGCGCGATCTGCAGTCCGGCCACGGCGCCGTGCTGCTTGAGGAAACGATTGATGCGAATCAGCGGTTCCACATGCCGGTCGGACCAGATGCCCAGGTCTCCCGGTGAAATCCGCCCCTCGGGCGACACCGCCGTCGCCTCCACGATCACCAGACCCGCCCCGCCGACCGCCCGCGAGCCGAGGTGCACCAGGTGCCAGTCGTTCGCCAGCCCGTCCTCCGCTGAATACTGGCACATCGGCGAGACGCCGATGCGGTTGCGAAGCGTGACCGATTTGACCGTAAACGGCGCGAAAAGATGCGACATGGCCGCCATCCAAGCCGGATTCGGCTCTTTCGCAACCGCGTCCGCAGCAACTCGTCCTCAACTAATGCCTCCGTGGGTAGGGCCCGGCCTCCGGACGGGCCGTCATTGGCAGGGGCCTCTCGACCGTCCGTCGGGAGGCCGTGCGCTACCCCTAATTCTGACCCAACTTGCCCCACCGCGCCGCCAATACCCCGCTCACCAGCAATTGCATCGAATGATAAACCATGATCGGCAGCAGCACGAGGCCGAGCACGGGCTGGCCCGCGAAAATCAAATTCGCCATGGGCACGCCTGAGGCGAGGGTCTTCTTTGAACCGCAGAACATCGCGGTGATCCGGTCCGGCCAGTCAAAGCCCAGCAGGCGCGAGACCCAGGCCGTCAACAGCATGGCCGCCGTGAACAGCAGCGCGCATACGCCCAGCGTGAGCAGCAGCAGCGACCAGCCCCGGCCCTGCCAGAGACCGTTTTGCACCGAGTTGCAGAACGACGTGTAGATGATGAGCAAGATCACCAGCCGGTCTGCGATGTGCAGGCGCGACTTTTGCCGCCCCGCCCACGCCGCCAGCCAGGGTCGGCAGGCCTGCCCCACGGCCATCGGCAGCAACAGCCAGCGCACCAGATCCATCACAACCGGCCCGAGCGGTCCGCCCTGTCCGCCGCTCCGCAGGTAAAATCCGATCCAGAGCGGCGTCAGCACCACGCCGATGAGACTTGAAAGCGTGGCGTTGAACACCGCCCCGGCCACGTTGCCGCCCGCCGCCGCGGTCAGCGCCACGGACGAAGAGATCGTCGAGGGCAGCACGCAGAGAAAAACGAAACCCAGCCGCATTTCAGCCGACAACCAGCCGCGCGTCATGAAATCGAGCGCCAGACCCAGCAGTGGAAACACCAGAAACGTCATGCCCTGCACAACGAGATGCAGCCGCCAGTGCAGCGCTCCCGCCCGCAGCGCCGTGAACGAAAGACTAAGTCCGTAAAGAAAAAAGATGAGCGCCACGCCAGCCTTCGTCAGCCACTCGCCATGCAGGACACCGCCATTTGCCCCGCCCGCCGGCCAGATCCAGGCCAGCGCCACGGCCAGGAGCATCGCCGGCGTGAACCAGTCCGGGATCCGTTTCATGTTCGCAGGTAATCAGGCGCCGGGATTCCGGCCCCGGAAGCGGTTCAGGATGAGTTCCAGTTCGGTGCGCCCCTCGATCTTCAACGCCCACAGCAGGGCGCCATAGACCGCCGCGGCGACCGGGATGAGAATCAGCACGACGGCGAGATCGTGGGCCTTGCCGGCCAGCGGCAGCCACACGGAAGCCCGCTGTCCGCCCCAAACGACAAACCCCAGCACGGTGCTCGCGATGACGATTTTCACCAGGTTGGGCCACAACGGACCGAACCCAAGGGCCGGCAGCCGGCGGCTCAGCCGGGTCTGCAGATACCACGCCTGTACCAGCACGGCCACCGTACCCGCCACGGCCAGGCCGACCGTGGAGAACCACCGCATGAGCACGAGGCTGAGCCCGAGATTGACCCCAAAGCTCCAGGCCGCCGCCCGTACCGGGGTCGCGGTATCCTTGACCGCATAGAATCCGCGCAGGGCCACCGTCACGAAGGAAAGGAAAGGCAGGCCCAACGCATAGACCGCCAGCACCGGTGACATGAGGCTGGTATCCGCCGCACTGAACGCGCCCCGCTGAAACAGGAGCCGCGTGATGGGTTCGCTGAGCACGGCCAGGCCCACCGCCGCCGGCACATTCAACACCAGCACGAGCCGAAGCCCCTTGTGATAGTCACCCGCCAGTTGCCCCCAGTCGGAACGCGCGGCATGCCGGGCGATCAGGGGAAAGACGACGGTCGCAATCGCCGCCGTGAACACGCCGATCGGCAGTTCCATCACCCGCGTGGCCAGGTTGATGATCGCCGCCGCGCTGTCGTTGAGGGAAAGCCCGAGGAAGCGGGACACCGCCATGTTGACGAGGTAGATGGCCGAGCCGATCACCATCGGACCCATCAATCGCACGATGGCGCTGACCCGCGCGTTGTACTGCAGGTCAAACGCCGGCCTCCAACCCTCGCGCCACAGCACCCCGGCCGGCACGGCCATTTGCAGGAAACCGCCCGCCAGCACGCCGGCGCAGAGCAGGTGCATGCGCTCCGGCAGGCCCCAGGCCCACCAACCGCCCGCGCCCAGCGCCGACAGGATGCAGAGATTGAGCCAGACCGGGGAAAGTGCCGGCTCCGTAAACCGGCCCAACACCTGGCAGGCCGCGCTGAAAGCCGCCGCCAGACAGACGAAGATCATGTAGGGGAAAAGGATCACCGCGAGATCCGCCCCCAGCAGCAGCCGGCGCAGGGTGCCTTCGGCGAATCCCCATTCCGCCGCCCGCGCCAGCATCCAATCGGCCTGCGACAGCACCAGCATCGCGATCACCACCAACCCGCCCGTCACCACCAGCAGCCAACTCGCGACCTGGCTCACGAGGGTGAACGCTCCGGCGCGCTGCCGGTGTTCCAGTTCCTCGGTCAGCGTCGGCACAAACGCCGCCGTGAGTGCGCCTTCGCCGAGCAGCCGACGGAAAAGATTTGGAAGGGTAAAGGCCGACACAAACGCCGACGCGAGTGCGCTCGTGCCAAACACCGCCGCGGTGAAAATTTCCCGAACCAGCCCAAGCACGCGCGACACGACCGTGGCCGCCGCCACGACGCTGATGTTTTTCAGGCTTTTCGACACCGCGTCAGTATTCGCGCCCGGCCAGCCCGCTGGCAAGCGCGCGCCGCAGCTTCAAATGCATGAATGTAAGGCGGGGTCTCCGAACCCCGCCTTTGTAGCTACGAGCGTGAGCGAGTGGTGGTTCATCCACTCGCTTACGCTCATGGCTGCATAGCGCTTGGCGGGGTTCGTAAACCCCGCCCTACGATAAACCAATTCCAAGAATGTCTCTCAACTGCACTACGGCGCGTCCAGCTTTAGCTTGTTCCCGTCAATGGACACGCTGGCGAGCTTGGCCCAGGCCCCGGCGATATCTTCCGGCACCTTTTGCGCACCCACAAATTTTTGCATGATGATATTGGCCAGTCCGGGGATCTTCTCCACCGGACAGGAACCGACCAGCAGCGTCCTCGGAGCAAAGACGAATTGCTCGCCGCGTTTTTCGAAATCACCGCGCGCCTGCACGAGGACGTTCAAGCCCAGATCGAGCGTGTTGACCGTCACCGGCACGGCGATCTGCACTTCCTTGTCGCGAATGCGGAAGTTGGGTGCACCCGGGATGAAGGCGCCGGGCTTGGCGGGTTCAGCGGCCGGCTCCTCCTTGGCGCCCGCCTTCTTCGGGGCGGGGGCGTTGACGGCCGTCACGGCGGTGTTGAGTTCCTCTTCGGTGACCGTCACGGACATGCCGGCGACCAGTTGCTGCCGCTTGGCGACCCAGGAGCGGCCCTTGGTCGCATCCTTGGATCCCTCGATGTGATAAATCGTCCCCGCCACCGGCTCCTTCGGCATTTCCTTCACCGTGGCGACCGGCTTGGTGATCAGATAGGCGGCCGACAGCACCACGCCGAGCACGATGCTCAACAGGGCGCCGAAAATGACTTCCGTCCAACTGGGGCCGTAGAGGGCGCGATCGATTTTTTTGCTCATGGGTTTGGTTATTTGGCCGCGGCGGGCGTTTTGGTCTCGGTTTTGGCCGGGGCGGCCTTCTCGCCGCCGCCCTCGGATTTGCCGTGGGATTTCTTCTTGTAGTCGGTGATGTAGAATCCGGTGCCTTTGAAAATCAGCCCCGCACCCCCGCCCACCTTGCGTTTCAGGCCGTTTTTCTTGCAGGCCGGGCATTTCTTCAGCGGCTCATCCTTCATGGACTGGAAGGCTTCCATTTCGTGACCGCATTTGGTGCAAAGATATTCGTAGGTGGGCATGTAAAATCGTCGGCGCACTCTGATACCCTCCTCCCGCGATGGCGAGTTTGTTTATACCCTCCATAAGCCCGGCCCGCGTCCACCCACCGCCACGCTGCCCCGGGCTCAGATGCTTTGTCACGTAATACGTGACATAGTACTGAAAGCCACGGCTTGCCTTGAAAAACCAAACTCCGGGCTTTGTCACGTATTACGTGACAAAGCCTGCGGTGCGGTCAGGCGAGATCCCCGCCGGAATTGCGGGCGTGCAACCAGACCAGCAGAAGGAGCGTGCGCTCCGCGTCCGGCAGGTGCCGGCGGTTACGGAGCATTTCGGTCACGCGCTGGCGCGGCAGACGCAGCACCCGGGCAAGGCGGGTCCGTTCGCCGCGCCGTCGGAATTTTGCCAGGATGGCGGCCGCAAGGGCATTCCATAGCGGCGTGTCCAATCCCGGCCGGAGTGTCCGGCCCCGGCGTCGCGGCGGCCGTAACTTCCGCTTGATGGCATCGCTGGCGATTCTGACCGCCGCATCAACCAAGTCGTAGGCCAAATCCGCCGGGATCGCCAATTGGGGAGGTAAACCATTTTGCATGCCGCTGCGGATAGCGGCCGTCGGAGCTTTGTCACGTATTACGTGACAAAGCATGTGGATTTACAGCAGATGGTGGAGGCGGAGGGTTGCGCCGGGAGAGGAATTCGCCCACTTCCTTGGGGCATGGATTTTGCCGCCGCACTCAATCGCCAGGTCGCCCGGGTCGAGGCTGGAATTGACCGCCATCTGCCGGTGGCGGGGACCCGGCCGGCGCGGCTGCATGAGGCCATGCGCTACAGCCTGCAGGCCGGAGGCAAGCGGCTCCGGCCGGTACTGGTGCTGGCCACGGCGGAATTGTTTGGCGTGAAGGACGATTCGGCCCTGCCGGCCGCCGTCGCCATCGAATGCCTGCACACCTACTCGCTCATCCACGACGACCTGCCGTGCATGGACAATGACGATCTGCGGCGCGGCCGGCCCACGGCCCACCGGCAATATGACGAAGCGACGGCTCTGCTCGCCGGCGATGCGCTGCTGACACATGCCTTCTTCCTGCTCGCCGAGGCTTACGCCAGTCAGCCCGTTCTGGCTCACGCGCTCATGCGCGAGTTGGCCGACGCCGCGGGCAGCCGCCGGCTCATCGGTGGCCAGATGGAGGACCTGCTGGCGGAAAAGAAGACGGATGCCACGCCGGACGAACTTGAGTTCATTCACCTGAACAAGACCGCCGCGATGATCGAGGCCGCAATGGTGATGGGCGGACTGATCGGCGGCGCCAACGAGGACGGCATCAACTCACTCCGCCTCGCCGGCCGCCACCTCGGTCTGGCATTCCAAATCATCGACGACCTGCTCGATGCCACGGCTGACACCGCGACGCTCGGCAAGACGGCCGGCAAGGATGCCAAAGCGGGAAAAACCACTTTCGTGAAGGTGCACGGTTTGGAGAAGTCACGGCAGTTCGCGCAGCATCACACGGCTGCGGCATTGGCAGTCGTGCAGGCGCTGCCAGGGGATAAGGGATTTTTAACCGCGTTGATTGATTCGATGGCGCGGCGGGGGAATTGAATGCGAGCGCGGGCCGCTGGGAGCGCGACCGCCCTCGGTCGCAATCTCACGAAGTACCGGCGATAATCTACTTCTCAGGAATACTCGCACTACTCCAAGGCCATTCTTCCGCCTTGGTTACAAGGCCAGCCTTCACCGGGTTCTGATGGATATATTCGATGACGGCGTGGTAGTGCCGCTCGTTGCGAATGAAGCGGTCCCAATAGTCGGGTTGCCAGAATTGACGTTTTACGGCGGCACGGATGCTTGGTCGGCGGGCGGGTTGATTGCGACCGAGGGCGGTCGCGCTCCCAGGGGCTCCCCCGGAGGCCAGGATGCGGCGGGTGCTGACGCTCTTCCATGCGGCAACGATCTCGCCGATGGGCTTTCTTGTGAGAGGTTCGACCAAAACATGGACATGATTGGGCATGACGACCCACGCATGGAGATGATACCCGACGCCTTCATGGTGCTTCCACGTATCAATCACCGCTTGCGCATTGCGTGCCTCGCGCAGCACGCAAGAACCCCAGCCAGCATCGAGGGACTTCTCGATTGCGATACGCTGGGCCTCGTCATCGAGGTTTTGCTCTCTCAATTTGATGACAACCTCGGCAGGGAGGGCATCGATCAGCCGGTAGGTGATTGATTGGATCGAACGGCCGTCGTCGTAATGCGGCAGATAGCCGCGCAGGTGCCAGCCTTGGGGTGTGGACATGGGGTATAGTTGGCGAGCGTCTCTTGGGGAAACGCTCGCCAGGGGTTTTCGTGTAGATTGCGACCGAGGGCGGTCGCGCTCCCACCCAATCTCCCGACCCTACTTCACCTCGGCGGCGGCCTTGACCAGATCGGCGAAGCTGCGGGCTTCGAGGCTCGCGCCGCCGATGAGGCCGCCGTCAATGTCCTTCTGGTTCAGCAGCTCGGAGGCATTGGCGGGCTTCATCGAGCCACCGTAAAGGATGCGGATCTTCTGGGCGATGGCGTCGCCATAGAGCTTGACCAGCAAACCGCGGATGAAGGCATGCACCTCCTGCGCCTGATCGGTCGTCGCCACCTTGCCGGTGCCGATGGCCCAGACGGGCTCATAGGCGACAATGACGGTGGCGGCCTGCTCCTTGCTGACACCTTCCAACCCAGCCTCAAGCTGCGTCTGCACGACCTTGAGCGTGGTGCCGGACTCGCGCTCGGCGAGGGTCTCGCCGACACAAAGGATCGGACGCAACTGATTCTTCAGGGCCGTGATCACCTTCTTGTTGATGAAGGCGTCCTGCTCGCCGAAGAGCGTGCGCCGCTCGCTGTGGCCGAGGATAACATGGGTGGTGAAAAGCGCGCGCAGCATGGGCGCGGACACCTCGCCGGTGAAGGCCCCGCTGCCCTCGTAATGCATGTTCTGCGCCCCGAGCTTGAGGGTGGAACCGTCGAGTGCCTTGGCGGCGGATTCAAGTCCGGTGAAGGGCGGGCAGAGCACGACGTCGACGTCGGTCTGCTTGCCGAGGGCGGCAACGAGTTCGGTGACAAGCGCCACACCGTCGGCGGGCGTCTTGTTCATCTTCCAATTACCGGCGATGAGTTTTTTGCGGATGATCATAAAATTGATGGATGGGAGCTAAGCGCGAAGACGCAAAGAAGCGAAGTTCAGAATAAGAAAGGGACTTTCTCGGGACTTAGCGACTTCGCGACTTTGCGCTTAATGCAATGGTTCAGGTTTCCAGGAACACGACGCCCGGGAGGGCTTTGCCCTCGAGGAATTCGAGGCTGGCGCCGCCGCCGGTGGAGCAGTGGGTGACCTTGTCGGCCACCTTGAATTTCTTGGCCGCCGTGGCGGTGTCACCGCCGCCGACCACAGTCGTGGCACCGCTGGCGGTCGCTTGGGCGATGGCCGCGGCCATGGCCTTGGTCGAGCCGGCGAACTTGTCGAACTCGAACACGCCGGAGGGGCCGTTCCACACGATGGTGCGGGAGCGGCCGATGACCTGCGCAAAGAGCTCGATCGACTTCGGACCGGCATCGAGGCCCATCCAGCCGTCAGGAATACCCTGCTTGTCGGTGACGACCTGGGTGTTCGCGTTGGCGTCGAATTTGTCGCCGCAAACGAAGTCCACCGGGAGCGTGATCTTCACGCCCTTGGCGGCAGCCTTGGCGAAGAGCTCCTTCGCGATCTTGGCGCCCTCGGCATCGTAAAGGCTGTTCCCAATGGTCATGCCTTCGAGTTCCTTCTTGAAGGTGAAGGCCATGCCGCCGCCGATGATGATCTCGTTGGCCTTCTCGAGGAGGTTGTTGATGAGCGGAATCTTGTCGGCGATTTTCGCACCGCCGAGGATGGCAAGCAGCGGGCGCTGCGGCGTCTCGAGCACGGCCGCGAAGGCCTTCAGTTCGGCCTCCATGAGGAAACCGGCGGCCTTGTCCTTGAGCGCGACGCCAACCATCGAGCTGTGCGCGCGGTGGGCGGTGCCGAAGGCGTCGTTGACGAACACGTCGCCCAGCTTGCTCAGGCTGGCGCGGAACGCGGCCTCCTTCGCCGGCTCGGCCTTGCTCTTGGTCTCGGTGCCGTCGGCGTTCTTCACCTTCACCTTGCCCTCTTCCTCAATATGGAAACGCAGGTTTTCGAGCAGCACGACTTCCCCGGCCTTGAGCGTGCCGGCGGCGCAGGCGGCCTCGACCGCGGGGCCGGTGCAATCATCGAGGAACTTCACCGATTGACCCAGCAGCTTGGCGAGCTCGTCGGCCACGGGTTTGAGGGAGAACTTGGCGATCTTCTTGCCGTCGGGCCTGCCGAGATGGCTCATGAGCACGACCGAGGCGCCCTTGCCCAAGGCATATTTAATCGTGGGCAACGCGGCGGCGATGCGCTGGTTGTTGGTGATGGCGCCGGTGGCCTTGTCCTGCGGGACGTTGAAGTCCACGCGCATGAGGACGCGTTTGCCGACGAGGTTCAGGTCGCGGATGGATTTAAATTTGGGCATGGTGATGAAAGTAGCGAGTAGCGGGTAGCAGGTGGTGAGTAGGTTGCAGCCGGAGGCGGCGCGCAGGGGCAGGCGGGCAAAAAAAGAGCGAGTACCGAGCGGCGGTTTTGAGCGGTTGGGATGCTCGCTACTCGCTACTCGATACTCGCTACTTGGAGCGCCGGAGGCGCGATTACAGGGCGGCGGCGACCCGCTGGGTCAGTTCGACGACGCGGTTGCTGTAGCCCCATTCGTTGTCGTACCAGCTCACCAGCTTGAAGAACTTGCTGTTGAGCTCGATGCCGGAGCCGGCGTCGAAGATCGACGAGGCCTTGCAATGAATGAAGTCCGAGGAGACGACCTCGTCCGTGGTGTACTCGAGGATGCCCTTGAGGTAGGTCTCGCTGGCCTTCTTCATGGCGGCGCAGATCTCCTTGTAGGAGGTTTCCTTCGTGGTGCGGACCGTGAGGTCAACGACCGAGACCGTCGGGGTCGGCACGCGGAAGGACATGCCGGTGAGCTTGCCCTTGACCTCGGGGCAGACCAGGGCGGTGGCCTTGGCGGCGCCGGTGGAGGCGGGAATGATGTTCTGGGCGGCGGTACGGCCACCCTTCCAGTCCTTCTTCGAGGGGCCGTCCACGGTCTTCTGCGTGGCGGTGTAGGCGTGGATCGTCGTCATGAGGCCTTCCTCGATGCCGAAGCCTTCCTTGAGGAGCACGGAGACGACCGGCGCGAGGCAGTTCGTGGTGCAGGAGGCGTTGGAGATGAGGTTGTGCTTCGTGAGGTCGAGCTTGTTGTCGTTCACGCCGAGCACGACGGTGATGTCCTCGTTCTTGGCGGGAGCAGAGATGATGACCTTCTTTGCGCCGGCCTTGATGTGGCCATGGGAGCTCTTCGGGTCATCGGCCTTGCACTCGGTGAAGAGACCGGTCGACTCGATGACGACCTGGACGCCCAGCTTGGCCCAGGGGAGCTCGGCGGGGGTCTTGGCGCTGACCACAAGGATTTCCTTCCCGTTGACGATCAGCACATCGTCCTCGGCCTTGTCCGGCGAGGACTTGCGGGAGCCCACGGTGCCGTTGAAACGACCCTGGGTGGAGTCGTATTTGAGCAGATAAGCCAGGTTGTCGGCCGGCACGATGTCGCCGACGGCGACCACATCGAGCTTGGTGCCTAGCAACCCCTGCTCGACGAGGGCGCGGAAAACGAGGCGGCCGATACGGCCAAAGCCATTGATTGCGATTTTAACTGCCATGGGACTCTCCGATTCTATGGGTTGTTTTCTAGTTCAGGATTTAGTGCCTCCGCGCAGGCGCGCAGGCGGAACAAATGAACAGTTCGCCGTCCGCGGTTGCAAGGGACTTTTCGGCGGCAGTTGTGTCATCCTCTGAGGACAGTGCGAAATGCGTATTTATTGCCAATAAATGCACATTCCGCGGACTCCAACTCGGGGCCTTTTCAGGGGACGCCCAGCCATAATCCGCATCCCAGAGCCGGTACGTAGTGTTCCGCCTCGACCGGCTGGCGGACGCCGCGCCCCGGGAAAAACCGCTCATGATCGGCGATTTGGCGCCACTTGGCCGACGCCGGCAGGGCGCCACCGAGCGGGATTTTGACGTCACCGAGGGTCGGATTGACGGCAAACAGCAGTTGCAGCGGGCCCAGTGAACGATCGGCGTTGTAAAGCACTGCGGTGGCGGTCGATCCGGGAGTGGCAAAGAACTGGAAATAGCCCTCCCCGGGCCGGGTCCACAGGCGAAGCAGCCGGCCGGATTCACTGAGGCGGAAGGCAATCCAGTCGGCGAAATAGGCGTGCGTGCCCGGAAACCGGTACAACCGCCGGTAATCGAGGGCGTTGAGGTCGCCGCGCAGGTAGGTGTTGTTGACGCCCTGCTTGGACCGCAGGAAGTCCTGGCCGGCGGCGATCATCGGGATGCCGATGGAGGAAAAAAGGATGGCCGCCATGAGGTGCGTGCGGCGGCGGTCATTGAGTGTCGGCGTGTGCCCGTTGCCGTCCGGATTCTCCGTGATGACGTCGATCCACGCGCGGTCGTCGTGCGACTCAGTGTAGTTAACCGTCTGGGCGGGCCACTTCGCCCAGTACCAAGGCGAACCCTTGACGAAATATTCAAACTGCGCGGCGCTGCCGCCCCCGCGCACGAAGTCCCGCACAAAGTCGCGGTAACCGTCGTTCCACGAGGTCCAGCCGGTGTCGCGTAGCGGCCCCGCGATGTGGCCGCGGAAACTCCAGGGCTCGGCGATGAGGACGACATCAGGCTTGGCCCGCTTCAGCGCCGCCTCGATCTCGCGCAGCGCCCCCACGCCGAGGAGTTCGGCGAGGTCGAAGCGGAAGCCGTCCACGCCAAAGGCCTCGATGAGATGGAGGCAGCTGTCGATGATCAGGCGCCGGGCCATCGCGGCGGAGGCGCGCACATCGTTGCCGCAGCCGCTCCAGTTGGCGAGCCGGCCCGCGGCGTCCTGCTCAAAGTAATAGAGCTTGTCGATTGCGAGCAGGTGCGCGGGCACGCCCACGTGGTTGAACACGACATCAAGCACCACGGCGATTCCACGCCGGTGGAACGCCGCCACGAGCGCCTGCAATTCGTGCACGCCCGAGGCCCGCTCCGGGTTCAATGCGTACGCACTCGCCGGAGCAAACCAGTTCACCGGCATGTAGCCCCAGTGGTATTCCTCGCGCGCCCGGTTGTCGAATTCCTGCACCGGCTGCAGTTCCACGCAATTGACGCCGAGATCCGCGAGATGGAACTCGGGGCTCTCGACCCATTGACGCAGCCCGGTGAAACCCAGGCGTTCCTCATCCGTGGCCGGCACCGGCGCCCGCGCCGCGAGGTCGCGCACATGCGCCTCGGCGATGACGAGGTCCTGCCAAGCGGGCGTCTTGAAATTCCGGTCGCCCACTCCGACCCACGCCCGGTCCAGCACGATACCCGGACCATCGCGACCCACGGCTGCCAGCGCGTAGGGATCGAGCACCCGCTGCGCGGGATCGAAATGACCCGTGCTGTCGCGGGGACCGTCTATTTCATACCAATAATACCAGCCGTGCAGGTTGCCCTCCATGGACAGCTCCCACACCGCCGGTTCGTCAGTCCGCTTGGTGAGCAGCAGTTTCTTGCCCGTGGCGTCGGCGGCGAGGGTTTGCGCCAGACGCAGCCGCACGCTTCGGGCCCGGGGCGCGAAGATCCGGAAGATGGTCTCGTTGCCCCGGACGAGTGCGCCCAGCGGCAGCTCGGTCTTGACCGTGAAAAAATACTCGCCCGGTTCCAGCGTTACCCCGCCTGTACCCACGCCCACGGGCGTAACCGTCCACGCCACAGACAGGTCGAGCGGAGCCGCGACCGTGAATCGGAAGAGTTGCCGGCCCGTGATGCCGGGCACGACCACGTAGTTCATGTGCCCGGCGGTGTCGCCCACGGCATTCGGGGCATTATCGGGCGGACGCAGCCACAAGTGTTCCCCTGTGACGAATTTGAAGCGCGGTGGCGCACCGGCGTTGAGGAAACGCTCGGCGGGGCCCGACCACAGCAGCATCGGCACACCCTCGAGTTCTCCTGGCTGCATCCGCCATTCCTCGCGGCCCACGGCCTCATGCCAGCCGTTGAAGTCTCCCGCCAGGTAGACGCTCGCCCCGGCCTGAGTCACAGGCGGCCGGGCAAAGACCATCTGGCCGTGCTCGTTCACGAAATAACCCCAGCGCTGCGCCGCGGCATGCCGGGGGGCCCGCTCGAAGGAGAGCATCGCCGGGGCCCGCCGTCCCCCGGTCAGCCGCACGGCCGGCACCTCCGTATCCGGCCAGTCGCAGTAATACTCGATGCACCCGGAGACGGGAGATTCGAGCCAGGCGCGGACAGGCAGGTCTTGCTTCATCGGAAACGAAAAAATGAGTTCAGCACCGCAACACAGCAAGCGTGCAGCGTGCCAGATTGTATGGAGGGGATTCCGACGTGTCCTCCGTAGCCTTGGCGAAGGAGGATCCCCGCCTCGTTCCTGCGCCACGCTGGAATCCAATCTTTCTCGTTCTCTTAATCATTCTCTTTCTCGGCTTGGACCGTTGGCTCCCGATTGCGACCGCGGGCGGTCGCGCTCCCAGGCGGGAATCGGAACCCCCGCACTACAATCCAGCGTTTGACAAAACCCGCCCTGCTCGCGTCCGTTGAACTCGTGCCTGTGCGCGAAAAGATCCTGGTCGCCATGTCCGGCGGAGTGGACAGCTCCGTCGCCGCCCTCCTGCTCAAACAGCAGGGCCACGACATCGTTGGCGCCTACATGAAGAACTGGATCAACGAGGACAAGGTCATCGGCCATTGTCCGTGGGAGCAGGACATTACCGACGCCCGCGCCGTCGCCGATCGGCTCGGCATCGAGTTTCGCGTCGTGAACCTGATGGCCGACTACCGCCGACTGGTCGTGGACTATCTGCTCGACGGCTACCGCCGCGGCCTCACGCCGAATCCCGACGTGATGTGCAACCGCGAGATGAAGTTCGGCGTGTTCCTGCGCTACGCCCAGGCGGAGGGCTTCGCCGCCGTGGCCACGGGGCATTATGCGCAGCGCGTTGCAGTCCCCGCCTCCATTGTAGCCGGGATCGCTGACCCCGGTTCCGGGCCGGGCACAACGAGCCCGGCTACAGCACCGACCTACGTCCTCCTCGAAGGCGCCGATTCCAACAAGGACCAATCCTACTTCCTCGCCCTGCTCTCACAGGATCAACTCCGTGCGGCGCGCTTTCCCATTGGCCATCTGGCCAAGCCCGAGCTCCGCCGCCTCGCCCGCGAGGCCGCTTTGCCCACGGCCGAAAAGAAGGACAGCCAGGGTATCTGCTTCATCGGCGAGGTGAAGATGGCCGACTTTCTCAAAGCCTACGTCCCCGAGCATCCCGGCCCCATCGTGCGCGCCACTGACGGCAAGGTCCTCGGCACGCACCACGGCCTGCACTACTACACCATCGGCCAGCGCAAGGGCATCGGCATTCCTTCCAACACCGACCACGAGGCCTACGTCGTCGTGGGCAAGCGCGCCGCCGACCATGCCCTGCTGGTTGCCTTCGACGGACCCGCCGCGCCCGGTCTTTGGACCAATAACTGTCGTGTCCACAGTTTGAGCTTCATCGGCGAACCCATCACGGAGGATCGGCGAATCGAATGTCGCGTCCGCTACCGTGATCCGCGGGTCGCTATCGTGTTGCGCACCGGCCCTGACGGCACAGCCGAGGTTACCTTTGATCAACCGCAACGCGCGCTGGCGGCCGGACAGATCCTCGCACTGTACGACGGGAACCGACTGCTGGGTGGCGGGGTTTTTGCATAAATCATTCTCGTTCTCGAACAAGTGACGTGACTCACGCGGAGGCGCGGAGAACGCGGAGTTAAAAACACTGATCCAAGTTGATCCAAAGCGGTGATTTTTCCAGTGACCATATGTGCGCATCCGTGGTTTACCTCCGCGTACTCCGCGTCTCCGCGAGAGACCCAAATCTGTCGCGAGAATGAGAACGATCAAGAGAACGAGTACGACCCGTCCCCTACCCCGCCAACACTGTCCGCACCACTGCCAACGTCCGGTCCACGGCGCCGACATTTGCCTTGTGCCAGGATTGCGCGGCCGCACCCAACGTCGCGCGTCTCGCCGGATCGCGCAGGAGATTTACGGCCTCCTTCGCGAGAGTCGCGGCATCCGGCACCTGCACGACGGCGTGGTGCTCCCGCAATTCCCGGGCGATCACCCTGAAGTTCGCCATGCCCGGGCCGAAAATGATCGCGCAACCAAGCGCGGCTGATTCCACCGGCGTCTGGCCCTCACCCTCGGGCAGCAGGCTTTTGCCCACATAGACCACATCGGCCAACTGCAGGAACTTTCGCATCTCGCCAGTCGTGTCGCCGACGGCGATATCCACCACCCCGGTCGCGGCGCCGCGCGAACGGAAATGATGGGGCAGCCCCGACTCTTTCAACAGCGCCTCGATCTCCGCGCGCCGTTCGGCATGCCGCGGCACCAACAGCAGCGAACACTCCAATCCCTCGCTCCGCGCCTGCCGAAACGCCGCGAGCAGCGCCGCCTCCTCGCCCGCCCAGGTTGACGAGCCCATCAACACGAGTCCCGCCGGCGGCAGGCCCAATTCTCCGCGGAGCCGGGCCTTGTCCGATTCGCCAAGCAGCGGGATGGTGACGTCCAATTTTATGTTGCCGGTGGTCTCGATGCGTTCCGCCGGAATCCCCAGGTCGCGGAATCGCTCCGCATCATGCGCAGAACAGGCCAGCACGCGGGTCACACCGGCCATGAGCGGCGCCACGGCCCAGCGCACGCGTTGCATCCGCCGATAGCTGCGGTCCGAGAGTCGGGCGTTGACACTCAATACCGGTACTCCGTGCACCTGCGCCTGACGGATGTGCTCAGGCCAGCGCTCACCCTCGGTCAATATCACGAGGTCGGGTTGCACCTGCCGCCAGGCCCGCCGGCTGAAGGGCCACCAATCCAGGGGAAAATAGCCGATGCCCGCCACGAGGGCGCCGTAACGCTCATGCGCCAGACGCCAGCCGGTGCTGGTCGTGGTCGTCAGGTAAATCTCCACCCCACCCTCGCGCTGCCAGGCCTCCAGCATCGGCCCGATGGCAAGCATCTCGCCCACGCTCACCGCCTGCAGCCAGATCCGGCGCCGGCCGGATTGCTTCGGCGGCAGGCTGTCCACGCGGCCGAGCCGCTGGGCCAGGCTGCCCCGGTAGCCTCCGCGCCGACGCATGCGCCACAGATAATAAGGCGCGCCCAAAAGCAGGGCCGGCAGATAGAGCAGTCGGTAAAGCCAGAGCATGCGAAATTGCCCCCTAGTCCAAAAGGCCCAAAACCGATAATGCCGAGCCTTTTTCCTTTTGCCTTTCCCCATCCCTGAGCACTTTGACTCCCATCATGACCCGTTTCCTCCGTCTCGCGCTTTGCGCTTTGCTCCTCCTGGCCACGCCGCTGCTCCGTTCCGCTCCGGCCTTCGCCCACGAGTCCAGCGATCTCAAGGCCGATCCCGCCGCGCGCTTCGGCACGCTGGCCAACGGCCTGCGCTACGTCGTGCTGCCCAATGCCGAGCCGAAGGGCCGCGTCTCCCTACGCCTGCTGATCACGGCCGGCTCCTTCATGGAAAACGAGAACCAGCGCGGTCTCGCCCATTTCCTCGAGCACATGTCCTTCAACGGCAGCACGCACTATGCGCCCGGCACGCTCGTGGAGTTCTTCCAGCGCATGGGCATGAGCTTCGGCGGCGACACCAACGCCTACACCGCCTTTGACCACACCGTCTACATGCTCGAGCTGCCCGACACGAAGGACGCCACCATCGACGAGGGCCTGCAGGTGTTCGCCGACTACGCCGGCGGCCTGTTCCTCGGCGCCGATGAAATCGACAAGGAGCGCGGCATCATCCTCAGCGAGGAGCGCGCCCGCGACAACGTGAACTTCCGCACCATGATCGCGGAGATGAACTTCGTGTACGCCGGCACCCGCCTGCCCGAGCGTCTCCCGATCGGCCTGATTGACATCATCAAGCACGCTCCGCGCGAACGGTTTGTCGAATTCTACGACACCTGGTACCGCCCCGACCTCATGGCCGTGGTGGTGGTGGGCGATGTGGACGCCGCCGCCGTCGAGGCCAAGATCAAGGCCGCCCTCAGCCCGGTCACCGCCCGCGCCCCCGCCGCCCCCGCGCCCGACCTCGGCCGCGTCGCCGAGTTCACCGGCAGCCGCGCCAAGTATCATTACGAGTCCGAAGCCGCGGCGACCTCGGTATCCATTTCCACCGTCGTGCCCTGGCGCCGCGAGCCCGACACCGCCGCCAACCGCCTCAAGCAGCTCCCGCGCTGGATCGCAGTATCAATGCTCAACCGGCGCCTTGATATTCTGGCCAAGAAGGAAGGTGCACCTTTCAGCAACGCCCGCACCAGCATCGGCGAGAACTACGATCTCCTGCGCGAGGCCTCCATCGACGTCACCTGCAAGCCCGAGCAGTGGTCCGCCGCGCTCGCCGTCGCCGACCAGGAATTGCGCCGCGCGCTCCAGCATGGCTTCCAGCCTGCGGAGTTGAAGGAAGTCGTGGACAGCTTCCTCAATTCGCTCGAGCAAGCCGAGAAATCCGCCGCCACGCGCCGGTCCGACGGCCTCGCGCGTTCAATCATCAGCTGCCTCGTGGAGAACGAAGTCTTCACCACCCCCGCCGCCGAGCGCGCCCTTTACTCTCCCGCCCTTAAGGACCTCACGGTCGAGGACTGTCATGCCGCCCTCCGCGCCGTGTGGGCGACGCCTTCCCGTTACGTGCAGGTCAGCGGCAATGCGAAGATCGAAGCCGAAGCCGAGGCGGCCATCCTTGCCGCCTATGAGACTTCCCGCAACGTCGCGGTTGCCGCACCCGCCGCCATCGCCGACGCCAAGTTTGCCTATACGGACTTCGGCACCCCCGGCACCGTCACCAGCCGTCAGGAAGTCGCCGACCTCGGCACGACCCTGGTCACCTTCGCCAACGGCGTGCGCCTCAACCTCAAGCCCACCGATTTCGAGGCCAACCGCATCCGCCTGACCATCCGCCTCGGCACGGGCCAGCTCACCGAGCCCCGCGACCAGCGCGGCCTCTCGTACTTTGCCGGCAACACCTTCATCGCCGGCGGACTCGGCCGGCACAGCGCCGACGAGCTGCGTCGCATCCTCTCCGGCCGCACCGTCGGCGTGGGCTTCAATGTCAGCGGCGATGCCTTCACACTCGGTGGCACCACCAATCGCGCCGATCTCCTGCTGGAATTGCAACTCGCCGCCGCCCACGTCACCGATCCCGGCTTCCGCCCCGAGGCGCTGCGTCAGTTGCGCAAGGGCATCGATCAGCTTTACAACAGCTTCGCGCATACGCCCAGCGGCCCGCTGAGCACAGAAGTGCCGCACATGCTCTCCGGCGGCGATTCCCGCTTCGGCCTGCCGGCCAAGGAAGTCATGGCGGCGCGCACGCTCGACGAGCTGAAGGCCTGGCTCGCCCCGCAGCTCGCCCGCGGCCCCATTGAACTGACCCTCGTCGGTGATCTCGATCCCGACGCCACCATCGCCGCAGTCGCCGCCACCTTCGGTGCCCTCCCCGCCCGCGAGGCCAAACCGGCCCTCGAGGATCTCCGCGAGCTCAGCCTGCCGAAGGAACCCTTCACCAAGAGCTACAGCATCCCCACCGAGATCCCGAAGGGTGTGGTCGTGCTCTTCTGGCCCACGACTGACGGCCGGGATGCGAAAGTCGCCCGCCGGCTCAATCTTCTCGCCGAGGTCCTGGCCGACCGTCTGCGCGTCAAGGTGCGCGAGGAAATCGGCGGCGCCTACAGCCCCGGCGCCGGCAGCAATGCGAGCGACGTCTACCGCAATTTCGGCTACATCAGCGCCAATCTCACGGTGGATCCCGCCAAGGCCCAGGAGATCTCCGACATCACCGTCGCCCTTGCCGACGATCTCTTCCGCAACGGCGTGAGCGAGGACGAGCTCAACCGCGCCCGCCTTCCCCTGCTGACCTCGATCAAGGAATCGCTCCGCAACAACGGTTACTGGCTCAACATCCTCTCCCGTTCCCAGGAAAAGCCCGAGGTGCTCGAATGGGCGCGCACCCGCCTGGCCGACGTCGAGTCCATCACGAAGGCCGAACTCGACACCCTGGCGAAGACCTATCTCGGAAAAGACCGTGTTTTCCGCGTGACGGTCCTGCCTGCGCAAAAGTAGTGTCCGCTGCGTGCTCCCTGCACGCAGCTTTGTACCGATCTTCCTGCTCCTGCTAAGTCACGTTGCGGCTGAGTCCGCCACGTGGCTGCAGGCGGAAAGCGACCTGCAGCCGGATCCGGCCCTGCGTGCCGGCACTTTGCCCAACGGCTTGCGCTACGTTGTCCGGCCCAATGCCGAACCCCGCGGCCGCACGGTCCTGCGGCTCATCGTCCTCGCCGGATCCCTCCACGAGGAGGACAAGGAGCGCGGCCTCGCGCACTTCGTCGAGCACATGGCCTTCAATGGCACCCGGCTATTTCCGCGCGACAGCATTGTCGGCGTGCTGCGGCGGCACGGCCTGGCCTTTGGCGCCGATGTCAGCGCCTTCACCCACCCCACGCACACGATCTACGGCCTCGATGTGCCAAGCGCCGACGCCACCCGGCTGGAGGAAGGCTTCACTGTTCTCCGGGAATTCGCCGACGGCCAGTCCTTCGATCCCGCCGAGGTCGAGGCCGAGCGCGGCGTGATCCACAGCGAACGCCGCGCCCGCGACAACTGGCAGGCCCGGGCCGGCGATGCGCTCACCCATTTCCTTTATCCTCTCGCCCTGCACACGCGCCGCAATCCCATCGGGCTCGAGGAAATCATCAGCCGCGCCACCGCTGATGATCTCCGACATTTCTACGCCAAGTGGTATCGCGCCGACAACCTGCTCCTGGTCGTCGCCGGCGACGCCCCGCCTGCGCAGATCGAGGCGCTGATCCGCGACAAATTCGGCTCCATGCCCATCCCGTTGACGCCTTTGCCCGAGCCCCCCGATCCGGGCTGGATGGGCAATCCGCCTGAGTTCGACGCAGCCCTGCACTCCACGCCCGAGACCGGTGCCGTCACATTCTTCCTCACTTCCGTCGTGACCGGTCCCGGCGGCATGGAAACCGACGCCCAGCGCGCCACCACCCTGCGACGCGAACTGGTGCTGAACATGCTCAACGAACGTTTCGACCAGCTCCGCCGCGCCCGGGCCCAGGAGTTTGGCGACGCCAGCGCGTTCACCCAGGCCACGGGCCAGGTCTTCACGCAAACCACGCTGTCCCTCACCACCTCGACGGCAAACTGGCGCCAGGCGACCGAATCCCTCGCCCTCGAATGGCAGCGCGTGAATGCCCGCGGCTTCACTCCGGCCGAGATCGCCGAGGCGGCTGAGCGCGTGCGCCGCCGTTACGAATACGCCGTCGCCGCCGCGGCCACCGAACCTTCGGTCGCCGTGGCCGAGCGCATTGCGGGCGCCCTGGTGCTGCGGCAGGTGCCGGGCGATTGGGCGCAGTTTCAGGCCAAGTTTGAGGCGGTCATGGCCGGCTTCGATCCCGCCGTGGCCCAAACGACGTGGCGGGAGCTTTGGACCCCGGGAGCGCCGAGGCTCTATGCCATGGGCAACCTCGCCCTCGACGAGGCCACCGCCGAATTCACCAAGGCCTGGCAGGCCGGTCTCAACCGCTCGCTGCCCCCGCCACCCCCTCCGGTCATTACCACCCTGGACTATCAGCCCGCCAGCAAGCCCGGCGCCATTCGCAAGCGCACGCACATCGCCGATCTCGACATCCACACCGTGGAGTTCGCCAACGGCATCCGGCTCAACCTCAAAGCCACGCCCTTCAATCGCAACCTGGTATGGCTGCGCGCCCGCGTCGGCCAGGGGCTCATCAGCCTGCCCCCGTCGCTCCCAGGCCTGAATCTGCTCGCGAACCAGTATGTGACCGAGGCCGGCGTGGGGCGACACTTCGGCGACGACCTCCGGCGCTATGTCACCCAGCGCAATCTCAGTCTCGGCTTCGGTGTCGGCGAGGATGCCTTCGTCTTCACCGGCGGCTCCGACACCCGCGGTCTGCCCGACCTGCTGCTTCTGCTGACCGCCCAACTGAGCGACCCCGCCTGGCGCAGCGCCGACTTCCAGACCGCCCGGATTCGCACCCTGATGCTCTACAGCGAGGCCGATCGCGAGGTCGGGGCCGCGCTCAGTGCGATGTCCGCCCGCGTGATGTCCAAGGACAACCCGCTTTTCTCCCTGCCCAACCCCAACAAGCTCGGGGCGCGCACCTTCGAGCAACTCATGACCTGGCTGGAAACCTCGCTCAAGGCCGGCCCGGTCGAGCTTGGCCTCGTCGGCGATTTTGCGATCGAGCCCACCATCGAGGCCGCCGCCCGCACGCTCGGCGCGCTCCAGCCGCGCGCGGTCCGCAAGGCCCCGCCCAAGAATTTCAATCGCGTGGTCTTTCACGGCACCCCCGGCCGCTGGCAGGTGGACGTCGCCAGCGCCATCCCCCGCGCCGCCGTCCGCGTGCAATGGCTCGTTCAAGGCTGCAGTGACGTGCACACGCTCCGCCGCCTGGAAACCCTCGCCGAGGTCCTGGAGCACCGCGTACACCGCGAGATCCGCGAGGGTCTGGGCGCCACCTACGACCCCTCCGGCAGCGTGTGGAACGGCGACACGCTGCGCGACGACGGCTATCTGATGATCCATCTCACCGCGCCACCCGCCGATGCGCTCAAGCTGGCCAAGCGCATCACCGCCCTGGCCGAGGATCTCGCGACCCACGGGCTCACAGCCGACGAACTTGAGGCCGTGCGCCAGCCCATCCTTTCCGGCAACGACACCCGTCTCCGCGACAACAACTACTGGCTCCACCACGTGGTGCAGGGTGTGCAGGAGGAACCCATGCGCCTCGAATGGCCCCGCTCGCGCGAACGCGACTACCGGGCCATGACCGTCCCTGAACTCAACCAACTGGCCGGTAAATATCTGCCGCGCGCCGCCGCGCAGACCTTTGTCGCCGTCCCGCGTGATGCCGTCACCCCGAAGATTCCCGCGGATCCTGTTCCGGCTCCGTTACCCGCGCCGACACCGCCGGCCGCAAATTGAGGGCAGAAACGCAGGAATGGTCACAGGCAGAGCAAACCGTCCCCGGTGAGCCGCTTGGGACGCCAGCGCCGACGCAAGCCCTGCGGGCATATCGTAGTGCCGGCTTCAGCCGGCACTGATTCGCCAACGTCAAAATCCCAACGCTACGATCCAAGCGCGGGCTAAAGCGCCGCACTACGACTCCGACTCCGCTTCCCCCACCGGAACCGCCAGCTTCAGATTGAAAAGCGGCAGGAGGCACAGCAGCCCGACAAGGGTCAGTCCAAGCACCGCGTAACCCGCGGCATCGTGCACCGTGCCCTCGATCGCCTCCGGGCCGTAATGGTAGGCCCATGCGGTCAGGAACAGGCTGCGAACGAGATTGGTGAGAAACGCCAGCACGAGTGACACGCCAACCAGGGCGATTTTCTTCCACAGCCGGTCGAGAAACATCGCCGCGAGGAACGACCCGGCGAACAGGCAGCCGGTGAGCGACCGGATGCCCGAGCAGGCCTCCGCCACACCCACGCGACCGGTTGGCAGCAGCAGCACGTTGCCTTCCTGCTCCACCGGCATGCCGAGGACATCGAAGACAAACGACACCACCGTCACCACCTTGCGCAGGAGGAACAGGCTCAACTGGTTTTCCACCACCGAGACCATCGGCGCGGACACGAACCAGATCAGGATGGGAAACAAAAAGAGTCCAATGAGCCGCACCCGGGCATCGGCCAGCAATCCCGCCGGGACGGGGCCGGAACTCTCCGGTAGGTTGAGAAACAGCAGCGCGAACAATATGCCCGCCGTACCCATCGTGATGGCCAGCGTGCCCGGCTGCGACGCCCCGGCGCCTGCACGGTAGAAAGCCCCGAGGAGAAACAGCAGCGCCCCTGCCAGCAGCGCGCCGCCCGTGGCGAAACCAAGCACCCAGCGCCGCCAGCCGCCGGCCCGCGGACTCCCGGGAGCGGCGCACGCGGCGAGCCCGGCCTTGATGGCCGCCCAGCGGTCATAGACCACGTAAGCGGTGAAAACCGGGACGAGCCAGCCGAAGCTGTAGTCTTCCTTGGCCTGCCACCAATGCGACTGGTCCCAGGTGACGAACAGGAGAAAGGCTCCGCCCAGCAGCAACGCCGCGAGAAACGCCGGCGGCACGGTTTGGGTGAGTCTGGACCAGGTGGCTTTCAGCACCGCAGTACAGGAAGGGACGTCGAACCGGAAGTGAACCGCAAAAATTGCAGGGTGGGCTCTCCGTAAGCATCCCGCTGGGATCCAATCTTTCTCGTTCTCTTAATCTTTCTCTTTCTCGGCTCGGATGGTTAGCGCACGATTGCGACCGAGGGCGGTCGCGCTCCGAGATGGGAATCCTCCTTCGCCAAGGCTTCGGCGGACACGTCGGAATCCCCGCCAACAAGAAAGGCGTGATTTTCATCACGCCTTTCGACCGGGAAACTACACCAACAAAATTCAGACCTTCCAGCTCTGGAGGATGCGCTGGTAATTCGCGCGTTCGTGGGCGGCGGGATCCGGGCAGCGCTGCAGGTTCATCGCACCGCGGAATTCGCCGAGGTTTTCATAGCCGTGGGCGGTCATCCACTCGCCCAACCCCTCAAGCAGCAGGGTGATCATGCGTGGTCCCTGCCGGAGCAGAAGCGACACCAGTTGCACCGAATGCGCGCCCGCGAGGATGGCCTTCACCAGGTCCTCCGTGCTGTGCACGCCACCGGACGCCGACAGCGACTTGCGGAAATGCGGCGAGATGATCGCCAGCCAGCGCAGGCGCATCAGGAGTTCACTGGAATCCGAGAGCTTCAATTGCGGCTCAACCTCAAGGTCCTCGATGTTGAAATCTGGCTGGTAGAAACGGTTGAACAGCACCAGACCCTGCGCCCCGGCCTCCTGAAGCAGCATGGCGAAGTTCGCGGGAGCCGTGTGGAAGGCCGAGATTTTCACCGATACCGGAACGCGCACGCTCGATGTGACACCGCGGACGGTCTCCAGCATGTCGGCCTCAACCTCGTCGCCGGGCACATCGGGATCGGTCACGAGTTGGTAAAGATTCAGCTCGATGGCATCGGCGCCGGCGCTCTCGAACTTGACGGCATAATCCGTCCAGCCGCCGGGCCGGCAGCCGTTCAGCGAGGCGATGACCGGGATGCTGAGCTGTTTCTTGAGCCGCTCGATCTGCTTGAGGTACAGATCAGGCGCGAGCTGGTACTCGTCGTAGGCCGGGAAGAACGAGGTCGCCTCGGAATTGCTCTCGGCCGGGGTTTCCAGGTGGTACGTCAGGGCGCGCTGCTCGGCGTCGATCTGCTCCTCGAACAGCGAGCGCATGACGATGGCGGCGGCGCCGGCGTCCTGCAGCTGCTGCGCCACGCTGCCGTTGTCGGCAAAGGGCGAGGCGCCGACGATGAGCGGATTGCGAAGCTTGAGGCCGAGATAATCGGTGGTGAGGTTCATGACTTGGCGGGTGCGACGGGAGCCGGCGCGGGAGTTGAGGGTTTGCCGTTGGTGCCGTGCGAGGCGGCGAGTTGCTGATACAGGGCGTAGTGCTTGTGCACCTGCGCCTGCGCCAGGACACCGAGTTCGGCGGCGCGGGCGGGATCGACATTCTTGAGGATGCCGAAGCGCGTCTCGTTGGCCATGAACTTGGAGAGTTCGGTCTTCGGCGCGGGCGAATCAAGCTTCAGCGCCACCCCGCCCTCGGCCGCGATGCGCGGATCATGACGGAAGAGCGGCCAATAGCCGGTGTCGACCGCGAGCTTCTGCTGTTCGAGCCCGAGGTGGAGCGGGAAGCCATGCGCGATGCAATGCGAGTAGGCGATGATGAGCGCCGGGCCGTTGTAGGCCTCGGCCTCGCGCATGGCGGCGACCGTCTGGCCGTCCTTGGCGCCGAAGGCGACGCGGGCGACGTAGACGTGGCCGTATTGCATGGCCATGAGGGCGAGATCCTTCTTGGCGACACTCTTGCCGCCGGCGGCGAACTTGGCCACCGCGCCCATCGGCGTGGACTTGGAGGACTGGCCGCCGGTGTTGGAATAGACCTCGGTATCGAGGACGAGGACCTTGACGTTGGCGCCGGAGGCCAGGACGTGGTCGAGGCCGCCGTAACCGATGTCATAGGCCCAGCCGTCGCCACCGACGATCCAGACGGACTTCTTCACGAGGTCGTCGGCGAGGGCGAGCATCCGGGAGATGTCGGGGCCGGTCGCCCCCTTCAGGGCCGTGCGCAGGGCCAGCACGCGATCGCGCTGGGCCGCGATGCCGGCCTCGGTGGTCTGATCCGCATCAATGATCGCCTTGGCGAGAGTGTCGCCGATGCGCGGGGCGAGCCGCGCCACGAATTCACGGGCGGTGCGGTTGCGCTGCTCGACCGCGAGATGGATGCCGAGACCGAACTCGGCGTTGTCCTCGAAGAGCGAGTTGGCCCAGGTCGGACCGCGGCCCTCGCGGTTGGTGCAATAGGGCGTGGTCGGCAGGTTGCCACCGTAGATGGAGGAGCAGCCGGTGGCGTTGGCGATGAAGAGGCGGTCACCCACGAGCTGCGTGAGCAACTTGAGGTAGGGCGTCTCGCCGCAGCCGGCGCAGGCGCCGGAGAACTCGATCAGGGGCTCGAGGAACTGGGTGCCCTTCACGGTCGTGAGGTCCAGCTTGGTGCGGTCGGGATCCGGCAACTTCATGAAGAAGTCCCAGTTGGCGCGTTCCTGCGCGAGCAGCGGCTCCTGCGGCACCATGTCGATCGCCTTGTGGCGCGGGTTGGTCTTGTCCTTGGCCGGGCAGACCTGCACGCAGATCGAGCAGCCGGTGCAATCCTCAGCCGCAACCTGGATCGTGAATTTCTGGTCGGGGAAATCCTTGGACTTGAACGCGGTCGACGCGAAGCCGGCGGGCGCGCCCGCGAGTTCGGCCGGCGAGTAGATCTTGGCGCGGATGGCGGCGTGCGGGCAGACCATCACGCACTTGTTGCACTGGATGCAGATCGAGGCGTCCCAGGTCGGGATTTCCAGGGCGATATTGCGCTTTTCGAACCGGGCGGTGCCGGTCGGCCAGCAGCCGTCGAGCGGGATGGCGCTAACCGGCATAAGGTCGCCTTCCTCCGCGAGCAGACGGGCCGTGACCTTTTGCACGAACTCCGGTGCATGGCTGAAGCTGGGCGGAATCGTGGCCACGGCATCGGGCGCTGCATCCTTCGGGATCGTCACTTCCTTCAGACCGGCAAGGGCCGCATCCACCGCGGCGTAGTTCATCTTCACGATCTGCTCGCCCTTGCGGCCGTAGGTCTTGTCGATGGCCTTCTTGATCTGCTTGATGGCGTCATCCTGCGGGAGGACGCCGGAGAGGGCGAAGAAACAGGTCTGGAGGACGGTGTTCGTGCGCCGGCCCATGCCGCTCGCCTGCGCAACGTGCGTGGCGTCGATGACAAAGAGCTTCAGGCCGCGCGCGATGATCTTCTGCTGCCAGTCAAGCGGCAGCTTCTTCCAGGTCTCCTCCGGCGTGTAGGGGGAATTCAGCAGCACGGTCGCCTTCGGGCCGGCATATTTCAGCACGTCCGTGCGGCCCACGAAGCTGAACTGGCTGCAGGCCACAAAGTCCGCGACGCTGATGAGGTACGGGGCGCGGATCGGGCGCGGGCCGAAACGCAGGTGCGAGATCGTCATCGAACCCGACTTCTTCGAATCGTAGACGAAATAGCCCTGCGCGTAGTTGGAGGTCTGCTCGCCGATGATCTTGATCGAGTTTTTGTTCGCACCCACGGTGCCGTCGGCGCCGAGGCCGATGAACACGCAGCGGCGCACATCGGGCGCCTCGATGTTGAACTCCGCCTCGTAGGCCAGCGAGGTGCCGGTGACATCGTCGATGATGCCCACGGTGAAATGGTTCTGCGGCTCCCAGCCGACGAGGTGCGTGAACACGCCCTTGACCATGCCGGGGGTGAATTCCTTCGAGCCGAGGCCGTAGCGTCCGCCGACCACGCGGGGCGAACCGGCCAGCGGCGAGCGACCCTCGGCGAGGGCCGACTGCACGTTTTGATAAAGCGGCTCGCCGATCGAACCGGGCTCCTTGGTGCGGTCGAGCACGGCGATCGCCTTGACCGACTTGGGCAGCGCCGCGAGAAACGATTTCAGGTGGAAGGGGAGGAACAGGCGGACGGTGATGACACCGACCTTTTCACCGCGGGCGACCATCCAGTCGACGGTCTCCTCGATGGTCTCGATGCCGCTGCCCATGGCGATGATCACGCGTTCGGCCTCGGGATGTCCATGGTACTCAAACAGATGATAGGACCGGCCGGTCACGGCGGCAAAGCGATCCATGACACCCTGCACGATGCCCGGGAGGGCATCATAGAAGCGGTTCACCGCCTCGCGGCCCTGGAAATAAACGTCGGGGTTCTGCGCCGTGCCCCGAACAGTGGGGCGATCCGGCGACATGGCCCGGGCCCGGAAGGACGCGATGTCCTCCTCCGGCACAATGGCGCGGATGTGGGCATCGGAGAGCATGGTGATCTTCTGCGCCTCATGCGACGTCCGGAAACCGTCGAAGAAATGGATGAAGGGGATGCGCGATTTGTAGCTCGCGGTGTGGGCGATCAGGGCGAGGTCATGCGCCTCTTGCACGGAGTTGCTGCACAGCAGGGCGCAGCCCGTGGCGCGGCAGGCCATTACGTCCGAGTGGTCGCCGAAGATCGAAAGGCCCTGGGCGGCGAGCGCGCGGGCGCTCACATGCAGGGTCAGGGGCAGCAGTTCGCCCGCAATCTTGTAGAGATTGGGGATCATCAGCAGCAGGCCCTGCGAGGCCGTGAAGGTCGTCGTGAGCGCGCCGCCGAGCAGGCCGCCATGCACGGCGCCGGCGGCGCCGCCCTCGGACTGCATCTCGACCACGCGCGGGATCTCGCCCCAGAGGTTTTTGCGTCCGGCGGCGGACCATTCATCGCAGAATTCCGCCATGGGTGAGGACGGCGTGATGGGATAGATCACGACCAGCTCATTGAGCCGGTAGGCCGTGGAGGCGACCGCCTCGTTGGCATCACAGGTGGCGAAAACGGGAGTGGCAGACTGGCTGGGCATGGTATGGATGGCCCTTTGGAAGTGGTCCCGCGGGCCGCAATCAGAATGCCAAGAAATGCGGTCCCCTGCTGCGCATATCTTGGCATTCGCGATGCGGCGATTGGCAGGAAGCGCCAGGTCGGCACCTGCGCATAATTGGCTCGTTCCCCGGCCGGGGTTTCACCCCAATACACCGGCTGCCGGTGGTCAGCCGCCACCATTTCCCGTCCATGCTCTTCGCACTAAAGAAAGCCGTTTCTTACTTTCTAATGCCACTGCAGTTCTGCGTGATGCTTATACTCGTCGGAACCCTCCTCGCGGTTTTCACGCGCCGGGTGCGGTTGGGGCGCGGCCTGGCATTGACTGGACTGGGGTTGTTGCTGGTCCTGAGCCACAAACAGACAGGTATGGCGCTGCTCCGCCCCTTGGAATACCGCTATCCCGCCATCCCGGAACTGGCGGCCAGCGCATCGCTGCCGCAGGACCTGGCTGCCTGCCGGACCATCGTGGTGCTCGGCGGCGGCCATACGGATACACCCGGACTGGCCGATTCGCACCGGCTGAGCTCCTCGGCCCTTGCCCGGATCGCCGAGGGAGTGCGCCTCGCGCATCTGCTGCCACAAGCCAGGGTGATCTGCACCGGGCCGGGCCAGCCCGGCTACGCCACCCATGCCGCCGTCCTGGCCGGGGCGGCCCGCGGGCTCGGGATCGGGGCCGGACGGCTGCAATTGCTGGAAAACGTCCGCGACACCGAGGACGAGGTCCGTGCTTTGGCGGAATTGCTCGGCCCGGAGCCGTTTGCCCTCGTGACCTCCGCCTCGCACATGCCCCGCGCCGTCGCCCTCATGCGCCGGCACGGACTCGCCCCGGTCCCCTGCCCCACGGATTTTGTCACCAAACCCAACCCGGATTTCCGCTGGAACGACTGGACCTGCGACCTCAGCGGCCTCGAGCGCAGCACGAAGGCGGTATATGAGTATACGGGCCTGCTGTGGGCCCGGTTGCGCGGACGGGCCTAGAAGTTGGCAGAATGATTGGTTGCACGTTTGTCCAATTCACCCCTAGTCAAACAGGCGCATGTTCTCGCTCAAAAAGCTATTCGGCAAAGAGGATAAGTTTTACGACCTGCTTGAGGAGGGGGCGGATGCGGCCAATACCAGCGTCACCCTTTTCGGCACTTACTTGAAGCACCTGGGCGCCGGCGCCTCCCCTGCCAACCTCGACGAATTCGTCCAGAGCCGGCGCAAGGAAAAGCGGGTCCGGCATGAAATGACGGAAGCGCTGAGCAAGACCTTCGTGACTCCGCTCGAGCGCGAGGACATCGAGGCGCTCTCCTTCGCCCTCTACCGCATACCCAAGTCGGTCGAAAAAATCGTCGAGCGGCTCTCCATCTATCCCGGCAAAGTCCCATACTCCGCCTTCCAGCGGCAGGCGGAACTGCTGCAAGTGGCCTCGGATGCCGTGGTGTTCATGGTCAAGGAACTGCGCGGCGGCACCAACATCGAGCGCATCCGCGAGGCCAACGACCGCCTGCAGTACGCCGAGGGCGAGGCCGACAAGGTGATGCTCGACCTGCTGAAGGAGCTTTATCACGGACCGTGCGACGCCAAGGAACTCGTCATCCTGCAGGAAATTTACGAACTGGTGGAACGCGCCGTGGACC
Organism: uncultured Opitutaceae bacterium; assembly: GCA_964518665.1. GTDB lineage: Bacteria > Verrucomicrobiota > Verrucomicrobiia > Opitutales > Opitutaceae > UBA2377. Next base: position 1,216 of record CAZFHG010000007.1, on the reverse strand, counting down.
GTTGCCGCAATGCCGGCAATGTCGTCGTCCAGATCGTGTTGAAGTACTCCTGAGCCGCGTCCACCCGTCCCCATGACGCTGTTCCTGCTCGTTCTGCTGGCCGCATTCGTCTTCGAGTACATCAACGGTTTTCACGACACGGCCAATGCCATCGCCACCGTCGTCTCGACGAAGGTGCTGACGCCCCGCCAGGCCGTGGCCTGGGCGGCTTTCTGGAATCTGCTCGGTGCACTGATGGGCACGGCGGTGGCCACCACCATCGGCAAGGGACTGGTGGATACCAGTTTCGTCAACATGACCACGGTGCTCAGCGCCCTGCTCGGCGCGATCGTCTGGAACCTGCTGACCTGGTGGCTCGGCCTGCCCTCGAGTTCGAGCCATGCCCTGGTGGGCGGACTCTGCGGAGCGACGATGGCCTCGTCGGGCGGCAACTGGAGCGCGCTCAAGTGGCACGTCATTGACAGCCATGGCGGGCACAGCGGCCTGTGGCCGAAGATCGTGCTGCCCATGTTCACCTCGCCGTTCCTCGGCTTTGCGATCGGCGCCATCCTCATGTTCCTCCTGATGGCCGTGCTGCGGAAGGCCACCCCGCGCATCGTCGGCCTGATCTTCGGCAAGGCCCAGCTCGTGAGCGCCGGCTTCATGGGCTACAGCCACGGCTCGAACGACGCCCAGAAAACCATGGGCATCATCACGCTCGCCCTCTTCACCGGCACCCAGGCGGGGATTTTCAAGGACCTGCCCGCCGCGATCGCCTTCCTGGAGACGCCCGTGTTTGAAGTGCCCCGCTGGGTCATGATTTCCTGCGCACTCACCATGGCCGCCGGCACCGCCGCCGGCGGCTGGCGCATCATCCGCACCATGGGCCACAAGATGGTGAAGCTGCAGCCCATCCATGGATTCGCCGCCGAGACCACCGCCGCGCTCATCATTCACGGCGCCTCGACGATCGGCGTACCCCTCTCGACGACCCACGTCATCTCCACCTCCATCATGGGCGTCGGCGCCTCCAAGCGCCTCAGCGCCGTTAAGTGGGGCCTAGTGGAGCGCATCATCTGGGCCTGGGTGCTCACCCTTCCCGTCACCGGTCTCCTCGGCTTTTTGATCGAACTGGCGTTGAAGTAACTGCGGTCACTGGGGATGAGTCACATCCGACCAGCACGAAGCCGTACGTAGTGCCGCGCTTCAGCCGGCACTGGATCGGGTAGGCCAAACT
>CAZFHG010000006.1:0-36132 GCA_964518665.1 uncultured Opitutaceae bacterium | reverse complement strand
TTGCATTTATCAGTTCGCGCGCCGCCGCCAGGCCACCCAGCCGATCAGGCCCAAGCCGAGCGCCATCAGCGCATAGGTGGAAGGCTCGGGCACGGGGGTGAAGTTAAGCATGAGATAATTGTCGTAGGTGCTCAGGCTGAGCAGGCTCACGCTGAAGGTGCCGTTGCCCTGTTCGTTGAAAGCCAGGCTGTTGGTGAAGCCGGCGGAATCGACGGCGAATTTGGCGGGGTCAAATCCGCCGGACATGGTATCGTAGGAAAATAGAATCCAAGAATAGGATTGGCTGGGGTCAAAACCGCTCAGGTCTCCGGCGCTGCCGCCGGTGTTGAGCGAGATGATCTTGATGGAGAAGGGGGATTCGGCGGTCGCATTGATGACCAGGGTTGCGTTGGTATAGACGTCGATCAGATCGCTGCCGCCCTGGGCAAGGGAGGAGGGATGCTGAATCTGCCATTCGTAGATGCCGCCGCTGTTCAACTCCAGGTGCGCAAACTGCAGGCGGCCGATTTCGCCAACTCCGGTCAGCCCAGGTGCCAGGATGGCGCCTGATCCGATGCTGACATTGTTGGTGAAGTTGCCGGAGCCGGAGAGCCGTCCGCCGTTGTCCACGACCACCGGGTTGTAGAGGTAATGGCCGTCCTCCAGTGCCAGATTGCCGCCGTGCACCCAAACCGTGGCGGCAGCGGTTTCGCCGGTGTAGAAACTACCACCGAGCACCAGCGTGCCCTGGTTGACCTGCAGGCTGACCTCCGGGCTGCCCGGCAGACCCGCCTCGACCGTACCGTGGTAAAAGTACAACCCGCCATCTTCCAGGCGGAGCGTACCGGCGCCGTTTTTGACGACGCGGAAATTGTCGGCCGGATAAGTGGCATTGGAACGGAAATCACCGGAGAATCCGCTGTCAAAGGCCTGGTTGATCGTCAGCACTGTGTTGGTCAGCCCCGCGTACAGCGTGGCAAAATCGGCATATTCACGGCTGCTGAGACCGCCGATCACCGGGGCGATGGTATTGAAATTCACCACGGCCTGGCTGCTGTAACCGAACGCCAGCGGACCGGTGCCGGTGGCATGATTGGCGTTCACATCGAGCTTGCTGTAGCTGGCAAGATAGATGCCGCCGCTGAAGTCATTGGTGTCGTTGTTCAGGGAAAGCCAAGTCGGATAGGAGACGTAGGCACTGCCCTCCAAGTAGATTTCCCCGGTGCCGCTGATCTGGCCGTTCAGGACGAGGTGGTTTTCCTCGGCAATGTTGAGGTCGTGATTCAGGACAATGTTGTTGGGCAGGATCAGGCCGTTCGTAATGGTGCCGAGCTGGGGTGCGGGTGGTTCGTCGTCTTCGTCCCGCCATTCAGCGGGCAGGGTCATGCCCGCGACCACCAGCGTGCCCGTGCCCAGGGCTGTCGTGGGGTCGATGCCGACCGTACCGTTAGTCTGGCCGACCATGAGTTGGCCGCCATACAGCGTGACATTGCCCGTCAGGGCGGAATTGTTGCCGGAGAGCGCCACGGTGGAATACTCCTGGTTCAGGTAATCCCCGAACGAGCCGGGTGAATTTGGGTCGCCAATATGCACTCCGTTGGCACCGACGAGCGTACTCACGACCTCGAGGGCGCCACCCTTGTAACCGGCAAAGCGATAGGGTGCGGCAGGTCCGCCTGCCGGGGTAATGGTTCCGCTGAGGGTGAGTCCGGCCCCTTCGCCGAACAGGGTGGCCGTGCCGAGGTAGAGGGCGTTGGTGAAGGCGCTCAGGTCGATGGGGGCCGAAGTTGAATATATCCCGTCAAAGCCGACCATGCCCACGGAGACGGTGTGGATCTTCAGGAGGCTGTTGATGACCAGGTTCGAGTCGCTTTGGTCGCCCCAGTACTCAAAACCGACGTAGCCGCCGTTGTTGATGGAGATATCACGCGTGCCACTTGGAAAGGTGGTGTCCATGCCGCTGGAGCCAAAGATCAGCCCTGAATTCGTGACTGAGGTGCCGCCGCTGTAGTTGTTGCCATTGTAGGTCAACCTGAGGGTCAGGGGAGAGGCCGCGGGCGAATCGAGCACCAATGATCGGGCGGCGGATACCGGGGTGACCTGATCGGTGAGCTGGGAAGTGACTTCCAGCCGACCGCCGCCGCCGCCGAAGCGGTATTCAATCCCCTGGGGCGTGAGGGTGCCGGACAGGATCGCATTCGTGGCGGAACCAAGCCTGGCGCTGGCGGCGAATCCAGTGAGGTCGATGTTGCCGGTGAAGGTATGGACAGATGAATTCGGGTCGGTATCAAAGCCCAGGGTGCCGAAGGTGGCCGCCTTGTTGAAGCGGTTGATGAAATCGGTCTGCTGATCAGTGGAGACGGTGTCACCGAATCCGATATAGCCGAGCGTGGTTGAACTGAGCGCATTCGGGCCCGGCGTGGCCGGCAACGAGGCCAGGTTGCCAAAGATCAATGCTCCTCTGGCGGCATGGGTGCCGCCGGTGTAGCTGTTTGCCCCGGTGAGCACCACCAGTCCATCGGAGTTAACCGTGAGTTTGCGCGGGCCGCCGGATTCGGTGATGGCACTATTCACATACAACGGCATGCCGCGCACCTGCACCGTGGTGTCGGCGTTCAGGGTGACGCCCCCGGAGAAGGTCAAATCGCTCTCGTTCTCGATCTTGATGGTGCCGTTGCTGACCACAGGATTGGCTAGAACGACGCTGTTGTTTGCATAGTAATAATAGGAAAAGTGGCTCGAGACAACCAGCGTGCCTCCGCTGAACGTCAGCGGGCCGGAACCAAGAACGTTGGTTAGGCTCGAATAGGCCGGTCCGATGCCAAGACGCCCCTCGGCCAGGTTGAGTCCCCCGGTCCAGGAACCGCTGTATTGCTCGCGCAGGATCAGCAGGCCGGCGCCGGATTTCGTAATCTGGCCGGCGCCCGAAATGTCGTATTCCACTTCAAAGGCTCCGCTCTGGATGTCCCAAGTCTGGTTGACCGCAACCTCCACAGGGTAGGCCGCAGTGAAGGAGTGCACCGGGGTCGCAGGGGCATACACCAGTCCGCCATCGCCGATGTTCAGGACTCCGTAATCATCGTCCAAATGATACGGCACGGTGTTGCCGACAATGGACACCTTGCGGGCATTAACATCGTTGTTGAACGTAATAAAATACCTGGCTGATGGCCCAAAGATGTATTCTTCCGAACCGTCATTGATCGGCAGGGTATTACCCAGCCAGTTTGAGGCGATATTCGTCCCATTGCCAGAGCCCAATCCTGTCCATGTGACGGTGGTCTGACCGGACAACCAGGCAGGGAAGAATCCCAGAAATACAAGCACGGCCAACCATGTCGGGGTGAACTTGGTGTGGTTCATAGCGAGAGGCTACGTGCTGTGCTATGGGTCACAAGGCTATTGTTGCAATCCAATGGCTTTGGATAATGCAATCAGTCACCGGAAAGCGGTCCGGTGGGATTACTTAGCGCGAAAAAATTAAACGCGCCGCCGCCATGCCACCCAGCCAATCAAGCCTAGGCCAAGCGCCATCAGCGCATAGGTGGAGGGCTCGGGGACCGGCGTGAAGTTCAGCATGAGATAATTTTCGAATTCGCTCGCGCTGAACAGGCTCAAACTGAATGCGCCGTTACCCTGTTCATTGAAGGACAGGCTGTTGGCAAAGCCCGAGCTATCGATGACGAATTTGGCGGGATCAAAGCCTCCTGTCATACCGTCGTAGAGCATCAGGGTCCAGGCATACGACTGGCTGGGATCAAACCCGCTCAGCGACCCGGCCGATCCACCGGCATTCAGGGACATGATCTTGATGGAGAACGGGGATTCAACGGTCGCATTGATTACCAGGGTGCCGATGCCGAAGACCGAGACGTAATCCCAGCCACCTGGCAGACTGGAATTGGGATCCTGGATCTGCCATTCGTAGATACCGCCGCTGTTCAGCTCCAAATGATTGATATTCAGCATACCGATTGCGGATACACCGGACAGGCCCGGTGATACACTGGCACCGTTACCGATGCTGACTGAGGTGGCAAAAGTGCCGAAACCCGCGATCCGGCCGCCGTTATCCACCACGACCGGACTATACACGTAGCCGCCGTCCAGGGCCAGGGTGCCGCCATGGACCCAGAAAGTGGTCGTGTACGGCTCCCCCAAGTAGAAATTATTGCCAATAACCAGTGTCCCTTGGTTGACCTGCAGGCTCACCTCAGGGGTGCCAGGTAATGAGGCCTCGATCGTGCCGTTGGAGAAATACATGCCACCATATTCCAGGCGCAGGGTTCCAGTTCCGGTCTTTACAATGCGGAGGGATTCCGGATCTGGGTAAGTGACACCCGATATGAAAGCACCCCTGAATGTGCTGTTGAATGACTGGTCAATCGTCAGCACAGCACCCGAAAGCGTGGTGTAAAGGGTGGCATAGTCATATTCCTCCCGGCTCACCAGGCCGCCGATGACCGGAGCGGAGGTATTGAAATACACTTCCGAGTTGTTGCTGTTGCCGAACCCCAGCGGCCCGGTGCCGGTCGCGTGGTTGGCATTAACATCCAGACCGCTGTAGCTGTTGAGATAGATGCCGCCGCTGAAGTCGTTCGCATCATTGTCCAAGGAGAGCCAGGTGGAATTAAGATAAAAGCCACCTTCCAAATAGATCTCCCCCGTGCCACTGACCTTGCCAGCCAGGATGAGATCGTTGGCTTCGGCTATGTTCAGATCGGCATTCAGGGCGATGTTGTTCGGGATGATCAGCCCTACCTGGGTTGCGCCGAGCATGGGGCGGGGGACCTCGTCATATTCGTCCCGCCATTCGGTCGGCAAGGTCATGCCTGCGATCACGAGGGTGCCGGTGCCCAGGGCGTTGGTGGGATCAATGCCCACGGCGCCGTTGTTTTGGCCGACCATCAGCTGCCCGGCGAAGAGCGTGACATTGCCCGTGAGGGCGGAATTACTGCCGGTGAGCGCAACGGTGGAATACTCCTGCCCGAAGTAATCGCCGAAGGTGCCGGGTGAGTTGGGATCGCCAATATGCACCCCGTTGGCCCCGGACAAGGGGCTCGCGACTGCAAACGCTCCACCCTTGTAGGCGGCAAAGCGATAGGGAGCGGAAGGCCCCCCGGCCGGGGTGATTGTGCCACTGACGGTCAGCCCGGGCACCTCGCTGAACCAGGTTGAGGTGCCGAGGTAGAGGGCGCTGGTGAACGCGCTCAGGTCGATGGCGGCGGAAAGGGAATAAACCTCGTCAAATCCAACCATGCCGACGGAGCCGGTATGAATCTTCTGCAGGCTGTTGATGGCCAGGTTCGCCTCGCCCTGGTCGCCCCAGTATTCAAAGCCCACGTAGCCGCCCTGGTTGATCGTGATGTTGCGCGTGCCACTGGGGAAGGCCGGGTCAATCCCGCCGGTGCCAAAGATCAGGCCTGAATTGGTGACGGAGGTCCCACCGGTGTAGTTGTTGCCAATGTTGGATAGTTTCAGTGTCAGTGGGTAAGCTGCGGGCGAGTTGAGCACCAGTGAACGCGCTGCGGCGGTGGGCGTCGTCTGGTCCGTCAGTTGGGATTCGACTTTCAGCCAGCCGCCGCCGCCGCCGAAGCGATAGGCGGTGCCCTGCGGGGTGATGGTGCCGCTCAGGATCGCCTCCGTGGCTGAACCGAGTCTGGCGTCGGTGGCAAAGGCCGTGCCGGTTGGTGTTGATGACAGGTCAATGTTACCGGTGAAAGTATTGATGAAGGCATCCGGATCCGAATCGAAACCAATGGTGCCATGGGTGTTTGCCTTGTCGAAATCGTTGATGAAATAGGCTTGGGAACCGTTGGCGAAATTGCTGTCGGCGATGCCGATGTACCCATTGGGATCCGAGGACAGATGACCGACCGATCCGCTTTCGAGGTTAAAACTGGGAATCGAGTAGGCGGAGCCAAAAATCAGCACGCCATTGATGACATGGGTGCCGCCGGTGTAGGTGTTACTCCCCGTCAGTACCACGATGTTGGAGGAATCAACGGTAAGCTTGCGGGGCGCCGGGGTCCCGGAAGGTCCGTCCACAATCGAGCCCTCAATGAAAAGAGGCATGCCGCGGGACCTGATGGTTGAGTCCGTGTTTAAGATGACCGATGAAGTGCCGACCAGAAACAATTCGCGCTGATTCTCGGTCGTGAGGGCCCCGTTGAGGGTAATGTTGCGGTCGATTTCGACCCAGCCGCCGTAATAACTGTCTCCGGCCACAATAATGGGATTATTGCCTCCGGTGGCCGGGCCGATGACCAGGTCGGCATCCCCGAGTGGACGTAAGCCAGTAGCGTTGGTGGGACTGAGGACCAACCGACCGTTGTTCAGGTTGATGGTGGAGTAATAGAAATTGTTGTCATAGTAGCCCAATACCAAGGTGCCGGCGCCGGTCTTGGTGAAGACGTAGTCGCTGTCACCGTCATAGATGTTGCCTGCGAGAACCAAGGTGCCGCTGGTGATGTCCCAGGTTTGGTCGCCGGCGAAGGTAATATCGGCCTCAATCAACGAGCGAACCGGCTGGGCCGGGCTGTAGGTGATGCCGCCTGCGCCGATCGTCATCGGCATGTAGCCATCGTAGTTCCCATCAAGGTGGTAGGGGCGCGTATTGCCGGCGATGGTCAGGCCGTGGACGGCGAGCGCGTAGTGATTGGGCTCCGCCCAGAGTTGAATGTAGGTTTTGCCTGAATCACCAAAAACCACGTTGGCTGTGTCCACATTGTTTGGTGCCGGAGCGACATCCCAATTGGCATCGGTAAACCATTCGTTGTTCGCGCCGTTGCCCGTCCAAGTGAATGTCGTCTGACTGTTGGCGAGTGCGGCGGTCAATCCAAACGCGACCAGGCCCGCGAGAGAAGCCAAGCGCCTATTCATGGCTTCACACTAATGCGATTTTCGGCATGGCACAAGGCTTATGGCATGCCGCCGACCAAGACCGGCCGCCGCTGGTTGGGACTGTATTTCAGGCCAAGGCGTGAATTTCCACGGCTTCTTTCCGGCCTTTCACTCCGAGTGCGCCCAAGTGTCGCGTGGTCCAGGGCTTGCGGGTGGCGGCAAGGGTGGCGGCGCTGAGGATGATGTCGGTGCCGTGGGCGGGATCGCGGGTGAGTGTCTGCAGGCGGGCGGCCACGTTCACCCCGTCGCCGATGACGGAATAGTTCAACCGGCGGTGGGAGCCGATGTTGCCGGCGACCACCCGGGCGGTGTTGATGCCGACCCCGAAGGCGAGCGGCGGGTGGCCTTCGGCGGCCAGCGTCGCATTGAAACCGGCCAGGGCTGCGCGCATGGCCAGGGCCGCGGCGAGGGCCCGGTCGGCGCCATCGGACGAGGCGACCGGCGCGCCGAAGAGAGCCATGATTTCGTCGCCGATGAACTTGTCGATGATGCCTCCCTCGGCCTCGATGGCGCCGCTCATAGCGTCGAGGTAACGGTTGAGCAGCGTGATGAGTTCGCGGGGCGGCATCTTTTCGCTGAGGGTCGTGAAGCCGCGGAGGTCTGCGAACAGGATGGTGACCTCGCGCTCCTCGCCACCCAGCGCCGCGCCTTCGCGCATCAATTGGGCGGCCACCTCGGGGGAGACATTCTTGTCGAGCAGGTCGCGCACGCGGTCGCGCTCGGCGAGCCCGGCGCTCATGCGGTTGAAACTTTCGGCGAGCTGGCCGAGTTCGTCGGAACGCTTGAGGTCGAGCCGCGCGCCGTAGTCGCCCCGGGCGATGACCTCGGTGTGCGCGGCGAGCGCCTGCACGGGCTGGCTGACATTGCGTGCGGCGCCGAGGGCGGCGAGGAAGGCGATCAGGAGGGCGGCCAGCGAAATGAGCACGATGATGTTTTCCAGATCACGCGACGGCGCCAGTTCGGCGGCCAGCGAGCGTTGCAGGGCAATGCGCGCGGGGTTGTCCCCGAGGAGGCCCAGCGGGATGAAAAGCGTGACGTAGGGTTCACCGTCCAAGGTCACGAGGCTGGTTTGCGCGGCCTCGGTGCGGGAGGCGGGCATTTGTCCCGCGACGACCGCCGCCCAAGCGGGCGGCAGGGTGGTGGCCAGCACGCGGTGGCTGGATTCGCCCGGACCGCTGACGAAGGTGACCTCGGCGAGGGTGGTCTGCTTGAGTCCCTGCGCATACCGGTCATCGATGGGAAAGGCGGCGCCGAACCAGCCGATGATGTTCGGCCGCGGCGCGTAGAGAGGAACCACGACGAGGACGTGCAGCCGGCCGTCCAGGTAGGCGAAATCCCCGGCCTGGTCGGCGCTTTCCGCTTCGGCCTTTTGCACGAGGTGGCGGAAGGGTCCGCAATGCTCGTCACGCAGCCCCTCCATGGTGGAGGCCAGCATTTCCCCGTCGGTGCCGAAGGCGGTCACGACGGGCACTTCCAGTCGCTCGGCATAACTTTCCAGCGTGGTCCGGAGCGTGTGGCGGTCGAGTTCCTCCTGCAGGTAAAGCGTGCGCATGGGCCAGTCGGCGCTGACTACCTTGGCACTTTGCGCGAGTCGTTCCTGGCGGAGTTCGACGGAGAACCGGAACACCCGCAGGGCGCCGGCCAGGTTTTCCTCGATGTGGGCGATGGCGTTGGCCCGGTTGGCCCGGGTGACCAGAAAATAGGAAACGCCCAGGGCGGAGGTCAGCAGGCCCAGAATCAGCACGAGCAACCGGGTGCGGAAATGACGGAAGGAGGGCAACCCGGACATGACTCAGTATCCGCCGGGACGACCGTCGGTGGTGCGCCGGATCCGGCGGTCGGGCTTCAACTGGAGCGTGAACGCCTCGGCGGGGTTTTCACCGGCGGCTAGCGTGACCTCGCGTGTGACGGGCTTGGCGAGGCGGGGATGCCACACCTCAAGTCGGTAGCGGCCAGGAGGAAATCCGGTCACGAGCGAACTGCCACCGGTGTCGGACTTGGCGAACCAGGGCGTGGGCAGGATGACGATGTAGCCGATCATCCAGTCGTGGATGTTGCAGCCGAGGGCGACGACGCCGGGCAGGTCGAACAACACCGACTCGGAGGCGCCGCTCGCATAGAGCGGTTTCTCAAAGCGCTTGGGCTTTGATAGTGAGTAGATGTGGTGCTGGACGTTGTCGCGATTGGGGAAATTGACGCGGGTGCCAGTCATCACCGGGGTGACGTAGGGATCAAATTCCTTGTCTTCCTGGGCGATGGTCACTGCCGGGAAAACCGCGGGAAGCGGAAGGGTGGCGTCCAGGGGTGTGAGCGAGACCACGGCGTCGGCCAGGGGCATCTCGCCGTGCTGCACCCTGACCGTGAGCGAGCCGTCGGTTGCGCGCAGGGTCAGGCCGGTCAGGACAAAAAGGAAAATGAACCGCGGGAGACGCATGGTCAGAAGCGATGGGCCAGACTCAGGGTCCAGAAGGCGGAATCGTAATCGATGCCGATGGCGTTGATCACGCGCACCGCTTCGTAGCGCATGGCCAAAGTGGTCTGGTCGGTGAGGGCCGGGGCGATCTGCAGCCACCACTGATCGGCGCGGCTGTCGCGGATGCGGTAGGCGACCCAGCCGGGACCGAAGGTGTTGCTGACCTCCCAGGCGAGCGTGTTGTAATGATTGAAGATGGCCGGACCGAGTGCGCCGCCGAGGGCCTGCGACCAGACGGCACCGGCGGCATTGGCGGTGAATTCGCCCCGCTGGCGGGCGGCGCCGAGGGAGAGTTGCCAGCGCGCGGTCACGTCAAAGGTGGTCTCGAGGAAAATCCGCCGGGATTGCACGTCGAAGGGTTCGTGTTCCGCGATGAAGTGCGTCCAGCCGGCGCCACCGCTGGCGCGCCACAGTTCGGTGAACCGCTGGGAAAGGCGCACCCCGGCGGCAGGCTGCCAGCCGTTGCGACCGGATTCACGGGCGGATTCACCGCGCAGGCCGGCTTCGAGTTGCAGGACGGGCACGTAGGGCCCGAGGCCGAATTTCCGGCGCAGGTTGAGTGAGACGCCGCCGCCGAGATGATCGAGGCCGTCATAGCGGGGCACATGCTGGATCGATAGCTCGCCCTCGGTCACCAGCAGCCAGTCGCTGCTAAGTTGGCGCGAGCTGGCGAGGGTGGCGCTGGAGGCAAAGACGCGCGCGGATTTCTGCGTCGGCAGGTGGGAGGTGCGGCTGAGATTTTCCGCCCAGGTCGCCGCGGCCTGCACCTGGGTGTCGAAGGTGAGGGCGGAGGTCCGGATCGGGGACAAGGCGAAGGCCAGGGTGCTGCCAAGGGCCAGCAGATGACGGGGGTGCATCATTGCAGCACGGAGCGTAGGTAGGTCCAGACGGTGCCGGCAATGACAGACTGGCCGCGGGCGGTCGGGTGGATGAGATCAGGTTGGTTTAGCTCGGGCACGGCCCCGACTCCCTCCAACAGAAACGGTATGATCGGCGTATGGTTCTTGTCGGCCAGTGCAGGGAAAATCTCCCGGTAGCGCTGCGCGAATTCCTCGCTCATGTTGGCCGGCATTTGCATGCCGACGAGCACGATGCGGATGGCGGGCTGCTTCAGCCGGGCGCGGTCGATGATGGCCTGAAGGTTATCCCGGGTTACGTTGGGATCGATTCCACGGAGTCCATCGTTGCCGCCGAGTGCGACCACCAAGACATCCACCTGCTGGCGCAGAATCCAGTCGAGCCGGCGCAGGCCGCCTGCCGTGGTGTCGCCACTGACTCCGGCGTTGACGACGCGCCAGGGCAGGCTGGCGGCGCGGATCTTTTCCTGGATCAGGGCCGGATAAGCCTCAGCACCGGGGTTATCCAGACCGTAGCCGGCCGTGATGCTGTCCCCGAGAAAGACCACGGTGCGCGTTTCGGCGGCCCCGAGGTTGGTGAACCCGGATAGCAGGCCGAAAAAGAGTGTCAGGATCCGAAGACGCATGGAAAATCGACCGCTTAAACTAGTGTTCGTGCAATTTCTCGGTTTATGTGGGCAATTCGCAACATGACTGATGACATTATGCTGAAAGTCGAGCGGCTCACCAAGATGTACGCGTCAACCGCCGGGGCGGGTGCATTGACCGTACTGCGCGAGGTGAGCTTCAGCCTGCCTTCGGGCGCCAGCCTCGCCATTGTCGGCCCCAGCGGCAGCGGCAAGACCACGCTGCTGGGCCTCTGCGCCGGCCTCGATACGGCTACCAGCGGGGACGTGATGCTGGCCGGGGAGAAGCTCGGCGATTTGGACGAGGATGCCCGGGCCCTCGTGCGCAACCGGCATGTGGGTTTTGTGTTTCAGAATTTCCAGCTCATCCCGACGCTGACGGCCTTGGAAAACGTGCTCGTCCCGGTCGAATTGCGTGGCGAAGGCGGCCGCGAGGACGAGGCGCGCGAACTGCTGACGCGGGTGGGGCTGGGGGAGCGCTGCGACCATTACCCGGTGCAGCTTTCCGGCGGCGAGCAGCAGCGCGTGGCCCTGGCCCGGGCCTTCATGAACCGGCCGAAGGTGCTGTTCTGCGATGAACCGACGGGAAACCTGGATGGCGATACGGCGGCGGCGATGACCGAGCTGGTTTTTGGCCTGAATCGGGAGCGCGGCACGACGCTGGTGCTGGTCACCCACGATCTGGAGCTGGCGAAGCGCTGCCAGCGGATCATCCGCCTGCGCAGCGGGGCGGTGGTGAGCGACTCCGCCGCATGACCTTTGTCCTGAAAATGGCATGGCGGGATTCGCGGGCCTCGCGGCGGCGGCTGGCGCTTTTTTCGCTTTCCGTGGTGCTCGGCATCGCCGCCCTGGTGGCCATCGGCTCCTTCACCGCCAACCTGCGGGAGGCGATCGACGATCAGGCCCGGGGATTGCTGGGGGCGGGTCTGGTCATCACCTCGCGTCAGCCCATTGTGCCGGCCGTGCAGGAACACCTCCGCGGTCTTGGCGGCGAGCAGGCGCGGGAGGTGTCGTTCTCCTCCATGATGGTTTTTCACCCTGGGGAAGGGAGCCGGACGCGGCTCGTGCAGGTGCGCGCGATCGAGGGCCGGTTCCCCTTTTACGGCGAGTTTCTTACCCGGCCGGCGGAAGCGACCGTCCGGCTGGCGACAGGCGGGCCAGTGGTCATTCTGGAGGAAACCCTGCTCAATCAGTACGGAGTGAAGCCGGGCGACAAGGTGCGGCTCGGCAAGGTGGATTTCACCGTGCTCGGCGCGGTGCTCAAGGTTCCAGGGGAATCCATGGCGGTCACGCAGTTGGCCCCCCGGGCCTACATTCCACTCACCCAGCTGACGGCAACCGGGCTGGCGGGTCCGGGCAGCCTGGTACGGCACCGCATCGCCCTGAAGCTGCCGTCGGCCGTCGATCCCGTCGCAATCGAGCTGACCATGAGGGAGAAGTTTCGCACCGAGCGGCTCAATTACGACACTGTGGCGGAGCGCAAGCGCGACCTCGGCCGGGTGCTGGACAACGTCTACGCATTTCTCAGCCTGGTCGGCTTTGTGGCGCTGTTCCTCGGCGCGATCGGTGTGGCCAGTGCGATCCATGTCTACGTGCGGCAGAAAATCACCACCGTGGCCGTGCTGCGCTGCCTGGGGGCCAGTGCGCGGCAGAGCTTCGCCGTGTATCTCGTGCAGGGGTTGGGGCTGGGCTTGTTCGGGGCCGTCCTGGGCGCCGCCCTCGGGGTCGCGGTGCAACTCCTGTTGCCGCATCTCCTCGCGGGATTCCTGCCGTTTGATGTGAAATTTGCCGTGGACTGGCCGGCGGTGACCCGCGGCATGGGCGCGGGCCTGGTCATCTGCCTGCTTTTCACGCTGCTGCCGCTGCTGACGGTGCGCCGGGTGTCGCCGCTGGTGGCCTTGCGCTCGGCCTTCGCCGAGCGGGTGGGCGGGCCGGATCCGTGGCGCATCACGCTCGGGGTGCTGATTGTCGGCGCCATTGTGGGCTTTGCGGTGTGGCAGACACGCAGCCTGACGCTGGGACTGGGTTTTGCCGGGGCCCTGGGCGTGGGGTTCGGGGTGCTGGCCGGCCTCGCGCAATTGGTCGCCTGGGCGGCGCGACGCTGGTTTCCGCGCCGGCTGCCCTATGTCGTGCGCCAGGGTGTGGCCAATCTCTACCGGCCCAATAACCGCACCGTCCTCCTGCTGCTCGCCCTGGGCCTGGGCACGTTTCTCATCCTGACGCTTTACCTCACCCGGACGACCTTGCTGGGCCAGATTCAGGGCACGGGCAGCAATGGCCGGTCGAATCTTTTGTTCTTCGACATTCAGGACGACCAGATCGGGCCGCTGAACGCCCTGCTCGAGCGCGAGGGCGTGCCGGCGCGGCAGCAGGCCCCCATCGTGACCATGCGCATCCGCGGTCTGCAGGGCCGCAGCGTGGAGGACCTGTTGAATGACAAGGCGACAGCCATCCCGGGCTGGACGCTGCGCCGGGAGTACCGCTCAACCTTTCGGGCGGAGCTTACCGAAACGGAATCGCTGGTGCAGGGCCAATTCACCGGTCGCGTGCCGGAAGGTGCGCCGGTGATTCCCATCTCCATTGAAGAGGGCCTGGCGCGCGACATGCGCCTGAAACTGGGCGACGAGGTGGAGTTCGATGTCCAGGGAGTGTCTCTCCTCACGCGGGTGGGCAGCGTGCGCAAGGTGGATTGGCAGCGGATGCAGCCCAACTTCTTCATCGTTTTTCCCGAAGGCGTGCTGGAGGCCGCGCCCAAATTTTTCGTGGTCGCCCTGCGTGCCGCCACCCCGGCCGACTCCGCCCGGCTGCAACAGGCGGTGGTGCGGGAGTATCCCAATATCTCGGCCATCGATCTGGCGCTGCTGTTGCAGACCTTTGATGCGATCTTCTCCCGGGTTGCGCTGGTGGTGCAGTTCATGGCGCTGTTTACCGTGGCCACCGGGGTCATCGTCCTCGTGGGGGCTGTGTTGACCGGCCGCTATCAACGAATCCGGGAGACGGTGCTGCTCCGCACGCTGGGGGCCACGCGCCGCCAGCTGATGCAGATCCAACTGGTGGAATATTCGATTCTCGGCATCCTGGCGGCGGTGGTGGGCTGCCTGCTCGCCGTTGCGGCCAACGCCCTGCTGGCCCAATTCGTTTTGAAGACCTCCACCTCGGTATCCGTGGGGACGCTGGCGCTGGCGGTATGCGCGGTCACGGCCGTCACGCTACTCACGGGCTTGCTTTCGAGCCGTGGGGTCACCGACCATCCGCCGCTGGAAGTACTCCGCCAGGAAACATGAGCAAAAACGTCGTCACCTTTCACTACACATTACGCGATCCCGCCGGGCGGGTGCTGGATACCTCCGCGGGCGGAGACCCCATCGTCTATCTGGAGGGAGCCGGCCAGATCATCGACGGCCTCGACGAACAATTGCGCAACGTGCCCGCCGGCACCAAGACCTGCGTGCAGGTGCCCGCGGCCCGCGCCTATGGTGAGCGCGACTCCAACCAGGTCCGCCAGGTCCGGCGGGCGCAGCTTCCGGTCGAGGGAGAGCTGAAGATCGGCGATCAGTTTCAGGCGGGCGCCGACCGGTTCGCGCCCGTGGTCACGGTGGTGGCCATCGCGGACGACCATGTGACGCTGGATGCGAATCACCCCTTGGCGGGTGTGGATCTCACCTTTGATGTTGAGGTCGTGGCGGTCCGTCCGGCCACGGCGGAGGAATTGCAGCACGGCCACGCCCACGGGGCGGATGGACACGGGCATTGCCAATAGCCGGACGAAACCTGACCCCGGCGAAGCTGCGCCCGCCCAGTTGTCCAACGTCACAGGCATTGTCGGGGCGGACCATTGGGCGGCAGGCCGAAGGATTGAGCGGTCACAGTCGCCGTGGTTCCAATCCGGGAGCTCCCGCCCATCCGCCACCCGGGCCGCTCATCAAAGATGTGTGTAACTTTTCCTGGGAGAGGGTGTTGTCGAGGCATGCCAGCTAGCTTCCGCCGGGCCTGCCATCCTTCCCTCGCCACGCCATACCTTGGCGTTGCCGGTGGTGAAGGGTTCGTCGACCAGGCTGGGCCTTCACTGGTATCGACAGTCAGACAGTTCGTTCGTAGTGTCAGTTGTGTGTTGTGGAGGGGTCGTTGTGGGCCCCTCCACAATTGTTCCAGCATCCAGGGCTGACGCACGGCCTGCGCCCGGTCACAAGACTGGCGCGATTTACTTAATTTCATTCCGAGTCCCATGAACCAAGCCCCCGCCTCCGCTCCCGCTCCCTCCAGCACGCCGCACCGTAAATCCAGAAAAAAATGGATCATCATCGGCGGCACCGTCCTGCTCGCCGGTCTTGTCACCGCCGGCATCATATCCGGGCGCAAGAAGGACGCGGGCACCATGGTCACCGTCGAAAAGGCTTTTGTGAAAACCATCACCCAGGTGGTCACGGCTACGGGCAAGGTGCAGCCCGAGGTTGAGGTCAAGATCTCACCCGAGGTCGCGGGCGAAATCATCGAGATGCCGGTCAAGGAGGGCGACCTCGTGAAGAAGGGCGATCTGCTCGTGCGCATCAAGCCCGACTACTATCAGGCCCAGCTCGAGCAGCAGGAGGCATCGCTCCTGTCGTCCAAGGCCAGCAGCGTCCTGAGCAAAGCCCGTCTCGGCAAAGCCGAGGAGGATCTCAGGCAGGCCCAGGAGATCTACACCAAGAAACTGATTTCCGATGCGGAATTTCTGAACGCCAAGACCAACCTGGAAGTGGCCCAGGCCGAGTATGAATCGTCGCTGGCGCAGATCCGGCGCACGGCCGGTTCGGTTGACCAGGCGCGCGACCAACTGAGCAAGACCACGATCTATTCGCCGATGGACGGAAGCATCAGCTCCCTCACCAGCGAAGTCGGCGAGCGCGTGGTCGGCACCGGCCAGTTCGAGGGCACCGAAATCATGCGCGTGGCCGACCTGAGCAACATGGAAGTCCGCGTCAAGGTGAACGAGAACGACATCGTGAACGTCAAGCTCGGCGACAAGGCCGTGCTGACGGTCGATGCCCTGCCCGGCCGCAAGCTGGCGGGCACGGTCAAGGAGATCAGTTCCTCCGCCCAGGGCACGGGCACCGCGAACTCCCAGGCCCAGGCTTCGGCCACGGACGAGGTGGCCAACTTCCTGGTCAAGATCCGCATTTCCGAGCGCGATACCAAGCTGCGTCCCGGCATGAGCTCCACGGCCGATATCGAGACCCAGACGGTTGAAAACGTCGTCGCCGTGCCGATCCAGAGCGTGACGGTGCGGGCGGAAGGCGGCAAGACGAGCGAGGAACTGCAGCAGCAGAAGGCCAAGGAAGCCCGGGAAAAATCCGGCAACGACCTTGAGGTTGCCGAGGAGCGCAACCAGGCCCGCCGCACCCGCGACCTGCTGCAGCGCGTGGTTTTCATCAAGGAAGGCGGCAAGGTCCGCATGCAAAAGGTCGAGACCGGCATCGCCGACAACACCCATATCGAGGTGAAGTCCGGCGTGAAGTCCGGCGACGAGGTCGTGTCCGGCAGTTATGCCGCCATCAGCCGCAAGCTCAAGGACGGCGCGGCCGTGCAGTTGGAGAAGCCGAAAAAGGAAGAGGACAAGAAGTAAACCTCCGGTGCCCACCTCCGCTGTCGTCATGACACCTCCTCCTGCTCCGTCCTTTGCGCGACCCTTGCGCCCGCCCGGTCCCCTCGTGATCGAAATCGAAGGCGTGACCAAGCTCTACAAAATGGGCTCGGAAACCATTCACGCCCTCCTCGGCGTGGCCCTCAAGATCCATCGCAACGAATACCTCGCCATCATGGGTCCGTCCGGGTCCGGCAAGTCCACGCTCATGAACATGCTGGGCTGCCTCGATACGCCCACGGCCGGCCGGTATGAATTCAATGGCAAGCACGTCGCGGCCATGTCGGACGACGAGCTCGCGGAAATCCGCAACCGTGAGATCGGTTTCGTCTTCCAAACCTTCAATCTGCTGCCCCGCTCCACCGCGCTGAGCAATGTCGAGCTGCCCCTGATCTACGCCGGGTTTTCGGCGCAGGATCGCCGGGCCCGCGCCATCGAGGCGCTGGAAAACGTCGGCTTGGGCAACCGCATGAGCCACAAGCCGAACGAGCTGTCCGGCGGCCAGCGTCAGCGCGTGGCCATCGCCCGCGCCCTGGTCAACCGGCCTTCGATCATCCTGGCCGACGAGCCGACCGGTAATCTCGACTCCCGCACCGGCGTCGAGATCATGGAATTGTTCGAGCAACTCTACGAGCAGGGAAACACCATCATTGTGGTCACGCACGAGGAGGACATCGCCCGCCATGCCCGCCGGATCGTGCGCCTGCGGGATGGACTGATCGAAAGCGACCGGCCGGCGGACTGAGGTGTTTTGGGTATGAAACGCGTCATCTACGAGATCAACGAGTCCTTCCGGATCGCCTTTGCGCAGATCCGCGCGAACAAGATGCGCTCGGTGCTCACGGCCCTGGGTGTCATCATCGGCATCGTGGCGGTTACGCTCATGGGCACGGCCATCAGCGGCATTGACCGGGGGTTTCAGAACAGTCTCGCGATGCTGGGCGACGACGTGCTTTACGTGCAGAAGTGGCCCTGGGGCCCGGTGGAGGACTGGTGGAACTACCAGAACCGTCCCATCATCCGCCCCGAGAGTGCGGAGCGGCTCAATCAAATCATCGAGGATACCCCGGATTCGTTGCTCGAGATCGCGGCACCCGTGGTGGCGCGCGGCGCCTCGGTGAAGGTCGGCGAAAACCAGGTCAACGGGGTCACGGTTTTCGGTTCGACGGGGAATTATGCGCGGATGATGTCCGCCGAGTTCAAGGAGGGCCGGCTGTTTAACGAGGCCGAGGCGGCCAGCGGCCGCCAGGTGTGCGTGCTGGGCTTTGACGTGGCCGAGGCGCTTTTCGCCACCACTTCGCCCATCGACCAGATGGTGCTGATCAGGGGACAGCCCTTCATGGTGATCGGCGTCCTGGCCAAGCAGGGTTCATTTCTCGGGCTCTTCAGTTTCGATTCCCAGGCCATCATGCCGCTCAATGCCTACCGCAAGTATTTCGGTTTGAATTCCAACAGTGCGCAGTTGCGCGTCAAGGTGCGCGACAAGAACCGGATGGACGAGGCCAAGGAGGAACTGATCGGGGCCATGCGGCGGGTCCGCGGGCAACTGCCGGGCGAGCGGGACAGCTTTTCGATCAATCAACAGCAGGCCTTTCGCGAGCAGCTTGATCCCATCAAGCAGGGCATCGCCCTCGCGGGCCTCTTCATCACCGGCCTGTCGCTGTTCGTGGGTGCCATCGGCATCATGAACATCACCTTTGTCTCGGTTAAGGAGCGCACCAAGGAGATTGGCACCCGCAAGGCTCTGGGCGCCCGCCGTCGCACCATCCTGCTGCAGTTCCTCATCGAGGCGGTTTCGATCTGCCTCATCGGCGGCGCGGTGGGCCTGTCCCTGACCTTCGGGCTCTGCCTGCTGCTGCAGGCGACCATGCCGAGCCTGCCGGTGGTCTTTTCGTTCAGCCTGGTCATTGTCAGCATGGTCGTCGCCGTCGCCACCGGGGTGGTCTCCGGCTTTGCCCCGGCCTGGGGTGCCTCCCGCCTCGATCCGGTGGATGCGCTGCGCTACGAGTAATTTCCCGCGATGAAAATCCAAGAGATCTTCGGCATGTCCTTCAGTTCACTCGCGGTGAACAAGCTGCGCTCCATCCTCACCATGTCGGGCATCACCATCGGGGTGTTTTCCGTCATCGGGGTGATGACCACCGTCTCGGCGCTGCGCGGTTCCATCGAGTCGGGCCTGAACATCCTGGGTTCCAATGCCTTTCAGTTTCAGAAGTTTCCCTCGGGTTTTTCGGCGGGCGGCGAGAACCGGCGCAAATACCAGATGCGCCGCAACATCACCCTCGAGCAGGGGCAGCGCTACCAGAAGCTGATGGAAGGCATCGCCGAGGTCGTGAGTCTTGAACTTTATGATTTCACTCCGTCCCAGGCGGTTTATGAGAACCGCAAGACCACGCCCGACCTGACCTTCGGCGGTGGCAACCAGCATTACCTGGCAGCGAACCAGTATGCGATCGAGGCGGGACGCAATTTCACCGAGGGTGATATCGAGCTGGCCCGGCCGCTGTGCGTGATCGGGCAGGGGGTGGCCAAAAAGCTTTTTCCGGCGGAGACGCCGATCGGCAAGACCATCAAGGTGCGGGGCAGATCCTACATGGTGATCGGCTTGCTGGTGGAGCGCGGCACTTCGTTCGGACAAAGCCAGGACGACATCATCATTGTGCCGGTGTCCCGCTTCCAGATGGAGTTTGGCAACGAGCGCCAGTCGCTCAACATCGCCACGCAGGCGCTGTCCCAGGAGGTCTATAACGAGACCATCGACAAGGCCATCACGGCGTTGCGCATCGCCCGCGGGCTCAAGCCCGAGGATGAAAATGATTTTGAACTGTTCTCCAACGAATCGCTCATCGCCTCCTTTGCCAAGGTGGCGGATGCGGTGGCGGCCGGTTCCTTCGTGATCAGCGGCATCGCCCTGCTGGCGGCGGGTGTCGGCATCATGAACATCATGCTGGTGAGCGTGACTGAACGCACCAAGGAGATCGGCATCCGCAAATCCATCGGCGCCCGCAAGATCAGCATTCTCACCCAGTTTCTGATCGAGGCGGTGGCCATCTCGCTTGCCGGCGGCCTGGTCGGGATTCTCCTCGGGGTGGTGGCAGGCAACGGCCTGGCCGTGTGGATGAATGCCTCGATCATCTTCCCCTGGCTGTGGGCCGCCATCGGGCTGCTGGTCTGCTCGGGCATCGGGGTCGGCTTCGGATTTTATCCCGCGTGGAAAGCCGCCTCGCTCGATCCCATCGAGGCCCTGCGCTACGAATAAAAAAACCGCGCGAAGCAGGGCTCCGCGCGGCGAGGGAATCCGGCCGGATCAGGTTCTGACCGGGGCGGTATAGGTGGCGTCGCCGAAACCAAGGATCGGGTAAAAGATAAACCCGAGCAGGGCCAGGCCGATGCCGAAGCCCACTCCCTTGCCAAAGGCCTTGGCCACGTCAATGGCCACGACGATCGCGATGACAATGTTCACCAGGGGAATCAGCAGCAGCAGCAGCCACCACCACGGCCGGGCGGCGACTTTGAGCAGAATATAGATATTGTAGATCGGGATGATGGCGGCCCAGCCGGGTTGCCCGGCCTTGGTGAATACTTTCCAGATGCCGGCGATGATCAGGATGATGAGTGCCAGTTCGAGGAGCAGGATGACGGATGCCATGGGGACTGTGGGGTTGAGTTGGAGGAATGGCCCGAAACCGGGCCACCGGCATCCCTAGCGGCCGGACCGGCCGGCGGCAAGAATCCATTCCCACCCGGCGGGCGGGTGGCCTACCCGCGACGGATCTCAGATCCTTGGAAACGGATCTGGACGCGGAAGACCTTTTTTACCCGGCAGGTAATGACCCCGGTGACGGGATCGAATTTCTCCGGGACCTCGATGCGGTGGATATCCACCACCGCATGATAGCCTCGCTCGGAAAACACGTCGATCAGCATGGCCAGCGCGAGGGGGTCATCCAGCAGCACATGCTCGGTGTTGAACAGGGCCACGCCGGAGATCGCGTGCTTGAGCACGATCGGCATGATCTTGCTTTCAATGAAGCCGGTGACCTTGGCGAAGATGCCCGTGTGCTCGAGCTCGTAGCTGTCGAGGCGTTTGACCAGCTCCTGCCGGGCATGGACGATGATCTCGCTGGCCACCGGGATGCCACGCAGCCGGTCGTACGTGCGGGGGTCGAGCTCCAGCGTGCTCTGGTACTGCAGTTCCTTGAGGATGTTATGTTCGACCTCCTCGATCGGTCCCTGTGCGTCGATAAAATGGTAGTGAAAGATTTCCTTGAGGGATTGCAGGGCATCCCAGGTCTGTTCCTTGAAGACCCGGTAGCGCCGCCGGGCCAGAGTCTCATCGTGATCGGTCGGACGGTCTTCCCAAAGCCGGCCGATCCCCGTGCGCTGCACCTCCTCGTTATGGATGATGGTTTCGCGGCCGCGCTTGAGCTGGCGGGCGACGGATTCCTTTTCATCCACGAATAGCACCATGATGTGAATCGTGGGCTGCCGGAAATGGATGCTCAGCGCGGTGCCGTAAAACTCGCGGCGCAACTGGTGCATGCGGTCCACCAGCAGCTTGAGACACTCCACCTGCACCTGCGTGCGAGGGAACCCGTCCAGGATGACGCCGTCGCGGAACTCAGGCTTCATCAGCTCGTGCAGCAACAGGCTGACCACCTCGCGGTCGCCGACCATGTTGCCCGCATCCTTTAGGCGCTTGGCCTCCGGGGAGTCGAGCAGGGCGCTGATGACGATAGGCGGGCACGTCAGGCCGCGGGTCTTGGCGATGAAGGCCGTGTTGGTCCCCTTGCCGGCACCCGGGGCGCCGCCCAGCAGGATGATTTCCTTCGGGAACCGCAGATTGTCGCGACCGATATCCGTCTGCAGGTCGTCCCAGGCCGAATTGAAAATCAACTGGGCGTCCTTGATCTCAAGGTCAGTGAGTTTTCCGGTGGTGCCGGCGGGCGAGGAGGCCTGAGTCTGGGTGGGGTTGACGGAAGACATGGCGTGGTACCGAGACGCCGGATTCCACAGTAGATTGACCCGCGGGCAAAACAATTCGCCGCGGAACCGGTCGGCGGGTCTGTGGTCAAACCCCCTGTTACATCCTGCAGGCCAAGGCCGGCGGGATTGTAAGTTGAAGCTGGACCTGGCGGGGCCGCGCAAGCGGCCCCGCCTTGGCTTTTGAGATTGGCCCACCTGCCACGGCGGATTATCCCTGACCACCCATTATGCGCGTCCTGATTGTTGATGACGAAGCCGGTATTCGAAAAACCACCCGGATCGCCGTCGAGACGGCCGGTCATACCGGAGTCGAGGCTTCCACCCGCGCCCGGGCGCTTGCGCTGCTGGGTGAGGAGACCTTCGATGTCTGTTTTCTCGACTTGAAACTCGGCCAGGACGACGGGTTGGCGGTGCTGGAATGCCTGCTCAAGGAGCAGCCGGCGCTCGCGGTGGTGATGTTCACGGCCTATGCCACCATCGCCACGGCCGTGGAGGCCATGCGCCGCGGGGCCTACGACTTCATCCCGAAGCCCTTTACGCCCGACCAGGTGCGGGCGGTGCTGGCCCGGATTGAGCGGACCAGCGCGCTGCAGCACAAGGTCCAGTCACTCGAAAGCCAGCTGGCCGACGAAGCGCCGGCCCTGGATCTCGAGGCCGCCGAGCCCGCCATGCAGCGCACGCTCGAGGTGCTTTTCAAGGCCGCCGCCACGCCGGCGACCGTGCTCCTGCTCGGGCCGAGCGGCACCGGCAAGAGTGTGCTCGCGCGTGAAATCCACCGTCGCAGCCCGCAACGCGATGCCGCTTTCGTCACGGTCAACTGTCCGAGCCTGTCGAGGGATTTGCTGGAGAGTGAACTTTTTGGACACGTGAAGGGCGCCTTCACCGGCGCCATCGCGGAGGCGCTGGGCAAGGTGGCCGCCGCGCAGGGCGGCACGCTGTTCCTCGATGAGATCGGCGAATTGCCCCAGTCCATCCAGCCCAAGCTCCTGCGGCTGTTGCAGGAACGCGAATACGAGCGGGTCGGCGAGGCCCAGCTCCGCCGGGCCAATGTGCGGGTCATTGCCGCCACGAACCGCAATCTGGCCGAGGAAGTGAAGGCCGGGCGTTTCCGGGAGGATCTCTTTTACCGGCTCAATGTCATCAGCGTGACGTTGCCGGGCTTGCGGGAGCGTCCGACCGATCTGCCCCGGCTGGCGGAGGGGTACCGAAAGTTTTTTGCCACCCGCATGGGCAAGCACGTCAAGGCGTTCGCCCCGGCAGTGCATGCGGCGTTCGCGGGCTATGCCTGGCCGGGCAATTTGCGCGAGCTCCGCAACGTGGTGGAACGCGCCGTCATCCTCTGCTCGGGCGAGGCGGTCGAGTTGTGCGACCTGCCGGAGGAGTTCGGGGCCGTGGCGCGACCCGAAATCGCCGTCGGCGCCCGCGTGACGCTTGACGAGCTGGAAACGGAACACTTGCGCCGTGTGCTCGGGTTTTCCCGCAATCTCGACGAGGCGGCAAAGACCCTGGGCATCGATCCGGCCACATTGTACCGCAAACGCCAGAAACTGGGGCTGCTCTGAGTCTTCCGCATGCTGCGCACCCGCCTGCTTCTCGGCTTCGTCCTGCTGCTGCTGCTGCTTTCGGCCGTGGGGGCCTACGCGGTCTGGACGACGCAGGAGCTCGGCCGGTCCGTGGCGGCGGCCGTCGTCGCCAACGCCCGCGGCCTCATCGCAGCGCAGCAGCTCAAGGACGAGGTCAACCGGCTTGGCAGCGCCCTGCGCCAGGTGCGGGCGGCCGACACTCCCAGCAACCGGGTGGAGTTCGAGACGGTGCGCACGGCCTGCCAGGTGCTGGTCAGGGACCAGCTCGATACGCCCGATGGCGGGACGGAGCGGGCTGCCCTCCTGGAAGAGATCAATATTTCCCTGCGGCGGCTGGCCGACCGCGCAACCTCTGCGTCCGCCGCCTCCCTCCGGCCGCTTGAACTGATGAAGGCGGATGAAGCGGCGGTCTATTCCGTGCTGCGGACGATTGACCGGCTCACGGAACACGACTCCGGCGATCTGCGCCTGGCCGAGGAAAAAGCCCGCCGGCTGACGGCCCGGACCACCGCGGTGTTCGGCGCCGGCGTCTCGATTGCCGTGGTGCTGGCCCTGATCTTTGCCTGGGGCCTGGGCCGGGCGCTGCTGCAGCCCATCCGGCAGTTGACGGATTCCGCCCTGGCCTTGGGCGAGGGCAACCTCGACCGCGATGTGCCCGTCACCTCGCATGACGAGCTCGGCGAGCTGGCGCGCACCTTCAACGCCATGGCGGCCAAGTTGCGCGTCTACCGTGATGCCATGGCGGAAAAGGCCCAGCGGGCGCAACGCGTGATGGAGGCGACCCTCACCTCTGCCCCGGATCCGCTGTTTGTCGTCTCGCGGGAGGGGACCCATGAAGTCCGCAATCCCGCCGCCGAGGTCCTCGCGGCGACGCCGGAGTTCGCGGCTGGTTTTCCGGAGGCGATCGCGCAGCCGTTGCAGGAGGTGCTGGCAACGGGGAACCATTACCTGCCGACCGATTATCAGCGCGTGGTGACGGTGCGCGACCGGCACTATCTGCCGCGGATCCTCGCCATCGGCGTAGAACTGGCGGATTTTCGCGGCGCGGCCGTGGTGTTGCAGGATGTCACGAAATTCCGGCTGCTCGACGACGCCAAAAGCAATCTCGTCGGCACCGTCAGCCACGAGCTGAAAACGCCGCTGACGAGCCTGCGCATGGCGGTTTATCTGCTGTTGGAACAACAGACCGGCCAGCTGACGCCGGTCCAGCATGAGCTGGTCGAGCAAGTGCGGGACGACACGGACCGGCTATTGCGGATTCTGAATGACCTGCTCGATCTCAGCCGGATCGAAAGTGGCGTGGCGGCGCCGCATCTCAGGCCGGTGGCGGTCGCCGGCTTGCTGGAGGCCATGGCCCGGGAGGTGCGGCCGGTGGTGGAGGCGGCCGGTCAAACACTCATTGTGCAGACCACAACCGAACCGGTCACTGTGCAGGTCGACGAGGATCGCATCCGCCACGTCTTCATCAATCTGCTGACCAATGCCTCGAAGTATTCTCCGGCCGGCAGCGCGATCACTTTGTACGCCAGATGCGCGGACGAGGGTTTCCTGCGCTTTGGCGTGGTGGACAACGGCCCCGGCATCGCCGAGGCGTACCAAGCGCGGGTGTTCGAGAGATTTTTCCGGATACCGGGACAAACCAAGAAGGGCGCCGGGCTCGGCCTGGCCATCTGTCGCGAGATTGTGGTGGCCCATGGTGGCAGCATAGCCTGCTCGAGCGTGCCGGGTCAGGGCTGTGACTTTCACTTTCTGTTGCCGGCTGACAAATCCTCCATCCGTTGAAATCATGAACAAACTCGCGCTCTCCCTCCTGTGTTTCATCCTTGGGATCACTCTCATCATCCTGGGCAGTCGCCGGGAGGATTCCGTGGCCGGCGTGTCCGATGCCGTGGGCACAAGCATTGCCAATACCTGGGACGGCAAAGCCCGGCAACCGAAGCATATCTGGTATTACGTCGGCGGCGGGGCCCTGATCCTTACCGGCGTCCTCATGGCGCTGCGGAAGCCCGCGCCGTAGATTGCTCAGGTCTTGCGGTGGATGACCTGCGGGGCGGCTTCCATCTGGCCGCGCGTGACCCCGAGCTGGTTGAGCAGCTTGAGTTCGCGCCAGATGTCCGCGCCGGAGATCTCGCCGCGCAGGAGCTGGCCGTAGCGCGTGAGCGTCCGAATCACCTCATCGGGCGATTCACTGATGAATTCCACCCGGAAACTCCGGGCGCCCAGTTCCAGCAAGCGGGCGGCGTACTCCGCGCCGGTCTGGGCGCGGTTGTTGTAGACCGTGTTGCGGCAGCCGGCATCGGCCCGCAGCGGCAGGTCAGCGCCGACGCGATCGCGCAGGGCGACCCGGTGCGTGTCGCAGGGCCGGCCGCAGTCGCGGTAATCCTTGCCGCTGGAGAGGAAGGCGCAGAACACGCAGTGCTCCATGTGAAACATGGGCATGTGCTGATGGATCGTGATGTCGAACCACGGGCCGGGCGCGGCCTGGAGGAGCGCCTCGAGCTGGGTGAAATTGAGATCATAGCTCGCCGTGACCCGTTCCAGTCCGTAGCGATCCAGAAAATAGGCCGCCGTGAGCGGATTGGCCACGTTGAGGGAGAAATCGCCGCGTTTGCGGTCGGCGGCGAAATACGTGAGGTGCTCGTAATTGCGCACGAGGTAGCCATCGGCCGCGCAGGAGCGGACCTGCTGCAGGATCCACTCCTCGCCGGGTTTGAAGACACGGGGCGGGGCGACCCAGATGGTGGAAACCGGATGGGAGAAACCGGAAGCCGGAGAGGTGTCGGCGGCGGACTGGAGTTCGCGGAAGCGGGTTACGGCGGCGCGGTAGTGCTTCGGGTTTTCGAATTCGCAGTAGATTGTGCGGGCGCCGGCGGTCCACGCTGCGTCGAGTTGAGGGAGATCGCGGATGACGGCGATGAGTTCCGGTGCGGGCAGGGTGGCGGGGCGCGGGCGTGAATTTGCCGCCGGCAGCTCTCCACGCAGGGTCCAGCGCTTGGGCTGGGCGCGCAACTGGTCCAGCTCGGTCGCGGCGTCGCGGCGCAGGCGGTTGAGTTCGCTGACGGGCAGAATGACGTCGCCCTCCAGATGCGATTGAAAGCGGTCGAGCCTGAAGGGTGTGCCGCCGAGGCGACCGAGTTGTTCGCGCAAACGGTCGGTGCCCAGGGGTTGTTTCTCCGCGTGGCCGAGCGGCACGGTGGAATCAAGCCGGACCACATGGCCTTCGCCGTCGTTGGCGATCAGGGTGAGCGGAGTCCCGGTGCGACCGTGGACCTCGAGTGCAATGGGCCGTTGGAAACGGATTTTATCGCCCGTGAAGGTGGAGCGCAGTTCCCGATCCAGGGCGGGGTCGTTGGTTTTCCAGATCCGGTCACCGGCATGGACCTTGCGAAAATCGACATCCCCTTCGCCGAAGCGCAGGACCACCTCCGCGCCGGCGGACTCTACCTGGTAAATCCGTCCGCCTTCCTCGCCGCTTTCCGGCGAACCGGCGTCGAAGACCACGCCGTCGCCCGGTTTGACCGGGGCCACCGGACGCAGATGCACCCCGGCGCCGCGATTGGAGCCGCTGGTGGCCCCGGACACGCGGATGACCTCGCCAAGAAATACACCCCGCTTGGTGCCGAAGCGCCCGTGGGCCAGCGTCTGGTTGTCGTTGCCGCGGAACCAGCCGGTGTAGAGCCCGCGGGAAAAACTCATCTCCAGTTCATAGCAGGCGGTTTTCGGCTCGAAGGGCGGCGTCGGTTCTCCGGTCAGCTCCGCCATCACCTTGTCCAGTGCCTGCCGGTAAACGCGGGTGATGCTGGCGACATATTCCGGCGACTTCAGCCGGCCTTCGATCTTGAGCGAGGCCACGCCGGCGCGCACGAGATCGGGCAGCACTTCGAGGCCGGAGAGATCCTGCGGACTCAAAAGGTAGCGGCGGTCGCCGAGTTCGACCTTCTGGCCGTCGGAGATCAGGTCGTAAGGCATGCGGCAGGCCTGGGCGCATTCGCCCCGATTGGCCGAGCGCCCGCCCAGGGCCTCGCTCGTGAGGCACTGACCGGAATAGGCAACGCACAGGGCGCCATGCACGAAGACCTCCAGTGGCAGTGGTTGCTGTTGGGCGGCGGGGTTCGCAGACCCCGCCCTGCATTCAATCGCCTGCGCCTCTTGGATCGCGTTGATCTCCTTCAGCGAGTTTTCCCGTGCCAGCACGACGAGTTGCGCGCCGAGTTCGCGCACGAACTGCACGCCGGCGGCGCTGGTGACGGTCATCTGCGTGGACGCGTGGATCGGGAAATCCGGGGAAAGTTCACGGATGAGCCGGCAGATGCCGACATCCTGCACGATGGCGGCGTCCACCCCGCTGGCGATGATGGTGCGGAGGTAGTCGGTGGCGTCGGCAAGTTCGTTGGTGAAGACGAGGGTGTTGAAGGTGACGTAACCGCGTACACCACGCCGATGCAGGAACGCCATCAGGGCGGGCAGGTCGGCCTGGGTGATGTTCTTCGCCCGCATGCGGGCATTGAAACGCTCCAGTCCGAAATAGATGGCGTCGGCCCCGTTTTCGACCGCAGCCCGGGCGCATTCCCAGTCACCGGCCGGCGCCAGCAGTTCCGGCCGGCGGTAGCCAGGGCGGGTCGGGGCGATGGTGGGCTCGGTGGTCTGCATGCTGCGGGTGGCGTCTGGTGCCGGTTTTACTGTCCAAATGGTAAAGTCACATCCAGTGCGGACGGGCGAGGCTTAACCGCCGGCAGGGCCGGGCACGGGGAAATTGCGGGCCGCATGCGGGGCGGCGGCACGCAGCCATGCCGCCAATCCGACGGTCAGCGCGAAGGCGGCGGCGGCAACATAGCCCGCCTGCGGATAGCCCGCCAGCCGCCCGGTGGCATCGCGATGAATGATAAGACCCGCCACATAGGTGGCGAACGCACTGGAAGACTGCTGCAGGGCGGAGTTGACGCTCATGAAGCCGCCGCGGTAGCGGGTCTCGACGGCGTTGGTCACCATCGCCATCGCAGGGGCGAAGCGGCCCGACATGGTGATGAAGAACAGGGTCGTGACGATCAGCGTCACGGGCAGCGGCGTGACATTGAGGTGGGTAACAATCAGCGCGACCACGACCGCCAGCGCGGTGATGGTGGCCAGGACGTAGAGCTTGTCATGCCGGTCGGTCAGCCGACCGATCCATGGTGTCGTGAAAAACGTGCAGGCACCGCCGAAGAAATAGATGAGCGGCAACTGGGCCTCGGTCAGGCCGACATTGGCCACCATCGAGGGCGCCATGAAGGGGATGACGATGCCGCCGGCAAAGACCAGGATCATGCTGAGCAGGAAGGCGCGGACATGAATGCGATGGGTGAGGATCTCAAACATCTGTCGCAGCGGATGCACGTCACTGCGGTGGCTGGCGACATGCGGCAGGATCCGCAGGGCCACGCCCAGGACCACGGCGCTCACGCCGGCCAGCAGGAAGAAGGGAGCATGCCATTGGAACCAGGTGGCCAGCGTGAGTCCGACCGGCACGCCCAACACGGAGGCGAGCGGAAAGGCCGTCATCACCACGCCCATGGCCCGGCCCCGGCGTTCCGGGGGGATGGCATCACCCACCATGGCGGTGACCAGCGAGCCGGCCACGCCGCCAAAGGCGCCGGCCGCCAAACGGGCCGCCATCAGGAATCCGTAGGTCGGAGCAAGGGCGCAGGCGAGGGTGGACAGGCCGAAACCGGCGTAGAGCGTGAGCAGGGCGCTTTTCCGATCAAACCGGTCCAGCACAAACCCGCCCAGAAAGCCGGTCACTGCCGCCGAAAAACCATATGATGCCACCAACAGGCTGAATTGCCCCGGTGTAATGTTGAACACCCGCATGAGTCCGGCACCCAGCGGCATCATGATCATAAAATCCATGATGTGGGTGAACTGGATGGCCGCCAGGGTGAGCAACAGGGTCTGCTCGCGCAGAACCGGTCGGGCGGCGTTGTCAGGTGGCGACATGGGGGATCACGCTTTACGGTCAATCGGCAAAGGGCAACCCGCCGGGCTAGAAAGTCAGGGTAGCAGGTGTTCCTGCACGCTTTCGTGCAGCAATTTGAGGAATTGGGTGACGCCCCGGCTCTGGTAACGCTGCAGATGCCGGATGATCACGAGATCACGGGTGGGTGAGCAATTGGCCAGGTCGATGTAAACCAATGACCCGGTGTCTTCGCGGGCGCGTGTGACCCTCGGCAGGATCGAAACACCGGCGCCGATAGCCACCAACGACTTGACCGTTGCCACTTGGGCGCAGCGGAAGCCGACGCGGGGTTCGATGTGATTGTCGCCGCAGAAATTCTGCACCTGCTCCGCCACCGAGCTGGCATTGCCCAAAAGCACAAAAGTCTCACCGCCCAAGTCCTTGGGGGTAACCAGTTTCTGCCTGGCCAAAGGGTGGTCGTGCGCGACCACCAGCAAAAGCGGCTCACTCATGAGAATTTCAACTGCCACCTGCTTGTTGATAACCGGTTGGGCGGTGATGGCCAAGTCCAGTTCACCCTCCAGTACGCCTCGCACCAACTGTGGCCTAAAATCCTCTCGCATGCTGATTTGCAGATTGGGATGTTTCTCCCGGCATAAGGCGATCAGGTGCGGCATCAGATAGGGTGCGACGGTCGGGATCGCTCCCACATGAATGCGGCGCTCCAATCCGGGATCGTCCTGGAGTTCCTTCGTCGCATTATCGGCTTCAAACAGGATGCGACGGGCTCTTTCCAAGAAGATGGTGCCGGCCTCTGTCAGCACCGCCTTGCGACCCAGGCGATGGAAAAGTTTATGCCCAAGCTCTTGTTCTAGATTTATAATCTGCTGACTTAAAGTTGGTTGAGTAACGAAGAGCTTCTCTGCTGCCCGCGTGAAATTGCCCATATCTGCAGCGGCAATCAGGTATCGGAGTTGGTATAATTCCATAGATTAAAACGATGATAGAAATAGATAATCACTATTTTTATTATTGTAAAGGTGGGTTATCATGGCCGTGCCGTCAGACACTGGCGGTACCACACCTATGAATAACAAAATCATCCTCACCTCGGCCATCGCTCTCAGCCTTATCGCGGCCGGCTTCTTCCTTTACAACGTGCGCCTCCCGATTGCAGCAGACAGCCTGATTGGCTTTGCGGCAGTCCTTACGGTCGCGGCAGTGGCGGCCATCGAATACCGCCTCCACGGCCGGCGCTCGTTGAGCAAGTAATCCGCGAAGCCCAGCTTTGGCCAATCCCAGCCCGGAGTCACCCGACTCCGGGCTTTTTTGTGCCTAGCGATCTCGGTGCTGCAGGCTGGGAAACTATTTGGCGATATTTTAGACAAACATCAGGTCCGATGACGCTTCCCAGGCAAACATCCCAACCCCAACGCATGGAGGAAGTTTCCAACGATGATTCCTGGAAGAACTGGTTTCAGCAATACGGCCCGAAACTGCTGCTCTGCGCGCGGCATTGGACCCGCTCGCTGGCCGATGCCGAGGATGTGGTGCAGGAAGCCTTTGTCCGCTATTGGCGGCACCAGCGTGTGCTCGGGGGCGATCCGCAGGCGCTGCTGCTTACCTCCGTCCGGCGGGCAGCCTTTGACCTGGCCCGTCGCAACCAGCGCCGGACGAACCGCGAGACCCGCGCCGATGGCGGCCTGGAGGAAACCGAATCGCTTTTTGAGCCGCTGCCCGAGGCCGACGACCGCCGGCAGGCCATCGAGTCCGCGCTCCGCCGCTTGTCTTACGAACAGCGGGAAGTGCTCATGCTTAAGATATGGGGCGAACTTACCTTTGACGAGATCGCCCGCCAACTGGGCATCCCGCTTAACACCGCCGCCTCGCGCTACCGTTACGCTCTCGCGGCCCTGCGCAAGGAACTGACCGCCACCGATTGCCATGGATGACGAACTCCAACAACTCGAAGCCGAGCTCCGGCGACTGCGTCCCCGCAATCCGTCGCCGCAACTGCAGGCCCGCGTATCCGCCAAACTTGCGCCGCGGGGCCAAAGCATCTGGTGGTGGGCGGCCCTGCCGCTGGCTGCCGCCGTGGCCCTGGCCTTTGCGTCCTGGTTTCGCCCGATGGACGCGAATGCACCCGTGGCTCCGATCACCCAGGTTGCGCCCAAGATGGATACCGTGCCGGACGAGTACCAGCCGGTGGCCGCGGAAAATCTGCTCTATGCCACGCAGGACGAGGGCGTGGTCACGCTGACCAGCGGCGCCCAGGCCCGGCGCGTGCGCAATTCCTACGTGGACACGATCACCTGGCGCAATCCACGGACCAATGCCTCCCTGCGCTGGTCTGTACCGCGGGATGAAGTGCGCGTGGTACCGGTCAATTTCCAGTAATCATCCAACCCAATAAACCATCCATGAAGACAACCCTCAGTTACGTCATCCCCATCGCCGGATTCATTTTGGCGATGCCCATCGTCCAAGGCCAGCCCTCGGAGGAGGCGACGCCAAGGAAGGAAATCAAACAGGAACTCCGCGTCATTGCCGAGGACGGTGCCGAACCGAAAATCGAACGCCGCATGAAATTCATCGGCCACAAGGCCGGCCCGCAGGAGATGGAGACGGTGACCTACCTCGGAGTGTACGCTGCGCCGGTGGACCGGACCCTGAGCGAGCAACTCGGTTTGCAGCGGGACACGGGACTGGTCGTGAACATCGTCTCACCCGAGAGTCCGGCGTCCGCCGTGCTCAAGCCGCATGACATCCTGCTGAAATTCAATGACCAGATTCTCATCGACCAGCGGCAACTGAGCGTGCTCGTGCGCAACCAGAAGGAAGGCGATGAAGTCACTCTCACGGTCATGCGCGCCGGGAAGCAGATCACGGCCAAGGTGAAGCTCGGCAAGCACGAGGTGCCAAAGATGGCGGTATTCAATCGCCGGCTGCCCGGCGCTGGGGGCGGGAACATGAGCTGGGTCACCAGTGATGCCGGTATGGCGCCCGCGGCGGAAGTCGATCACGTGCTCGGACTCATGCACCTGGGCGCGGAGGGCGCACCGCGCGCCGTGCGGCACAATCAGATGGAGGGCGATCGCATGCTCTCAGTCACGGTCAACACCGGTGACAGCAACATGGACTTCAGCGACGAAAAGGGCTCGCTGGAGCTGACCATCAAGGATGGGAAAAAGGAATTGGTCGCGAAGGATCCCAAGGGCAAAACCATTTTCTCCGGCCCGATCAACACGCCCGAGGAACGCAAGGGTTTGCCGCCGGAGGTCGCGGAACGACTGAAGAAGATCGAGCATATGCAGGGCTTCTCCTTCAAGACCGGCGAGGGCTTCGAAGGGGGAGAAGTGAAGGTCATCCGGCACAAGGGGCAGGGTATCTCCCTGCCGCTCCCAGCGGAGGCTCCAGCCGCCCGGCCTCAGCAGGTGCTCTAAACGCGCAATCCGTATTGCCCGCAGGCAAAAACAAACGCGGAGCTTTTCGGCTCCGCGTTTTTCGTTTGGCACCCGTCGCGCCGGAGTGAATCAGGCCGGCGGGGTAGCCTGGGTAAACGGCGCGGCTTCGGACCGATTTTTCACGAATGCCGCCACGATGAGCGAGATGACCAAATTCCAGATGAAGACCATGACGGCTCCAGTCGCCGTCATCGCGACGGGGCTCAGCCACGGACGGATGTACGGCTCGGCCTGCTCGATCTGGGCCGCGGACAGGTTCTTGGCTTCCAGGGCTGCGATCTGGGCCTGCAGGACTACCTCGCGGAAGTTCGGATCGATGTAGGCAAAATAAACGTAGTTGTAGACGGCGCCGAAGACGGCGCCGAAAAGGCCGATCATGACGCCGGTGCCGAGCGCCGACCCATAGCCCCAGGATTTGTCCGCGGGCGTGTTGGCGCGCTTTTCCCGCATGCCGAGCAAAATGCAGCAAACGCTGATGATAATGCCGATGACGATACTGATGTTTTGCGCGGTCTTCAGCTTGTCGACATCGGCATGAAAACCGGTGAAATAGAGGGCCAGGCCGACGAAAGCTCCACAGAGCGTCATGATGAACCCATACGTGATGCTGGTCTTCATGCGCGCAGCTTGGAGCGCCCTTGGAAAAAAACAATGCCACAGTGACCGGTGGCTATCCGGCGGGAGCAACGGTCCTGACCCGCGAGCGAAAGGCCCCGGCTCAGGAATTGTCGCCGTCAATCAACCGGCCCAGTCCGCCAAGGACGGAACCTTCCTCGCGGCCGCCCCGGCCCGTTTTGGGGGCCGCGGCCACAATACGGCCGGCCAGGCGGGAGAAGGGCAGGGATTGGAGCCAGATGCGGCCGGGCCCGCGCAAGGTCGCGAAGAACAGGCCCTCGCCGCCAAAAAGCGCGGTTTTGATGCCGCCGACAAATTGTATGTCGTAATCAATGGTCGGCTGAAAACCCACGATGCAGCCGGTGTCGACGCGCAGCGTTTCGCCGGGTCCCAGGGTGCGCTCGTGCAAAGTGCCGCCGGCATGAACGAAGGCGAGGCCGTCGCCCGTGAGGCGTTGCATGATGAAGCCCTCGCCGCCGAAAAGTCCGGTGCCGAGCCGCTTCTGAAAGGCGATGCCGATGCTGACGCCCTTGGCGGCGCAGAGGAACGAGTCCTTTTGCGTGATGAGTTCGCCGCCGAGGTCGCGGAGATGCAGCGGTATGATCTTGCCGGGATAGGGTGCCCCAAAGGCCACGCTGCGCCGGGTGGCCGCCTGGTTCTGAAAGACGGTCATGAACAGGGACTCGCCCGTGAGCAGGCGTTTGCCGGCGCCGAGCAGTGCGCCCATCAGTCCGGAATTTTGGACCGAGCCATCGCCGAAGACCGTCTCCATGACGATGCCGTCGTCCATGTACATCATGCCGCCGGCTTCGGCCACGGTGGCCTCGCCCGGATCGAGTGCGATTTCCACGAACTGCATGTCGTCACCGTGGATCCGGTAGTCGATTTCGTGCATGGAATTCACCGGCCGGAGCACCGGCGGCATGGGATCGGATGGGCTCATGTCAAAGAAACTGGCTGCCACCTATTCAGGCGGCAAGACTGCCAACGGAGGCGCGGCGGTGACGGATGACCTGGGCGCGGGACGGGAAGTGGGCGAGGCCCACGCGGCGGCTCGGTTCCCAGTTACGGCGGCGCGGCGAGTAGTCGCGGACGACGCCAGCGAGGAAGAGCACGCCGGCGAGGGCGGCGTAGGACGCGGTGGATTCGAACCCGAGTGACAGGCTGAGAGTGAAAAGGCCAACGCCCAGGAGGGCGGCGGCGACGGTGTAGGTAAGAAGTTTCATGGCGGGTGCGGATTGATTCATGGTGGTGTGTTTGATGCACCTAAAACGCTGTCCGACCGCCAAAGTTACAAAAAAACCGCTCCGGATGAGGAGCGGTTTTCGGGCGGGATGAACGGCGATTTCAGTCAGTCCCGCAGCACGGCGCGCACCAGACGGTCATCGCCATCATTCGGTGCCGGGACGAGGCCGAGCGCGGCGCACAGCAGATTGTAGACGTGGATATTTTCCACGGCCCCGATGGTCACGCCGGATTTGAAGGACGGTCCTTGGGCAATGAATACGGCGCCCATTGACTCCAGCGTTGGGTCGTAACCGTGATCGCCCTTGAGATAGCGGCTGCGGTACCGCTCGAATTCGGCGCGTCGCTGCACGTGCCAGCCTTCGTCGGACAGGATCCAAACGGCGGGCGTGCGCGGGGTGGGGCTGACATTAAATTCTGCCGGCAAGTCTGCCGTGCGCAGGACCCGCGCGTGGGGCATTGAGGCCAGTCTGGCCACGAGGGCGGAGGTATCGCCATCCGGTGCGCGCAGGCCGGTGACCGGGCCGGTGAAATCGATCTGCACGGTGGCGGGATCAATGTAGTCGTCCAGCACCACCACCCGCTCCGCGTCGCATCCGGTCATGCCGTGGTCGGAGACGATGACGAGGTTGGCGGCAATTTTCTCCGACTCCAGCCTGGCCACCATGGTCCCGACCCGGCCGTCGAGCAGCTTCACGGCCGCCGCGAGTTCAGGCGAATCGGGGCCGAAGGTGTGGCCGGCGCTGTTGGTTTCCTCCAGATAGAAGGCCACGATGGCGGGTCGCTCGTTGGCCGGGAGTCGCAGCCAGGCGATGACCGTGTCAAGGCGCTGGGCAAACGGGACGCTGTAGTTGTAGGGATACCAGAAAGTGGGTCGAATCCCTTGCAACTCGGCCTCGGAGCCGACCCAGAAATAGCACGCGCTCTTCAGGCCCTGACGGATGGCGGTGATCCAGATGGGTTCGCCACCCCACCAGCGCGGGTTGCGATTGGCGACAGCGTTGCGGTAATGAAACACCTCGCCGGTGGAGGCATCCAGCATGTCGTTGTTAACCATGCCGTGATGGGTGGGGTAGAGACCGGTAACCAGGCTGTAATGATTGGGAAAGGTGTTGGACGGAAAGACCGGCGTCAGGCGCCGGGCCGTCACGCCCTGGGCCATCAACCGGCGCAGGTTGGGAGTCTCTTCAGGATACTTGTCGCAGTAATCCCAGCGAAAGCCATCCAGCGATATGAGGATGAGCGGCGGAGTGGCGGCCGGCGGTTGGCCGGTCAGAAGGGAGCCAGACACCAGCGTAACGAGGATCGTTAGCGACAGGATCAGATTACCAAAACGACGGAAACGAAACAGGCAGTTCATGAACGTAGGGTTACCAGGGTCGCGCCCCAGCCGCCGGAATGCTCGTTGCCGGACCGGTAACTGAGAACCAGGGGAGAGCGCTTCAGCAGCGCATGCACCGTGGTGCGCAGGGTGCCCGTGCCCTTGCCGTGGATGATGCGCACTTCATGCATGTGACGCGCGGCACATTCGCCCAAATAAGCAGGGATGAGTTCGCCGAGATCCTCGGGACGGAAAGTGTGCAGATCCAGCTCGCCCGTGATGGGCAGCACCACCGGTGCGGATTCTGGATCCTTCCGGCTCACGTGTGCGGCGGTTCCTGCCG
Source organism: uncultured Opitutaceae bacterium (assembly GCA_964518665.1). Lineage (GTDB taxonomy): Bacteria > Verrucomicrobiota > Verrucomicrobiia > Opitutales > Opitutaceae > UBA2377. Next base: position 185 of record CAZFHG010000006.1, on the reverse strand, counting down.
GTCGGCCGGTGCGGTTCGCGGCGGTGCGGGGGGCTTGTTGGGGGAATGGGTCGGCGTGTCCGGGGTCTCCTCGATGGCGCGCTTGAACTCTTCCTCGACCCCGCTCGCCGCCTTTTTGAATTCGCGGATGGATTTGCCCAGTCCCTTGGCGAGTTCCGGCAGCTTTTGCCCGCCGAACAGGAGCA
>CAZFHG010000005.1:17757-37118 GCA_964518665.1 uncultured Opitutaceae bacterium | reverse complement strand
TCGAGCAGGTCATCCGCACCGGCGCTCCGGAGCTGAAGCATGTCGTCGTGGGCGAGGTGTTGGTGCGCGACAAGCACCCCAACGCCGACAAGCTCTCGGTGTGCCAGGTGGACATCGGCCCCGCAGGGGGAGTGAAGACGATCGTCTGCGGCGCCCAGAACTATACCGTGGGTGATCGCGTGCCCGTGGCTCTCGCCGGCGCCGTGCTGCCGGGCAATTTCATCATCAAGCAGTCGAAGATCCGCGGGCAACTGTCGGATGGCATGATGTGCTCAGCCAAGGAACTCGGCGTGGCCGAGGATGCTTCCGGCCTCCTGATCCTGACCGACCGTCCCGCGCTTGGCACCCCGATCAATGCGGTGCTGCCGTCCGGTGACGTGGTGTTTGACATTGAGATTACGCCGAACCGACCGGACTGCCTTTCCCATCTCGGCATCGCGCGCGAACTGGCCGCCTGGTTCAAGGTCGAGTTGCTCTATCCCCAGGAGAAATTCCACGGCGACACCGGTGCGCAAAACCGCACCGATCTCCTGCAGTCGGTCCGCGTGGATGCGCCCGAAGACTGCCCGCTTTATTCCGCGCACATCATCACCGGCATCAAGGTCGGGCCGAGCCCCGCCTGGATGCAGCAACGGCTGACCGCTGTCGGCCTGCGGCCGATCAACAACATCGTCGATATCGGCAACTACGTGATGCTCGAGTACGGCCAGCCAATGCATGCCTTTGACGCCAAAAAACTTGGTGGCAGCCAGATCATCGTGCGCCGGGCCGCTGACGGGGAAAAAATCGTCACGCTGGATGGCAAGGAGCGCGTTCTTAACAGCCGCATGCTCGTCATTGCGGATGCCGGGAAACCGGTGGTGATCGCCGGCATCATGGGCAGCGAGAATTCAGGCGTGGGCGATGACACGACCGACCTCGTGCTCGAGGTGGCCTACTTCAAGCGCAAGTCGATCCGCTGGACGTCGCGGCGGCTCGCTCTCAGTTCGGACTCCTCCTACCGGTACGAGCGCGGCATTGATCCGCACACGGCCCTGGAGGCGGGTTATCGGGCCATTGATCTGCTGGTGGAGCATGCCGGGGGCAAGGTTGTCGGTCCCGCCTACATCGTGGGCGGTGATGTACCCTGGCAGCGCGAAATCGTCGTCACCCACGATTTCATCTGTGAAAAGCTCGGGTTTGAGATTGCCGAATCCGACATGGAAGCGGCCTTTGAGGCGTTGGAGCTCACCATCTCGCGCAAGGAGCCGACTCCGGCCCGCGGCACCGCCTGGACCGTCAAGATTCCCAGTTGGCGGGATGACCTCGACCGACCCATCGACCTGGTGGAGGAAGTCCTTCGCCTGCATGGCACCGACAAGATCCCGGCGGCGGTGGTTTCGGCACCCGGCCTGGCCTTGGAGGACGATCCGGTCGTATTGTTCAACCGGCGCGTCACGGACTATCTCGTCGGACACGATTTCCACGAATGCGCCACCTATACCTTGCGGCCGGGGCGTGAACTTACTTCGTGGGTTTCACAGACCGCCGCGGCGGAGCTGGCGCTGGCCAATCCCTTTGTTGATGACCAGTCCCACCTCCGTCCGACCCTGGTGGTGGGGCTGCTCGATGTCCTGAAGCTCAACCAGGCACGCGGCGTGGCGGTATCGCATCTGTGCGAGGTTGGACGCGTTTTCATCGAACGAAACGGTCAGAATCTGGAATGCGCTGCCGTCGCGTTCATCATCGCCGACGATGCCGAGCGCAAATGGCTCAAGCGCGGAGCCGTCGATTTCTACACCGTCAAGCACCACGTCTTCGCTCTCGCGGCGGCGGGCGGCATTGATCTGGCCCGGCAGCCCCTGGTGCCTGTCACCGACTCCTTTTGCGGCTGGCAGGAAGGGCATTGTGCGGCTGCCGGCGAGATGGCGCATGGCTGGACCGCCCGGTTCGGTCTGATGAACCTCGCCATGGTCAAGGCCCTGGGCATCGAGGGCAAAGTCTACGCCGGCATCTTTGCCATTCTGCCGGAGCAACTGACCGGCAGCCTGGCCCGCCGGAAATATTCCGACTTTAGTCTCTTCCCGACCGCCCTGCGTGATCTGGCGCTGGTGGTCGATCAGGACACGCAATCCGACACCGTGCGCAAGAAACTGGCGGGACTCGCCCGGACCGCGGCTGGCGGCAAATTCGACGTCGAGCGCGTCGAGCCCTTTGATGTCTACCAGGGCGAAGGTCTGCCGGCGGGGAAAAAGAGCCTGGCCTACAGCCTGGTGTTTCGGGCTTCGGACCGGACGCTCACGGATGAGGAAGTCAATGCGGCCATGCAAAAGGTGCAGGACGAACTCGCCAAAACGACGGATTACGCCATTCGCAAATAGGCCATGGCTGCCTCGCCCGAACTGAATATCGACCATGTCGCGCGTTTGGCGCGGCTGGCCCTGTCACCGCAGGAGAAGACGGAGTTCTCCCAGCAACTGGGTGACGTGCTCCATCACATCGAGCAACTCGGCCGGGTGGACGTTTCCGGGGTCGAACCCACGGCCCATGCCTTCCCCGTGGTCAATGTCTGGGACGAGGATGTGCCGCGGGCCGGTCTGCCGGTGGACATGGCCTTGAAGAACGCTCCGCGGCAGCGCCAGAACATGATCGCGGTGCCCCGGGTGGTGGAGTGACGGCGCATGGCCTCCGCTCTGTATTATCAAACCATCGCCGGGTTGTCCGCGCAACTGGCCGCGGGTCGCTTGTCTTCGGTTGAGCTCACCCGCGCGGTGCTGGCCCGCACTCTGGCCGTCGAGGACCGGATCCACGCGTTCAACTCCCGCGACGAGGCGGATGCGTTGAAGCAGGCGGCGGAATCAGATGTGCGCCGTGCCACCGGCAAATCGCGTGGGCCTTTGGATGGCATCCCGGTCGGCTTGAAGGACGTCATCGCGGTCGCAGACCAGCCGCTGACGGCCTCGAGCAGGATGCTCGCGAATTTCATCTCGCCCTACGATGCCACGGTGACCGCGAAGCTGAAGCAGGCCGGGGCGGTGTTGTGGGGGCGGCTGAACATGGACGAGTTCGCGATGGGTTCCTCGACCGAGAACTCCGCTTTCGGCCCAACCCGCAATCCGTGGGATTTGACCCGCGTCCCTGGTGGTTCCTCGGGCGGCAGTGCCGCGGCCCTCGCGGCCGGCACAGCACTGGCCACGCTGGGCTCCGATACCGGCGGTTCCATTCGGCAACCGGCGGCCTTGTGCGGGGTGGTGGGGTTTAAACCCAGCTACGGACTGGTTTCCCGTTATGGCCTGATTGCCTTCGCCTCCTCACTCGACCAGATCGGATCGTTCACCCGTACGGTCGAGGACGCCGCCATCATGCTTGGGGTCATCGCCGGTCACGATCCCCTCGACTCAACCTCCTACAAAACCGAAGTGCCCGACTACCGGGCGGAGTTGGCGGGAAAGCGCGGACCCTGGCGGATCGGCATTCCCAAGGAGTATTTCGGCGAGGGACTCGATCCCGAGGTGGGCGCAGCGGTTGAAAAAGCCATCGCCTACTACCGGTCGCAGCATTGCGAGATCAAGGAAGTCTCGCTGCCGCACACCCAGTATTGCCTTGATACCTATTACATCATCGCAACGGCGGAGGCTTCCTCGAACCTGGCGCGTTTTGACGGCATCCGCTACGGTCATCGCGCTGCGGACGCCGCTGATGTGGAGGAACTCTATTCCCGATCGCGCGCCGAGGGTTTTGGCGCCGAAGTGAAACGCCGCATCATTCTGGGCACCTATGTGCTCTCCAGCGGCTACTATGACGCCTATTACCTGCGCGCCCAGAAAGTACGCACCCTCATCCGGCAGGATTTTCTCAATGCCTACAAGGAGGTGGATGCGCTCCTGACCCCGACTTCGCCGGTACCCGCCTTCAAGCTCGGCGAAAAATCCGATCCGCTGGCGATGTACCTGTGCGACATCTACACGATCGGCGTAAACCTCGCCGGACTGCCGGCAGTGAGCGTGCCATGCGGATTCACTACCGGCGGGCTGCCCATCGGCCTCCAGATGATCGGCCAGCCTTTCCGCGAAACTGAACTGCTGGCCATCGCCCGCGACTACGAGCAGGGGCATGATTGGCACACCCGGGTTCCTTCCCTCTGATGAACTACGAAGCCGTCATAGGTCTGGAAGTTCACGTGCAGGTCAAAACCCGGTCGAAAATGTTCACGCGCGTGGCGGCGGGCTACGGCCATGAGCCCAACACCCTGACGGATCCCGTGGTGCTGGCGCTGCCCGGGGTGTTGCCCGTCATGAACAAGGCGGCGCTCGATGCCGTGATCAAGGCCGGCCTCATGCTCGGCTGCGAGATCGCGCCGGTCTGCAAATGGGACCGCAAGCAGTATTTTTATCCGGACTCGCCCAAGAACTACCAGATCTCGCAATACGACCAGCCCATCTGTCTAGGCGGCGGCGTGGAGATCGAGCTGCCGGGACCGGCGCGGAATGTCATGGGCGAGCACAAGCGGATCCCGCTCACCCGGATTCACCTGGAAGAGGATGTGGGCAAGCTGAACCACTTCGCGACGGATTCCCTGGTCGATTACAACCGCGCCGGCACGCCGCTGATGGAGATCGTTTCGGAGCCGGCCATGCACAGCGCGGAGGAAGCCTACGCCTATCTGACCTCCCTGCGCGCGACGATGGTCTATGGCGACATCTCGGACTGCGACATGGAGAAGGGGCAGTTGCGCTGCGATGCGAACATCTCGGTCCGACCGGTGGGTGAAACCAAGCTCGGGACCAAGGTGGAGCTCAAGAATCTCAACTCCATTTCATTCGTGCGCGACGGCATCGCGCATGAGATCAAGCGGCAGCTCGCAGTCATCGAACGCGGCGGCACCATCGTCCAGGAGACGCGGGACTACGACGGCCAGACCGGCGTTTCCCAGTCCCTTCGGTCGAAGGAAATGGCGCACGACTATCGTTACTTTCCCGATCCGGATCTCATGCCTGTCCGGGTGGATGAGACTTGGAAGGCGCGTTTGAAGGCGGAGTGTCCCGAACTGCCCTTCGACAAGCAGCGCCGTTTCATTAGCCAGTATCAGGTACCGTACACCATCACATCGGTGTTGATCCTGGACCGGGCCTTGGGCGATTACTTCGAGGAAGCGGCACAACTGGCGGGACCGGGCCGGGCCCAGGCCGTGGGCAACTGGCTGGTGAACGATCTTCTGCGCGAAATTGGCGTCGCCAAAACCGATTTGGCGTCCGCGAATGTGCGGCCGGCGCAACTGGCTGAATTGGTGAAGCTCATCGAATGTGGGACGTTGCTCGCGAATACGGCGAGGACGGTGTTCGCCAAAATGTTTGCGACGGGAGACTCGCCCGCCGCCATCATCGCGCGAGAGGGGCTCACGGCCGCACCGACCGATGTCGGCGAATTGGAGCAGTGGTGTCGCGATGCGATCGCGGGCAACCCCAAGGCCCTGGCGGAATTCAAGGCCGGCAAGGAAAGTGCGATCAATGCCTTCAAGGGTCCGGTGATGAAGGCGGCCAAGGGTCGGGCAGATCCCAGGCAGGTTGATGCCACGCTGCGTCGTCTGCTGGCCTAGGATTGTCTTCGGTTGTGGTGCCTGGCCGAAGTATTGCCGTGTCAGGTTGCCGAAGCGGCTTTATGTCGCGAAGTGGCACTCCCGGTCGCGGCATAAAGCCGCTCCGACAAGGATGGCCGTCGACTTGCGGAATGTGCCATGGGCACTAACCTGCACTCCATGAATACCCCCATCTCCCGTCGTGATGCGCTTAAAACCCTTGGTGCCGGCGCCGCCCTCCTGGGCTTGGGCATGGCGACAGGACGCGCACAATCGACGTCCGCGACCGTGACGGCGCCGCAGCCTTTCGCTCTGCCAAAGCTCGGTTATGCGTACGACGCCCTCGCCCCGCACATTGATGCGCGCACGATGGAGATCCATCACACGAAGCATCACCAGGCTTACATCAACAATGCGAACCAGGCGCTGTCTGGTTTCCCTGAACTGCACGGACTGGACGCCGCGGCCTTGTTGCAGCGACTCGATTCAGTGCCGGAAAAAGTCCGCACAACCGTGCACAACAATGTGGGCGGACATCACAACCACTCGCTCTTCTGGCAGGTCATCAAGCCACAGGGTGGGGGTGAGCCATCCGGTGCGCTCGCGGCGGCCATCGTCCGGGATTTCGGCTCATTGGCGGCGTTCAGGGCGCAATTCGCCGAGGCGGCGATGAAGCGGTTCGGCAGCGGCTGGGCCTGGCTCAGCCTGAAGGCAGGCACGCTCCGCGTGCACTCCACTGCCAATCAGGATTCACCCCTGAGCGAAGGCGCGACGCCGCTGCTCGGACTCGACGTGTGGGAGCACGCGTATTATCTGCATTACCAGAACCGGCGCGCGGATTACGTCGCGGCCTTTTGGAACATCGTCAACTGGCCGCAGGTGGAAACAAACTTCGCGGCCGGCGGCGCCGCCTGAATTTCCAGGCACAAAAAAACGCGGTCCGGGCGGACCGCGTTCTCGAACCGGCACAGTCTCAGGCTGTGGGCAAAGTAACGTTGGTGTTGCGGGCGGGCGCGGGCACGACGCCGGTGTTGCGCGCGGCCTGTGGGGCCACGCCGAAAAATTCGACGACATGGCTCACGTCGCCATAGCCGCCGGCGCGCAGGCTTTCTTCAATCCTGTTGATCGACTCGCGCAGCTCCGCGGTCAGCTCGGGAGAAATCGGAACGACCTGGTTGGTCTCCTTGCAAACCACATGGTAGCGGTTGGATTCGTCCAGATTGATGTCATACAGGCTGGTGCCGTTGTGATAGAACGAGCGACGAACCAAACCGATGCTTTCAAAGGCGCCGAGACAGCGATATACCGTGACAAGATCGCAGGAACCGTCAGCCAATTCGCCATGGATTTGCTCGATGCTGGTGGGTTGTCTCCGGTTGATGATGGCGTTCAGAATCGCGATCCGTGGTTGAGTAATCCGCATACCCGCCGCCCTTAGCCGAGTGCATGCAGCCTCCAGTGGATTGGAGACCGGACGGCTTTCCTTGACGTTCGCAAGGGGATGATTGGTCTGGGTAGAGGCGATCATTCTAACGATAGTGTGACAAATATCGTGATGATTACGAGGGAATAGTTGCAGTCCGGTGGCGGGAAGGGATGGCCTGATATTGGCAAATAGACTGCAATAAATTTGCGAAGTTGCGGAGCTCGGTGGCCTGTGATACCGATGGCTGCCAATCGCATGCAAGACCCAGATTTTTCCGAGATTGTCAGCCTGATCTGCAAAGAGGATCCCCGTTTCGACAAACGGGCATACGGATTCATCCGTTCCGGATTGGATCACACGGTCAAGGAATTGCGGAAAAAGGAACCCACCCGTGGAGACCGCTCTTTTCATGTTTCCGGCCCGGAGTTGCTCGAGGGACTGCGCATTTATGCCTTGGATCAATATGGCCCCCTGACCAAGACCGTCTTGAACAACTGGGGCATCAAGCGGTGCCGGGATTTCGGTGACATTGTGTTCAACCTCATAGAGTACAACGTCTTCAGCAAGACAGCCAATGACCGAAAGGACGATTTTTCCGACATCTACACCTTTGAAGACGCTTTCGTGAAGCCCTTCCAGCCGTCGCGCCGCGGACGGCAGGATTCATCCACCGAGACGGTGAGCCAAGCCTGACCGGAACGCACCCGCGCATGCCCAAGCCCATTTCCTCCCGCGCAGACTTGGATCTGCTGGAATCCTTCTGGCGCGAACTGGTCCACCGTACGGTGCTGCCCAACGGGCTCACCGTGCTGTTGAAACCCGACTCGAGCGCAGCCGTGGCCTCGGTGCAGGTCTGGGTCAAATCCGGCAGCGTGCACGAGGGGTCGCAACTGGGCGCGGGCCTTTCCCATTATCTGGAGCACCTGCTTTTCAAAGGCACGGCGCAGCGGGCCGGTCGTGACATCTCCAATCTCGTGCAGGCCCATGGCGGGGATATCAACGCGTACACCAGCTTCGACCGGACGGTTTACCACATCGACGTGCCGTCCGAATCAGTGGACATGGCCATCGAATTGCTGGCGGACATGGTGCTGCATTCAACTTTGCCGGCCGACGAGGTGGAGCGGGAAAAGAATGTGATCCTCCGCGAGATCGCGATGGGGCAGGACGATCCCGACCACCGCCTGGCCGAGACCCTTTTCGCCACCGCGTTCCGGGAACATCCCTACCGCCATCCGATCATCGGCCACCGGGAGGTGTTCGCCGCCGTCACGCGCGACGATCTCCTCCGGTACTACCGTTCCCGATACGTGCCCGACAACCTGGTCGTGGTGGTTGTTGGCGACTTCGAACTGGCGGCCGTCGAGGCCGGGATCAGGCGGCATTTCGGCAGCGTGCCCCGCACCTCGCTGGCCCCGGTGCTGATTCCCGTGGAACCGGCGCAGCAGGCGCCCCGTTCGCGGCATTGCTTCGAGGATGTGGAGGTATCCCGCGCCGGCCTGGCCTGGCAGATCCCCGGACTGACGCATCCCGATGCGGTGGCGCTCGAAGCGCTCGCCATGGTGCTGGGCGCCGGGGACAGTTCGCTCCTGTGGCATGAAATCCGTCAGAAGGCCGGACTGGTCCACGCCATCGATGCCACCAGTTGGAATCCCGGCTCCGTCGGGCTTTTCTACATCTCCTTCACCTGTGAACCGGCGAAACGCGAGGCGGCCACGGCTGCGGTGATGTCGGCCCTGCGGCGGTGGGCCCACCGCGGGCTCAGCCCGGCGCTGGTGCGGAAGGCCGTACGACAGTTGGTCGTGGGCGAGATCAACACGCGCAAGACCATGTCGGGCCAGGCCTCGCGGCTGGGTGCCGCCGAGGTGGTGATCGGCGATCTGGATTTCAGCCGTACCTATTTCGAACGGCTGGTCAGACTCAAGCCGGCCGACCTGCAACGGGTGCTCCGCACCTATCTCAATCCACACGGTCTCACCAGCGTGTCGCTCAATCCGACGCAGGGAGGGGCGGAGGCCGCCGGTGCGCGCGCCGGTGTATCCGAGCCGGGTGATTTTGAGGAAATCGTCCTGCCCAACGGCGCCCGGCTGTTGCTGCAGCCGCATGCGCACCTGCCCAACCTGCACCTGCGGCTCAGTTGTCTGGGCGGAGCGGTTTACGAGGAACCCGGCAAACGCGGGGCCACCTCTCTGCTCGCGACGCTGCTGACCAAGGACACCAAGTTCCGTTCCGCGGCCGAAGTGGCGCGCTGCATCGAGGAAGTGGGCGGTGTCTTCAGCGCCTTTTCCGGCAACAACAGTTTCGGCCTCGCGGTCGAGGTGCTCCCGACCGACAGCGACCGCGCCCTAACCCTGCTGGCCGAGGCCGTGCTGCATCCGGCCGTGCACCGTGAAACCTTCCAGCAGGAGCGGGACGCGCAGCTCGCGGCCATCCGGCAGGACAACGACGATGTCGTCACCTTCGGCCGGAAGCTGCTGCGGCGTAAATTTTTCGGCCCGCATCCGCTGGCCATTGATGCCCAGGGCGACGAGCCGTGGCTGACCGCGCTCCAGCCGGCCGATATCGCGGCTCTGCACAAGCGCCTGATGGTCGCGGGCAACGTGGTGCTGAGCGTGGCCGGCGATTTTGAGGTCCGGCGCCTGGTGCCGAGACTGAAGGCTTTTCTCAACCGTCTGCCCCGCGGGGAGGTGCGGGCGCGATCCGGTGCCTTTGCCGGTGCGGCGGAGCCGGGCGAGTTCGTGGAGAAGCAACCCCGGCAGCAGGCGGTGGTGCTGCAGGCCTATGCGGGACCGGCTTTGCGGGCCGCGGACTACTATGTCAGCGAAGTCGCCGACGAGCTTTTCAGTGGCATGTCGTCGCGGCTTTTCGAGCGGGTGCGCGAGGAGAAGGGACTGGCGTATTTTGTGCGGTCCGCGCGCGTGGTCGGCCTGGATGCCGCGATGTTCTGTTTCATGGCCGGCACCGCGCCGGACAGCGAGCAGGCCGTGCTTGCGGAGATTGACGCCGAGATCGCCCGGGTCGCAGCCGGCGAGGTTGGGGCGGCGGAATTGAAACGCTGCCAGACTCGCCTTAAATCGGCGCGGCGCATGGGTCTGCAGACCAATTCGTCGCGTGCCGCCCAAGCCGGGCTCAACGCGCTCTACGGTCTGCCGATCAACGACTGGAAGAACTACGGCAATCGCATTGACGGCATCACTATCGCCCACCTGTCAGATTTCTCCCGGCGGTATCTTCGGAAGGACGCGCGGGTGCAGTTGGTGGTGCGTCCTTAAGTGATGACACGAAACGGTTTCTAAATACTTGCCGGGGCGCGGGGTGTTTAACATTTTGCCGCGCATGAATAATCGCAGTCTACCCCCCAAGTTCACAGCGCTGCTGGCGTGTTTCACGCTGGCATTTGTCGTCACCGCCAAAGGTGAGGAAAAGGCCTCGGAGCCCAAGCCGCCTTCCAAGGCCGCCCTGAAAAAGTACGACGCCGATCATGACGGCAAACTGAGCGACGAGGAAAAGGCCCGGGCCAAGGCCGAGGCCAAGGAAAAGCGCGAGGCGAAGAAAGAGGAGGCGCTTAAAAAATATGACGCCAACGACAACGGGAAGCTCGACCAGGCCGAAAAGGAGCAGATGAAAGCCGAGACCGCGGCAGAAAAAGAAGCCCGGAAAGCGGCGAAAGAGGCCCGCAAGGCGGAGAAACAGGCCGGCGAAGCTGGGAAGTAAACCGCGGCGAGTCTATCCACCACACACGGCCCCGGCGCTGACGCACCGGGGCTTTTTGCCGATCAACGGGCCTTGGTTGAATCAGCCACGCCGCCGCTCCATTTCAATTTGGTGCGGACGACCGCAAAGTGGGAGTAATCGAGGCGCTGCACGAGCGGCAGGGTGTGGCGCGAGACCGAGATACGGATCGGAGAGTCAACGCAGACCTTGAGATTGCGCTGACCGTCCATTGCCACCAGCAGGCTGGCATCTTCCGAGCGATTGTAGACGCGCAGCTTGATGCCGCGACGGAAAATGATCGAGCGATTGCTCAGCGTGTGCGGGCAAATGGGCGTCATGGCGACCACGTCGGCTCCGGGATGGATCAGTGGTCCGCCGGCCGAGAGATTGTAGGCGGTTGATCCGGTGGGCGTGGAAAAGATCAGTCCGTCGCAGGTGTATTCGGTGACCAGCTCTCCATCGGCCTGGACCTCAAGGCGCACGAGGCGCGAGCTGTTGGCATCCTTGATCAACACATCGTTCAGGGCGAGGTCGTGCTGGCCGGGGCCGGTTGAGCAATCGAGCATGGAACGGTGGTCCACTTGATAAGCGCCGGTCAGCAGTTCGGAGAAATGCGTGCGGGCCTCATCGGCGGAAAAGGTGGTGAGAAATCCCAGGCTGCCGCGGTTGACGCCGATGATCGGAACTTGGGAGCGGGAAGCCTCCCGCGCGACGCCGAGCAGGGTGCCGTCGCCGCCGATCACGCAGCAGGCGTCAAAGCCCGACAGGTAGCCGTCGGCGAGGGGGAAGCGCGCCGTGAACTTCAGCTTGATGCCGGTTCGCCGGGCCAGGTTCATCAGCGTCCGGCTGAGTTCCCGAGCCCCGGACTTCTCCTCGTTCACCACGAAGGCGAGTTTGCGAATGGGCTTCATGCAGTGGCCAAGGTCACGCGAAACACGACTTTTCGCCAGTTCAATTTAGGCGCACGTGAATGACTTTAACCACGGATTACACGGATGGCACGGATCAGTGAAACCAAGGGATGGCCGCATAAGGCACAGAAGGCACAAAATATCGGACGCATTGGGTGCCTTATGTGGCCATGGCTCGGGCTTGGATTCCGATCCGTGACATCCGTGTAATCCGTGGTCAACTTTCAGGCACCCTTGTCCAGCACTAGCAGGAATTCGCGATTGCCGTCGGCGCCGGTGATGGGGGAATCGATGCTGCCGGTGAGACGGCAACCAGGCAGCTCGGCGAGAGCGAAGTCGCGCACGCCTTCGAGCACGGCCTGTTGCACGGCCGGATCGCGGATGACGCCCCGGCCCTTGTCGGCCTCGGCCTTCCCGGCCTCGAATTGTGGTTTAACGAGGGCCACCAGCGCGCCGCCGGGACGCAGGAATGGCCAGACGGCGGGTAGAACGGATTTGAGGGAGATGAAAGACAGATCCATCACCACGGCATCAAAAACGGTCCGGGGCAGGTCGGTGGCCGCGAGATGGCGGGCATTGATTTTTTCGAGATTGGTGACGCGGGGGTCGGCTCGCAGTTTAGCGTGCAGCTGCGCCCGGCCCACATCCACGCAGACCACATCGGCCGCCCCGGCCTGCAGCACGCAATCGGTGAATCCGCCGGTGGAGGCGCCGACGTCGAGGACGTTGGCGCCCTTGAGATCGAGGGCGAAATGGGCGAGGGCGGCGGCGAGTTTTTCTCCGCCGCGGCTGACGAAACGCGGCGGCTGTTCCACGGTCAGCTCGTGATCGGCGGGGAACACCCGGCCCGGTTTGTCCAATCGCTCGGTGCCATGCAGCACGTGGCCCGCCATGATGAGGGCCTTCGCCTGGGCCCGTGAAGCCGCGAGTCCGCGGGTGACCAGCAACTCGTCCAGGCGGAGTTTGGCGGCACCCATGGGGGTGATCAGAGGCTTACGCCGATGGCCTTGAGGAAGGCGCGGGCGATGATGGCGTGGCCGATGATGTTCGGGTGCACCCGGTCCCACGCGATGGCGTTGGGATGCATGTGCGGGAGCACCTCGTCAAAGGCGGCCTGCGTGTCGATGAACAAGGCGCCATGGCGCGCGGCGATTTTTTTGACGATGGCGCCGTACTGGTCCATCCGCGCCCGCATGGCATCGGCCCGGTTCGGTTCGATGTAGAACGGGGCCAGCATGATGAGCCCCTTGACCTTCGGGCGGGTTTTGCGCGCCAGCTCGTTCAGGGTCTTTTCATAGACTTCGGGCGAAACATGGATCTCGGTCTGGCGCGGGAGATCGAACTGCCGCCAGACGTCGTTGACGCCGATCATGATGGAGACCCAGTCGGGCTTGAGATCGAACACGTCGGTCTGCCAGCGGGCCTTGAGGTCGAGCACGGTGTGCCCGGAGGTCCCCATGTTGACCACGCGGATGGCGTGGGCCGGATGGATGGCGCCGAGGAAACCCTCGAGCAGACCCACATAGCTTTTGCCGACGGCGCCGAAGAGGCCTTCGCCGACGGGGCGGGCGCGCTCGCAATCCGTGATCGAGTCGCCGATGAGGACGAGTTTGCTGTGAGGGGCGATTTTCATCGTCCCGGAGCGTAGCGGCGGCCGGCGGCTTGGCCAGACGTTCCTGTGAACGGTACGGGTGCGGAAACCGATAGTGCCCACCCGGTAGGCCGCCCGCTTGCGGGCGCTGGTTTGGCGAGCTCAGGCCGTTGAAGCGCGAGCGAGCTCGCGGCCTACAGTGGACTCAGTCCGACACCAACGGAAACAGATCGCCGTTGAGCTTGTCGCCGGCCTTGAGGCCCAGCGGGTCGGTGACGGGATGGGGGGCCGGATGATAGGTCGTGCCGTCGGGCATGTAGATGATGGCGATGGCCTCGCGCATGCCGTCGGACCGGTTCGGACCGGCATAGTGGAAGGTCATGCCATTGTGCACGGTGCAGGAGCCGGCCTTGAGTTCGCAGGTGACGGGCTTGATGCCCTTGGTCTGGGGGGCGACGGCGTATAGGTCCTGCGGATCGGCGAGGTTGACCGGTTCGATGTCGAGGTGCTTCTGCGTGCCCGGCAGGAAGGACATGCAGCCGTTGTGAATAGTGGTGTCGCGCAGGGCGATCCAGATGGTGAGCTGGTGCATCCGCTGCTGGTGGGGCCAGTAGGGCGTGTCTTGGTGCCAGGGCGTCTTCGCCCCGGTGTGCGGCTCCTTGAATAGGGCGTGATCATGCCACAGCCGCACGCTCAACCCGCTGAGGCGCGAGGCGATGCTGCCCAGCCGCCGGGAGGTCACGAACGGCTTCACGGCCGGGTAACGGTGCCAGAGGTTGACGCATTGGATGAAGATCTGCTCGTAGCTTCCCTTTGTGCGATTCGGGTCGAGATTGGCCGTGTCCCGCTTGACGGCCTCATTGACCGCGTTGCGGAAGGTCTCGAGGTCGGTGTCGGTGATGACGTCGTTGAGCTGGATGTAACCGTCGCGCTGGTAGGCCGCGATTTGCTGGGGGGTGAGAGGATATTCGTCTTGCATGGAGGGAAGGGGGTGGCGGAAGCAGAAACGGAACTCAGCGAAGGTCAAAGTTTTTGCCGACCCGGCGACCAGCAGGTGGTGCGGCCGCCGATTTCCTCGCGCACCAGCCGCCGGCCGGTCTTGGGACACCGGCCGCCATTTTCCCAGCGATGGTTGAAAAGCCATGTGTCGGGGATGTGCACGTTGAGATCGGGCGGGAGCCGGCCGCCGGCACCAGCGATCGTGCGCAGGGCGAGGCGGCTGACCTGACGGCATACACGCCACAGGATGCGGACTTCAGCCGCCGTGAGGGAGCCCGCAGGACGCTTGGGATGGATGCCGGCACGCCAGAGCACTTCGTCGGCCATCCAGTTGCCGATGCCGGGGAAGCGCTCCTGCATGAGCAGTACGGCCTTGATCGGTGCGCGGGCGCGGCGACGCAGGAAGGCGGCCACGGCATCCACGGTGAACGCGGGTGACAGGAGGGCCGGAGCAATCTTCGTCCACCAAGACGGTGCGGTTTTCCCTTGGTGAAATTGAATGCGCCCAAACATGCGCGGATCGCTGAAGACCAGGGTGTGGCGATGGGTGCGAAGCGCGAGGTGGTCATGCCTGGCGGTTTGGTAGCCGGCCGGTTCCACCCGCAACTCCCCGCTCATGCCGAGATGGATGCCGAGCCAGACGTCGGAGCCGAAGCGGAACAGCATTTGCTTGGCGGCGGCGGCGGAAGACGTGAACCGTGCGCCGGCCAGGGCGCGACGGAACGCTGCCACAGGCAGGTGGCGGAACAGTTTTTTCCCGTCGTGGGTGTGGACGGAGACAATGGTCTGTCCTACAGTGGCTTCGTGCCAGCGGCGGCGGAAGAATTCAGCCTCGGCAAGTTCGGGCATGGTGAGCCTCCGTTCAGGCCAGGGTGGCGGCGAAGGCGGCGAAGTTGTCGAACACTGGCACGCGATTGGCGGCGACCTCGGGCAGGGAAGACGGGTCCGACTTGCCGGTGCGCACGGCGGCGACGTTGATTTTGCCGGCGAGTCCGGCGCCGATGTCGGCGGCGGAATCGCCAACCATCCAGCATTGCGACGGGTCGAGCGCAAACCGGGCGCGCATCTCGAGGATGAAGCGCGGAGAGGGCTTGCGATAGACCTGGGGCTGTTCCGAGGTTTCGGGCGCGATGCACACGGCCTCGAACAAGGGTGAGGCCAGGCCGATGAGCTCCTCCATGCGGGCGTTCACCCGATAGGTGTCCTCGATCGTGTGGTAGCCGCGCCCGATGCCGGACTGGTTGGTGAACAGGAAGAGCTTGTAGCCGAGATCGCGTGCATGCCGGAGCGCTTCGACTGTGCCCGGAATGAGTTCCACACCGGCGGGATCGGCGAGATAGACCTTGTCGATGATGAGCGTGCCGTCGCGGTCGAGGAACAGCGCCTTGCTCATGACTCGTGCGCGACGTAGGCCAGCAATTCCTCCGGGGTGACGGTGGCGGTGCCGAGTTTGCCGACCACGACGCCGGAGGCGGCATTGGAGAAGTGCGCGGCCTTTTCCAGGCTCGCGCCGGCGGCCAGGGCCAGCACCAATGCGGCGAGGGCGGTGTCACCGGCGCCGGAGACATCGAACACCTCGCGGGCGGCCGTGGGAATCGTCTTTAAAATCTTCCCCTTGGCACTGAGGAGCATGCCGTCCTCGCCCAGGGTGATGACGAGGTTGCGCGTGCCGTAGAGTTGGTGCAACCGGGCGCAGACTTCGGCGGCGGGGAAGGGGGCGTGCGAAACCGGCTCCATGCCGGCCAGTTGGAGCGCCTCGCGTTTGTTCGGCGTGATGAGGTCGAGATCGCGAAAGGCCAGCTTGCGCTTCGGCTTGGGATCGAGCGCGATCAGTTTGCCGGCGGCACGGGCGAGCTTGGTGACCTTGGCCACCAGGTCATCGGACAGGATGCCCTTGGCGTAATCGGAAAGGATGACGGCGTCGCATTCGCGGATGGCATCGCCCAGCAACGCCGTCGCTTGTGCGGCGGTGATGGCGTAGTGGCCCTGGGGAGATTCGCGGTCGAGCCGGCAGAGCTGCTGATGTTGTACCAACACACGAGTCTTGAGGATCGTCGCGCCGCTGCCGGGCGTCGACAGCGTGGTGATGCCCTTCTCATGCAGGATCTGGGTGAGCTTGGCGCCCGCCTCGTCGGCGCCGATGAAACCCGCCACAGTGCAGTGCGCGCCGAGGGCTGCAATGTTGAGGGCAACGTTGGCCGCCCCGCCCGCCGTCCAAGTGTCGCGGGCAATGTCCACGACCGGCACCGGGGCCTCGGGAGAGATGCGGGTCGCATCGCCCCAGATGTAATGGTCGAGCATCACGTCACCGATGACGAGGATGCGCTGGCGGGCGATTTTTCGGAAGAGAGCGGGCAGGCCTTTCATTTGATCTCCCAATCGTACGAGTGGCAGGAGAGGAGCTTGGCACCCTTGGCCGTGACCTGTACGACGTCCTCGACGCGGCAACCGCCAAGACCGGGATAGTAGAGGCCCGGTTCGACCGTGACCACGGCGCCCTTTTTCAGGGGCATGGAAATCATGCCCGAGATGCGGGGCATCTCATGGACGGCGAGACCCAGGCCGTGGCCGGTGCCGTGGAAGAAGCCGACCGAACCGTTCTTGCCATGCTTGGTTTCGTAGCCGGCGGCGGTGAATGTATCGACGACCAGTTGGTGCACGCTGCGACCGTCCACGTCGGCGTGGATTGCATCGAGGGCGGCCTGATGGGCGGCACGCACGGTGCTGCAGAGTTTGCGTTGGGCTTCCGAGGCGCGGCCCTTGAGGTAAGTGCGGGTCATGTCTCCGAAGTAGCCGGTGGCGACCACGCGAGGGAAGATGTCGACGATGAGAAGCTCTCCGGGCCGGATGGGACCGGAGCCGCGTTCGTGGGGATCACAGGCTTGGTCGCCGCCGGCGACAATGGTGTCATCAGCCCGGCCGCCCTCGGCCATGATGGCGGAATCAATGGCAAAGCGCAGGCGTTCCGAGGTGAGCGGCTGGCCCTGGTAGATCAGGGTGCGGCCCTTGATGCGGGCGGCGCGCAGGATCTTTTCCGTGACGGTGAATCCGATCGCACTGAGCCGGTTGCCTTCGCGGATGGCGGCGGCTTCGGCGGGGGTCTTGAATTCGCGTTCGGGGAACAGCGCGCCGCCGGCCGGTTCCACGCGGACGCCGAGCTTGCGCAGCTTGAGGAACAGGGCGGTGGGAAAATCGTCCGGCACGCGGAAACCGCGCACGCGATAGGCGCGGGCCAGTTCGGCGATGATCTCGGCGGGACCGGCTTTCCGGCCGGCTCGGCGCTTTTCTGCGCGCGTCCGCCACTCCTCCAGCTTCAGAACCTCGTCGAAGGTGCCGGCCTTCTTGATCCGGCCGAATTCCAGGGCGCTCTGGACCGTGATGCGCTTTTGTCCGACCCCAAAGGAGATGAAGGGGTCGTGTACGCCGACCCGGCTGAAATAGAGCTGGTCGGTGCTGGTGGCGGTGTCGGCGTAGAGAAGAGGAGGAAGCGGTGAACGAGCCATGGTGGAGAGAGGGGTTGAAAAATGCCGCGGCTCGATTACCCACGGAGTCTGTGAAAAATGCAAATCCGGTTTCGCAGGTGGGACGCTGGCTGATGATGCTTGGTTTGGCCCTCGGCCTGGCCGGTTGCAGCCAGGGCGAACCGGCCAAACCGGCCGCTCCCAAGTCAGTCGCGGAATACTTCACCATCAAGGTCGGCGATCATCCCGTGCACATGCAACTCGCGGTCCTGATGCCAGAAATGCAGCGCGGCCTCATGGGGCGGAGTGAACTCGGCGCGAATGACGGCATGCTGTTTGTCTACGCCAAGCCCGATACGTTGAGCTTCTGGATGCGCAACACCCTCCTGCCGCTGGATATCGGCTATTTTAGCCGGACCGGTGAATTGAAGGAGGTCTATGCATTGTATCCGCACGACCAGGTTTCGGTGAGGTCCATCAGTTCAAACCTGCAATTCGCCCTGGAGATGAACCAGGGTTGGTTTAAACGGACCGGGGTGCGCCCGGGGGCAAAGCTGGATCTGAAAGCCCTGGCGGCGGCGTTGCGGGAACGCGGATTTGAACCGATGAAATTCGGGTTGGAGTAGGCAGGTCCCGGACCCGCCATTTGGCGCTCCATCCGCGTATATGCGTTAGCAGGGCAGGTCGGAGAACCTGCCCTGCCTCAATCCTCGTCGTCCAGCCGTCCGCCTTTGACGACCTTGAGTTTGTCCATGGGGATCTCGTTGTCGGTCTTCACCACGAGGACGGGCACCTTGGTTTTCACCCAGACCTCGGCTTCCTTGAAATGCTTGGCGGGAACGTTTTCAAGCGCGTCGCCCATGGTCTTGGCCGGGAGCATGCGGCCCTTCTTGCTTGCATTGAAATCATACGCGGCGCGGTAGATGCGCTCCTTGGTCGTGGCCGGGCTTTCATTCTCCGGGATCTGCAGCACCCAGCCGGCGAAGTCATTCTTGGGCAGCCGGCCTTCGGGGTCGGAGATGAGGAAAACGAACTGCTTTTTGATCGCCGGCGGCTTTTCCTCCTCACCGGGGTCAGGTTGCACGGCCAGATTCATTTCCTCGATCACACGACGAAGCAGGGCGGGGTCGATTTGGTTCTTTTTCAGGATTTCAGCGACCTTGTTGACGTCAATTTTCGGCATGGTGTTTTAAATTTTGCTGGCCACGAATGGACACGAATGAGTGCGAATGTAAAGGCCGGTGCGCCGGGCGAGTGGTTTGATGTGGTCAATGACCGTGATCAGGTCACCGGCCGGGCCCTGCGTGCCGAGGTGCATGCGCAGGGTTTGCTCCACCGGGCGGTGCACGTGTTGGTTTTCAATGCCACGGGCGGGGTGTTCGTGCAGCAGCGCTCGATGGCCAAGGACGTGGCCCCGGGCCTGTGGGATTCCTCCTGTTCCGGGCATTTGGATGCTGGGGAGGACTATGATCCGGCCGCGCGGCGTGAACTCGGCGAGGAGCTGGGCCTGCGGCTGAATCAACCGCCGGAGCGGTGGTTTCGCATTCTGGCCTGTGCCGCCACTGGCGGGGAATTTGTGTGGGTCTACCGACTGCAGGCCGAGGGTCCGTTCACCTTGCCTCCGGAGGAAATCGAGCGCGGTGAATGGGTACAGCCCGCGGAACTGTGGCAGCGCATGGCCCGGGAGCCGCGCATCTTTGCCCCG
>CAZFHG010000005.1:13383-17657 GCA_964518665.1 uncultured Opitutaceae bacterium | reverse complement strand
CCGAGGGTGGTCGCTCCGGGGCCGGTGTTTTCGCTGAGGCGCTTGATCTCATCGAACTGCTTCTGGGTGATGAGCCGCCGGGGCAGGCGCTTGTCGGCCTCGTAAACCAGCCGGGCGCGGTCCTCATCATTGGGCACATGCGGTTCCCATTGGGCATGGTGGCCCTGCTTGCGGGTCCACTCAATGTTGCCGCCGTGCACGTTAACGATGACCTGGTATTTTTTGTTGTCGGCGTCCTTGTTCCACCAACCGAACTCAATGCTCATGGTCTTGTCTCGGTTAAAAAGCCCGCCGACGCCAATGCAAATTCCGCGACGCGGTCGCCGGGGTGATAATCCCGGCCCCGCCGGGCGACGCGGCGCACGACCAGATGATCCGGCGCGACATCAACCACCAGCCGGCCCAGCGGGCGGCAGAAGGAGCCGGTGTTGATCACCACGCGGCCATCCCGCTGTTTCCAGACCCCGGGGTGATGGGTGTGCCCAACCACGAGGAAACGCGCCTGGGGCCGGTGCAACCGCGCCAGGGCGGCCGTGCGGGCCGGCATCTCGGACCAGGCGCGGAGTACGCGCGTGATACGCGTGGGAGGAAAGAGCAGTTCAACCATCAGGCGGCCGAGACTCCGCCAGCTCCGAGTTTCGGTTTGCGGTATTCGCCGCGGCAGGGCCCCGGCGGCGCGACGGTGGGCGAGGAGCAAATGCTCCAGGGAGAGGTCGGCTGCGCCGCTGCGTTCACGGGCGACCAATTGATGGGCGAGTTGGGCATCCTTCCCCCAGGGCACGATGTCATCGAACATGATGTCGCCATGGGTGACCAGCACGCCCGCTCCGGCCAGTTCGTGCAGGTGCGTCGTGGAGATGTCGGGATCGTGGTTGCCCGTGAGCATGACCGTGGGGGTCGCCCGGAGATAGTCGGCCAGCGCCCGGCGCAATTCCTGGATCGAGTCGGGGTGTGGCCCAGGCCGGGTGTCGAGTGTGTCGCCGTTCAGGACCAATCCGCCAATGCCAGCCAGCAACGGATCGAGCTGCGCCAGATTTTGCACAAGGCTGACCCGTTCACCGTAATGCAGGTCGGAGAAGATGCGGGTGAGGGGCTGGGCCACGATCAACCTGTGGACCGGCCGTCCGCCGGCGGCAATGCCGGAGCGCGGGGACTTGTAGTGGACGCTGGAATGTGCAGAGGTTCGACATGCGCGCGATCCGGATTCTGGTCCTGTTTTTCCTCCTCGTCCCAGTGACGCGGGCGGACAGCGCCGACGATGTGGCCCGGATCCACATCGAGGCGATCGGCGGCAAATTGCGGATGAACCTGCTGCGCACCCTTCAAGCTGCGGGCCGGGTGAACATTGATGGCCGGGTGCTGACCTTCCGGCTCCTGGCCGAGCGTCCGAATCGCCTGCGTATGGAAACACGATCCGGGAGCCGGCGAATAGTCCAGGCCACGGATGGCGTGTCCGCACCCTGGCAGCTCGACCCGGACGCGAAGCCGGGGCGGGTCACCCAACTGGAGGGCGAGGAGGCCCGCGAGTTCGCCTCCGATGCCGAGTTTGACGACCCGCTGGTGGATTATGCCGCCCGTGGCTATTCGATTGATTACGCGGGCGAAACGCAGGTCGGCGACCGCCGGGCCATCAAGTTGCTGGTCACGCGGCGTCTAGTGGACAGCTTTCAGTTAATGGTGGATGCGGAGACGTATTTCATCCTGCAAAAAGTGTCTGTCCGTGTCCGCCAGGGCCGCCAGGTGAAGATGGAGATCACCTATGACGATCACCGACCGGTGGCGGGCATCATCATCCCGCACCGCTACCTCACGTATGCCGACGGCCGGCTCCTGCATGAGACCATCCTGGAATCGGTCGAGGCCAATGCCCCGGTGCCGCCAGACAGTTTCACCGCGCCGATCCTCATCACGGTGCCGTAGGGATGCCGCCAAGGTACATCGTCAACTGATGATTACCCAAGGGAGAGATACCAGGCACTGCGTCTAGCCTCAGTGGGTAGGGCCCGGCCTCTGGACGGGCCGTGAAAGGCAGGCGCAACTCGAACCGCCCGTCCGGAGGCCGTGCGCTACCCATGACAGCATCACATTCCCAAAATGCCGTTCGCTCAACGGCCGAACGGATTGCCGCCCATGCCCTTCATCATCGCGCCCATGTCGAACTTCTCATAACCAGCCGGAGGCGCAAAGAAGGAGGCGGGCAGGGACTTCGCCTCGACGGCGGTGACGTCCATGCGGAATTTCTGCTTCTTGCCGTTCGTGGAGACGACGCGCAGGGGGAAGAAGTTCTTGCCGACGATGGCGTTTTCCCAGGCCTGCGGGGCGGCACCCTTGCCGCCGGGACCGCCCATGGAGTTGCCCATGCCCATGAAGGCGCCGAGTTCCTCGGTCGCCCAGATTTCGGTCACCCCGTCCTTGGCCTTCGCCAGGTACTTGGTGCACTTGTAGCCGATGATGGTCTCGGTCTCGCCGGTCTTCTCCAGCACGACTTCCTCGCCTTTGTGTTCAACGGCTTCGCCGACGGGCCGCTTCATGGGCATGACCATGTACATCGGCTGGCCGGGCATCAGCATGATCATCTCCTGCTTCGCAAAATCCATGATGGAGGTCGCGGTCATGCCTTCCTCGACCGTCATATCGGTCCGCAGCAGACCTTCCTTGATGCTGTACGAAAGGGGTACCGCCTTGCTGCGACCGTCAGTGATTGTCATCTTCACGGTGCCTTCAAAAGTCTTGGCAGAAAGCGCATTGGCGGAAAGCAAAGCGGCGGCAAGCAGAACGGGGAATAGGAGCTTTTTCATACGACGGCATCCAAAGCCGGCCGGGGTGGGGTAGGCAAGCTGAGGTTTCGGGACTTGCTTCGGGCGGCAGCTGAGCGTGGATAGAACGCATGGCAATCTTCGGCTCCCTCTCCACTCTCCGCGCGCAATGCAGCGGTTTCGACTATTTCAACCCGGCCTTTGTTTATCTGGACGAGTTGACCCGTACGGGCTCCACCGCCCGGAACCGGCTGGAAGCCATGGCCGCCGGCACGTCGGCGCGGATCGAACTGACCGGCGGGATGTTTGCCATGGAGCAGGTTTACCTGACCAAGGCGCGGGCGGACGGCTTCTTCGAGTCGCACCGCAAATACATCGACGTGCAGGTGGTGCTCGTAGGCGAGGAATTGATGGAGGTGGCCGATATCGGCCGGTTGCCGGTGCGGGTGGGCTATGATGCGGAGAAGGACGTGATTCTCTACCGTGATTTCACCGGTGCCTCCGTGCTGCGTTTTCAGGCTGGCGAGGCGGGCGTTTATTTCCCCGTGGACGGACACATGCCCGGCCTGTCTGCGGGCGCCGCCGCGCAGCTGGTCCGCAAGACCGTGATCAAGGTGCCGGTGCCGGCCTGAGCGCGCGCCGATGAATTATCGGCATCATTTTCATGCAGGCAATTTTGCCGACGTGATGAAGCATGCGCTGCTCGTCCGCCTCGTGCGGGCGATGCAGCGCAAAGAGAAGGGTTTTCTATACCTTGATACTCATGCGGGGCGGGGCGGCTACGATCTGGAGGTCGCCGCACAGGGCGATTCGCTGGCCCGGGCCCCGGAATGGCCCGAGGGCATCGGCCGGTTGTGGAACCGGACGGACCTGCTGGAGCCGTTGGCCGACTATGTGCAACAGGTGCGCACCCATGACCGGCATCACGGCAATGTGACGGCTGAGCCCAGGTTCTACCCGGGTTCACCAGCCCTGGTGCAGGCGCTGATGCGGTCGCAGGATCGCATGGCGCTGTGCGAACTGCACCCGGTGGAATGCAATGCGCTCACCGAGGCGATGCAGTTGGGCTACCGGGTCACGGTGCAGCATCTCGACGGTTACATCGCCCCGCGGGCGATGCTGCCGCCGCCGGAGCGGCGCGCGCTGGTGCTCATTGATCCGCCGTTTGAATCGCAGGACGAATATGGCCGCATCGCGACCGCCCTCCAGGAGGGACTGGTGCGTTTGCCCGGCGGCGTGTTCGCGATCTGGTATCCGCTGACCGACCGGGCGCGCGTGGAGGCCTTTGCCGACCGGTTGCGCGCGATGCGGCTGCCGCCAACCGCGGTGTTTGAGCTCGCGGTGGCAGGCGAACAGGCGGGACTGAAGATGCGCGGCTGCGGTCTGGTGATCGTGAATCCGCCGTGGCAATTCGAACCCGAGGTCATGCCGGCCATGCAGGTGCTGGCCGGGGTGCTGGCCCAGGGTCCCGGCGCAGAGGCGCACTGCCACTGGGTGGTGCCGGAGAGTTAGGCGCAA
>CAZFHG010000005.1:0-13283 GCA_964518665.1 uncultured Opitutaceae bacterium | reverse complement strand
TCAGTCGGCCTTCGTCGACAACGCTCCCGGCTGCGTGATCCGCACCGCCGTGAAGGGCAGGGGATCAAACTGGACGCGGGGATTCGGCAACTCAGGTGCCTTGAAGACGGGCTGCCCCCAGAGGATATCACGGGGTCGCGCGCGTTTCTTCGAGGCCGCCGGAGTGGTAAGTTCCGCGGGGAAGAGGGGTGATTTGCGTAGGGCGGACATGGTGGTCAGGTAATTCAGGTTTGCTGGCAAACAGTCAGAGTCGCGGCGGATGCGGATGTTCCCGGATAATCCGAAAAAATCCGATCCGCCGCGGATCAGGCGACGCGGGACAGCCGCGCCGAGTTGTCGGCGGGATGCAGCTTCGGCAGCGCGATCGTGAGGACGCCTTCGTGCAGCTCCGCCTGGAGCGCACGGTAGTCGAGTCCGTGGCCGAGGCGCAGCCGCAGTTGGTAGTCACGTTGCGCGCGCTCGAGGTGGAGCGCCTGCCAGTTGACGCGGACGAAATGGGCTTTGCGGGCCGTGATGATCACATCCGGGCCGCGGGCTTCAATCTCCACGCCGGCCGGGTCGACCCCCGGGACGTAGACGACGAGTTTAACGGCATCCGGCTGCTCACGGCAGTCATAGCTGGGCTTGCGGAAATGCGCGACGCTGGCGGATTCCGCAGACAGGCTGAGACGGCTGTTCTTCAGTGGGTGGATGATCGTATGCATGGGAAAAATGAGGTTGGACCCTCGGGGCTTTGAGCCTCGGGCTTCAGGTGGCTAAACGAAGGTCCGTTAAAACGGAGGTTTAGGCCTGCAAGCCCGGGCCGGTCTGTTTGTTCCAATTAATGACGACCGGGGACATCTGGGCGCGGCAAAGGGCGACGGCCTTCGTAAACGAAGCGCCGGCACAGCCGCGGAGATGTTGATGGGAAACGGTCATTGGAACGCGACACACCATGCACAATCCGGTTTATGCGCCAAGTATTTATTTGAAGATGACGGAAACAAATGCGTGACGCCGTCGCGGAGGCTCCGGTTTTTCACTCGTGCCGGCTGCCGCGGTTCGCATGCTCCGGCGCGTTCCAATCCCGCGCCCCCTCATGATCCGTGTGCTGAATCATCTGACCAATGCCTTCCCCATCTGGGTGCTGGCCGGTGGCGTGCTGGCGCTGTTTGTACCGCAGTGGTTCACCTGGTTCAGCGGTCCGTGGATCGTGTGGGGGCTGGGCGTGATCATGCTGGGCATGGGCATGACCCTGACGGTGGAGGATTTCCGCCGCGTGCTGGTGGTGCCGCGGCCGGTGGCGCTGGGCTTTGTGGCGCAGTTTTCGATCATGCCCTTCCTGGGTTGGAGCGTGGCTAAGGTCCTGCATCTCGACGCTCCGCTGGCCGTGGGGCTCATCCTTGTCGCCTGCTGTCCGGGCGGGACCGCCTCGAATGTCGTCACCTATCTCGCCCGGGCGAATGTGGCCCTCTCGGTGGTGATGACCATGTGCTCCACCTTTGCGGCCGTGGCGCTGACGCCCCTGCTCACCAAGTTCTATGCCGGCGCCATCGTCGAGGTGGATGCGTGGGGCCTGTTTTTCAGCACGTTCCAGGTGGTGGTCCTGCCGGTCGTCGCCGGTGTGGTGCTGAACCGCTTCGCGCCCCGGGCGGTGGCGTTCGCGTTGCCGGCGGCGCCGTTGCTCTCGGTGCTGACCATCACCCTGATCTGCGCCAGCATCATCGGCCTGAGCGCCGAGGCCGTGCGCAACAGCGCCGGTACTTTGCTGCTGGCGGTCTTCCTGCTGCACGCCGGCGGGTTCGCCCTCGGTTACCTCTCCGCCCGGGTGTTCCGCTACGACAAGATCATCGCCCGCACGATCTCGATCGAAGTGGGCATGCAGAATTCCGGCCTGGGTGTCGTGCTGGCCCGCAAGCATTTCGCCGACCCGCTGACGGCGGTACCGTGCGCAATCTCGAGCGTGTTCCACTCCGTGATCGGCAGCATGCTGGCCGGCTATTGGCGTCTGCGGGACAGGAAGTGATTGTCGCCGGCGGGCGGGCCGTCAGGCTGACGGCATGAAAAAGATGCATGACGGCGCCACGACCGTGGCGGAACTGCGGGAGCGGGTGCTGGCCTTTGTGCGGGAACGCGACTGGGAGCAGTTCCATGCCCCGAAGAATCTCAGCATGGCCCTCGCGGCCGAGACGGGTGAGCTGATGGAGCATTTCCTCTGGTCCACGCCCGAGCAATCGCGAGAGGTCGTGCAGGACCCGGTGAAGCGGCACAAGATCGAGGAGGAGATCGCCGACGTCGTGATCTATGCGCTGGAGTTCGCCAACATGACCGGCATCGATGTGTCCGCGGCCATTGAGCGGAAACTGGCGGTCAACGCGAAAAAGTACCCGGTGGAGAAGGCGCGCGGACGGTCGGAGAAGTACACCGAGCTGTAAGGCCGGTTCTGTTATTGGACTGGTATTCCGATCCTGCCTCTCGCGGAGATGCGGAGAACGCGGAGTGAAAGTATCTATGTTCAGCGCTCTCCGCGTCTCCGCGAGAGAGCTTGAGGAAACGTCTCAGGCCTTGCCGCCGTAGCTCACGTAATCGTCGAGATCGAGCAGGTCGGCGAAGGAGCGCACGTCGGTGCGGTCGGGGGCGATTTTCTTCAGCGTCTCGGCAATCCACGCGTGGCCGTCGGTGCCGCCGGGGCCGTGCTGTTCGAGCCAGGCTGACCACACGGCGACTTCATAAGGCAGGCGCTTGGTGTGGCGGTTGACCCAGGCGAGCATTTCGGAGTCCGACTTGGCCCGCTTGATGGCGGTGAGCATCTTCACATGGTTGATGCCGGTAAACGCAAAGAAGTGCCGGTCCAGCGGACAGTGGTACTTGAACTCGCCACCCTTGCCGGCGATGACGGCCCGGGCCTTGTCGAGCAGGCGGGGCAGGTGGGCATAACCGCCGAGGCGGACGCGCACGCTGCGGGGCGGATGTTGGGTGAGGTCGGGATGGCTGAGTTTGATCATGGGAATTTCAGTTCCGGCCGTAGCAGCCGCACTGGTTGCCGCAGGGGGCGGGTGGCGGGGTGGCCTTCTGCGTGATGACGCCGAAACCACCGGCGATAATCCGACGGACCGGTTCGCCCGTCTCCGGATGCTTCGTCAGCGGCGCATCATTCATGGACTGGCTGTGTTCGAAGCGCTTCGGTTTCTGGCCGGGCTTCTGCGGAACGGTTTCGTAGATATAGGTGGCCATGGTGGGGCACCAGTGAAGCCACCGGGTGCGCTTACGCAAGTGCGGCCCGAGCTGACTCAAATCTGGCCAAAGCCGCGGATAATCTCTGCGGGGGTCATCCCGCTTTCCCGCATCGCGCGCAGGCTGAGGGCGTCATGGCGCTTGGCGAGGCGTTCGCCGCGGTCGTCGAGCATCAACGGGCAGTGGTAAAACGCCGGGGTGGGATGACCCAGGGCACGGAACAGCAGCAGCTGACGGAAGGTGGATTTCACGAGGTCGGCGCCGCGCACGACCTCGGTGATGCCCATGGCGGCGTCGTCCACGACGCAGGCGAGCTGGTAGCTGGGCACATCATCCTTCCGCCAGACGAGGAAGTCGCCGAAATCGCGGCCGGCGACGGCCTGTTGTGGTCCGAGGCAACCGTCAATAAAGCCCAGGGCCTCACCGTCGGGAACGCGGATGCGCCAGTTGACCGTGATCTTCTCGCCGAGCGGCGGCAGGGGCGCACCGGCGGGCGGGCGGAATTGCGGCGGATAAATGGGCTCGTCGTTTTCCCCGCCCTCATGCGGGGCCCCGGCAGCCTCGATCACATCGCGCCGCGAACGCGTGCAGGGGTAAATGCGGCCATCGGCATGCAGTTTTTCGAGGGCGGCCCGGTACAGGGCGCGGTGTTCGCTCTGGGAGACCATGGGCTCCTCCCAGACAAGCCCGAGCCAGCGCAGGTCCTCGAGCATTGCGCCCACGAAATCGAGCCGGAAGCGGATAGCATCGAGATCGTCGTTGCGCAGGAACAGCTTGCCGCCGGCCCGGCGGGCGCGTTCCGCGGCGATCCAGAACGTGCGGGCATGACCGAGATGAAGCAACCCGGTGGGCGAGGGTGCGAGCCGTCCGCGGTAAGTGGAAGGAGAGGAAACCACGAATGGACACGATTAGACACGAAAGTGACGGGAACCACGCTAAAGTTGAGTCGAAGCCGGGGTTGAATTCGTGTCCTTTCGTGTCCATTCGTGGTTTCCCCAACATGCCCAAACTGCTTTGCGTCTACTGTGCCTCCAGCGACCGCCTTGATCCGAAATACTATGCCGTGGCCGAGGAACTGGGTCGCGAACTCGTGGCGCAGGGCTGGGGCCTGGTCTATGGCGGCGGCAAGAACGGCCTGATGGGAGCGGTCGCCCGCGGCACCAAATCCGTCGGCGGCCGCGTGGTCGGCGTCATCCCCGAGTTCATGAAGGCGCGCGAACTGGCCTTCGATGAGGCCGACGAACTCGTGACGGTGGTCACCATGCGCGAGCGCAAGCTGCTGATGGAAACCCGCGCCGACGGCTTCGTGACCCTGCCCGGCGGCTTCGGCACGCTGGAGGAGATCATGGAGATTCTCACGCTGCGGCAGCTCGACGTGGTCAAGAAACCCTGTGTGTTCCTGAATCAGGACGGTTTCTACGACCCGCTGCTCGCGCTGTTTGAGAACATGCTGCGGGAAAAGTTCTTCAAGCCGTCCAACATGCAACTGTTCCGCGTGGCGACGACGGTGCCGGAGATTTTCACCAAGCTCGAGGAGGCGGCCGGGGCGAGGGCGGAATTGAAGTGGTTCGATACCCGCTGAGTTTTTAACCACGGATCACACGGATTGTACGGAAGCGGATTTACCGGGAAAACATATGGACCGTACCGCTGCCTTGAAACTCCTGCGGGAGCATGCCACGTGTCAGCTCGACCCGCACGAAGCGGCGATGACGGCGGAGACGATCCGGTTTGTGGATGCGCATGCGGATTGCCTGCTGCGTTCCCAGCTAAGCGGACATCTGACCGGCTCGGCGTGGGTGGTGGATGCAGGCCGCACGCGGACGCTTCTCACGCATCACCGCAAGTTGGACCTTTGGCTGCAGCTTGGCGGACACGCCGACGGCGATCCGGATCTGGCGGCGGTGGCAATGCGCGAGGCGCGGGAGGAGAGCGGGCTGACGCGATTGCATCTGGTGAGCCCCACGATCTTCGACCTTGACCGGCATTGGATTCCTGAGCGCAAGGGAGTGCCCGCGCATTGGCATTTCGACCTGCGCTTCCTGATCGAGGCCGACCCGGACGAGGCCTTGGTGGTGTCCGACGAATCCCACGACCTCGCGTGGGTGGAACTGCCCCGGGTGACCGCACTCAATCCCGAGGAATCACTGGCCCGCATGGTGCGGAAGACGCGGTTGTAGGGCTGGGTCTTCGAACCCCGCCTGCAGCGGTAGGCAGCCCGCTTGCGGGCGCTCGTTGAACTTGCGCATGCGTTTCGTGCGCGAGCAAGCTCGCTGCCTACTGGAGCGTCATGCGGAGACCCGCCCTACAATGACTACGTCGTTAAATTCCTCCCTGCACCCTACCGCGCCCGCCAGTTTTTCTGCGCGTAGGCCAGTTGTTGCCTGCTGATCGGCAGCACGCCCTTGACGCTGCAAGGCGGCTTCACCGCACCCTTGGCCACCTTCTCCGTGGGATCGGGATTCCAGTGATCGTCGCGATAGCGTTCGCGGACGGATTTTTTCCGGAAGTCGGGGATTTCAAAGGTCGCCGAGTCGGCCAGCACGCTGCGCCAGCCCTGGATGCCGACCGCGCTCATCGCGACGCCACGATACACATCGAGGTAAGGCTGCCGGCCCTGGCGGATGGCCTCGGCAAAGTGGTAATTCATGAAGTAGTCGCCCCCGCCATGGCCGGCGCGAGCCGCCGCCGCGTGTTCCCTGGGCCACCGCGCCTGATAAACCTGCTGCACCGGCGTGGTTTTCGTTTCGTGGTATTGCTCGCGCACGAGACGCACACGGCGGGCGTCGCCGCCGCGCAGTCCCTCCATCAGGCCCCGGCTACCGTGCACGCGGACCCAGCTGCCGTGGCCGCGCAGGTAATATTGCAGCAGCTTGCACACCGCGCCGCTGTCCATGCGCACCGAGATCATTGAGCAGGCGTCGTTGCGCAACGGACGCCGGGCATACACTGGATCGTCGGCGCGGTACGGCATGCTGAAGGCATTCACCTTTGCGGGCATGGTGTCTGTGATGAACATCAACGGTCCCATGCAATGGGTGCTGTAGTAGGTCGAAGGCAGCCAGTTGCGCCAATGGTCCACCCCGCGCGAAATGCTGTTCCAGAAATCGGCGGCGTCCGGGTGGATGTATTCACCCTCGCCGTAAACGAATTCGCCGACTGCGCCCGACTGGTAGAGCCGGCGCATCTCCAGGTTGCCCACCGTGAAGGGATAGTTCTCGGCGAACATGTAGATGCGGCCGGATTTTTCGACCGCCTCGACGAGGGCGACTCCCTCCGCCAGGGTGAAGCAGGCGGTGGTTTCGCTCATCACATGCTTGCCAGCCCGCAGCGCCTGGATGGCCAGCGGCGTGTGCTGGTGGAAAAAATTCGCGAGGATCACCGCATCGAGGTCGTGCTCGAGGAACCGGGCGTAATCGCTGTAGCCGGTCACCCCCAGTTCCCGGCACATGGGCTGCAGGCGCTGATCCCGTGAATCGCAAAGTGCCACCAACTTGAAGCCGAGTCTCTCGGTCACGCTCCGGGCGTAACTCAGGCCGCGGCGGAGGCCGACAATGCCAACCTTGATGGGACCGGTGGAACGGTGCTTCTTGGTCATTTTCCTTTCTATGGCGCAGCGCGGCGCGTTCAAAGTTTATTCCCGAGTCAAGGGCTCGACTCTCCGGCTTCGTTGGTGTGGGTTTGTTTTCCCTCCGCCCATCAACCGGCGCCAAACATCCAATGTACTTTCGAACCATCCTCATGTGCGCCATGACCACGATTGCCTCCGTCGCGCAGGAACCGGCGCCGAATCCCAGGGCTGCAGGCTACCGCGGCATCTGGGCCACGCTCGGGCAGATGGGGGAGTACGGCGACAAATACTCCGGCGGACTCGGCACCTACACGGCGAATCACGTCCCGATGGCCGTCTATGCTGCCGCGGCCGACACGACCTTTTTTGTTTACGGCGGCTCGCCCAATGGCGAGCGCAGCCTGCTCTGCCTCGTCGGCAGCTACAACCACCGCACCGGTCGCGTGGCGCGTCCGGTCATCGTGCATGACAAGAGCCCCTTTGACGATCCGCACGACAACCCCAGCATCAGCCTCGATGCCATGGGTCATATCTGGGTTTTCGTGAGCGGCCGCACCACGGTCCGCCCCGGGTATGTTTATCGCAGTGTTGCGCCCCATGATATTTCGCGGTTCGAGCGCATCGCCGAAAGGGAGATCACCTATCCGCAGCCGTGGCATGTCCCCAGCCGGGGATTTTTCCACCTGATCACGCGATATACCAAGGGCCGCGAGCTCTACTGGGAAACCAGTCCGGACGGCCGTACCTGGAGTGAGCCCCGGAAACTAGCCGGCATGGGCGGGCACTACCAGGTGAGCGGCGAACACGACGGGAAGATCGCGACGTTCTTCAATTATCATCCCGGCGGCGATGTGGACCGGCGCACCAACCTTTACTACGCGCAGACGACTGACTCTGGCGCGACCTGGACCACGGCCGACGGCCAGCCGCTCACAACGCCACTGACGGAGTCCCGCAATCCCGCGCTCGTCGTTGATTACGAGGCCCAGGGTCGCCTGTTGTACACCTGCGACCTCAACTTCGACGCCGCGGGCAACCCGATTTTGCTCTACGTGCTCTCCAGAGATTACCGCGCCGGTCCGGCTGGCGGCCCCCGGGAGTGGACGGTCGCGCATTGGCGGGAGGGGAAGTGGCAATTTTCCACCGTCACGACCTCCGATCACAACTACGACATGGGCAGCCTTTACGTGCTCAAGGACCAGTGGCTCGTCATCGCACCGACGGAGCCCGGTCCGCAACGCTGGGGCACAGGTGGAGAGATGGTGCTGTGGTCGAGTCGCGACGAAGGCCGGACCTGGCAGCGCGTGCGCGCCATCACGCACGACAGTCAGTTCAACCACAGCTATGCGCGGCGTCCGCGCAATGCCTGTGATCCGTTCTTCGCGTTTTGGGCCGACGGCAATCCCGACAAGCTGAGCAAATCGCATTTGTATTTCACCAATTCCACCGGCGACCGCGTCTGGCGGTTGCCGTACACTTTCCCCGAGGGTGCGGACACGGCGGAGCCGGAGTTGGTGAAGTAGCGGACAAAGATTAGGATCCGGTCATTAATTTCCCCCCGCGGATCACGCGAATGATCGCGGATAATACCACTCTTATCCGCGTCGATCCGCCCAATCAGCGGTAAAGATTGAATCCTTGATCGGGTTGCCAGCCACTCGCTGATGGTGCGGCTTGGTTGTAGGAGCGGCTTTATGCCGCGAATGGGAGCGCCACATCGCGGCATAAAGCCGCTCCTACAGGGATCGGATGCTGGCTCAGGTCACTTCCACAGCGGCACGAGCTCGTGCTTGCGGACCCAGCCGGTCTGGCCGTTGTCGAAGGTGAGCTGGACCCAGCCGAGGAAGGTGCGGTCGGCCATTACGCCCAGCGAACCGGCGGGGAGCGCCGAGGTTTTCTGGCTCGTATCCGCCTCGGTGGGGATCGAGTGCAGGGTGGTTTCGCGCCAGACGAGCGCGGCCCGCGGGCTCGCGGCGAGTCCGTAGGTGGCGCGGCCGATGAGCGCGGCGATCGAGAGCAGCAGGCCTAGTATCAGCACGCCGACACCGACAAATCGTGACCACCTCGGCTGCCGGTAGTAGGCCGTGAAGAGCAGCCAGCCAAGAGCGGCCGCCATGAGTCCGGTGGCGACAATGAGAATGTGCTCCCACTTGGCGGGCGACGCCAGCCGGGCGAAGTGGTGCTGCGGGCCGGGGCTCAGAAACGGGGCCAGCGCGGTCGGGGTGTAGCCGGCTTTTTCGTAGACGAGGGCGAGACTCAGAAGGTTGGCCTTGTCGTCGGGTTGCTGCACGAACGCGGCGGTGGCGTGGGCGGCAGCCATGGGCCACTGATCCTGCTGGGCCAGGGCGAGGGCGAGGTTGTGCCGCGCAATCCAGTCGGCGGGCTTTTGCCCCACGGTCTCGCGCCAGGATTTTTCGGCGGCGGCGAAATCCCCCTTGCGGTAATCGGCGATCGGGTCGGCCGCGGAAAGTCCGGGCGTCAGTGCGAGCGCAAGCGCCACGGCCAGGAAGGGCATCAGGTTGCGCGGCAGCAAAATCCGCCAGACGGCGAAACCGGGCGCCTTTTTCGCGGCGAGGGCGGCGCTGGCGCGATCGGACCAGTCGCCCGGCAGGCCGGGTTCGCTGCTGTACAAGGCGCGGTCTGATTCCTGCCAGAGTTGATTCCAGACGGGGTCACCGATGGCCGTCGCCGCGGGAGCGGCATGGGCGATTTCCCAGAGCGCGGCGGCGTCGTGCTGCCAGGCGAGCAGCAGGGCCGGGCGATCGGCGGCCGGGGCCGCAGGAAATCGGGCCAGGGTGGCGGCGAGGCGGGTGCGGGCGGCCCGGCGGGCGCGGCCCGGATCGTTCTGTTGTGCCCGCCGGGTGGCGAGCACGAGCCAGAGAAGACCGAAGGCAACGAATGGCATCAATGCGGCCAGACCGAGATTGCGCAAACGCTGGAATGGTACCGACACGACCTGACTCCCGGCGATCGGATCATGCGGGATCGCCGCGGGCAGTTCCGGCGGGGTGGGCGGCACGGGCGTCCGCGCGGCGGTGGCGGCCGGCGTCGTTTCCTCGGTGGGAGGCGTGAGGTTGAACTTCGGGGCGTTGGGCACGGTGATTATCACCGTGCTGCGCGGAGTGGTGAGGGTCTTGTAGGCTCCGGCCTTGGGGTCGAAGTAGGTGAACTCGACCGGGGCGAGTGTGTAGGTGCCGGGTTTGGTCGGGACCAGGACGACATCTTCCGCCAAGGTGACATCGAAGAGTTTGCCTTCGGCAGGGGTGCGCTTGGCCTGCGGCTGGATGACCTGAAAATCACGCGATACCTCTCGCGCCGGCAGGCCGGTGAGGTCGGGCCAGTTGCCCGTGCCGGTGAGTTCAAGGGTCCACGTGACCGGTTCGCCGACTGCGGCGGTGGCGGGCACGACCTTGGAGGTTAGCTGAAACTGGCCGACGGCGCCGCTGAATTTTGTCGGCGTGGGCAACGGCAGCGGACGCACGGTGAGGACCGGCTGGTTCGAGGTGACGGAGAGCTGCTCCACGCGTTGCTGCTGGAAGAGGCCGAAGCCGACGGTGCCGGTGGCGACGTTCACGAGCTGGTGGGCGGCGTTGAGCGTGAGGCTGCCGGGAGACTTGGCGAAGGCGCGGGTCTTGTAGGCGATGTTGAGGCGGGCTTCGCCGCCGGCGGTGAACTCGGCGGGTTCGGGCTTGGACCAGTCCTCGACGATGAGCGGGGCGGAGTCCCATTCGACGGGGCTGCCGAGCTGGTTGAAGGTGCGGCGCGAGACATCAAGCGTGTAACTGAGCGGGAAGACTTCGCCGGCCCAGACGGTGGATGAGCCCGTGAGCATCCGGGCGTGGATATTGACATCCGCGGCCTGGCGAACCGCGCCGGTGGTGAAGGCCGGGACGCGAATTGTGCCCTCGCTGGTTTTGACGGTGAAGGCGGGGATCTGAACGCTGCCGGCGCTGCGGGCGCGAAGCCGGTAAGTCAGGACGACAGAGCGCGACATGCTAAAATTAACGATCGAGGTCTGCTCCGATTTGCCGGCAAAGGTCAGGGTGGCGTTGGGCAGAGACGGCAAACTGAGTTCGCCCTCGGGAGTGCAGTCTTGGAATACCAGCTGCAGCTCGGAGGGATCGCCGGAATCGGAGGACATCCATTGCACCGACTGCGCCTGGACGGCGGCAAGCAGGAGGCTGAAAAGGAGGAGGAGACGGATGAAACGCATGGTTTTCACCAATTTTTGCCCTTCTTGGCGGGCGCGGACTTTTTCTCGCCTTCCATCAACTGGAAGAGACGGGCGGGTGAGTCCTGATTGCGGAGCTGGTCAAGTTTCTGGAGAGGCATGGCGAGGGAGGGATCGACGGGTTCTTTTTCCCCGTCCTTTTTTTCCGGCGGACCGCCGACTTTCTGGGTGTCGTTCTTGGGTGGCGGGGGAGGTTCGTTCTTTTCCTTCATGTCACCAAAGGCGGAATCGTTCTGCCGGTCCTTCTGCTCCTCCGGTTTCGGGGCGGGATTCTGTTCCGGCTGGGATTGGGACTGATCCTGTTTCTGCTGTTGGGCATCCTTGGATTCCTGCTGCTTTTGCTGATCCTGCTGCTGGTCCTTTTGCTGGTCCTGGTTTTGTTGCTGCTGCTGATCCTGCT
Source organism: uncultured Opitutaceae bacterium (assembly GCA_964518665.1). GTDB lineage: Bacteria > Verrucomicrobiota > Verrucomicrobiia > Opitutales > Opitutaceae > UBA2377. The sequence continues at coordinate 1,868 of CAZFHG010000005.1, read as the reverse complement.
TCTGGTCCTCAGGCTTTTGCTGTTCGGGTTTATGCAGCAGCGCCTCCAATTCACTGCGCAGTTGGGGCCAGTCGGCCGTCTTGGCGTCCATGGCCGAGCCGAGATCCACAGCCTCCAGGGCATCGCGCACCGGGCCCTCGGACACCGCGTGCTGTTCGGACTGCAGCTTTTGACCCCAGGTCACGGTTTCACGGGCAAACTCCGCCCAGTCGCGTCCGGTGCGGGTGTCTTGCGCGGCGAGGCGACCGACGATCTTGCCGAGCGGGGAGGGAGCGGGGGCTGAAGCCGCCGCGGCGGCGGCGATGGCGGATTGTGGAAACCGGAAACCGGATAGAAATACCAGCAGAACCACGGCGGCGATCTTTCCGGTTCCGGCAATTTGCTTTCCGGTATCGGGTATCCGCGATCCGGTATCCTTCCCCCGATCTCCCATCTTCGATCTCCCATCTGCGATCGCCAGATCCCGCGGCTTTGGCCTCACGGGGAACTCGCGCCAGAAACTAAGCAGGAGGAAGAACAGGGCGGGGGCCAGGGCCCACTGGAAGCGCTCGACGAGGCGGACGTTGTTCTTCTCCACAAATTCGCCCTTGCGTCCGGCCTCGACGGTTTCCTTCAGCACGGTGGAGAGGTCCAGCCAGGTGCTGGCGTCGCGGTAGGTGCCGCCGGTCTGCTGGGCGAGTTCGCGCAGGGTGCTGCTGTTGAGCTTGGACAGCACCACGGCGCCGCGCTCGTCCTTCACAAAGCCTCCGGTGCCGTCGGGAATCATCGCACCGGTCTCGGTGCCGACGCCGAGGCAAATGGCGCGGATGGCTTTTTTCTTCAGATCGGCCTCCAGCGATTTCCAGTTGTCGTCGGTCGCCTCGCCGTCGCTGAGCACGATCAGGAAGCGGTCGGCGGCCGTGCCGGTGCCGAAGGCGGTCAGCGTGGTTTCCAGCAGAGCCTGGTAATTGGTGCCGCCCTCGGGGAGGTAGTCGGCGTCGAGCAGGGGCAGGAACTCGCGCAGGATTTCGTAGTCGGCGCTCAACGGGCTTTGCAGGAAGGCGGTGCCGGAAAAGACCACCAGGCCGACCCGTTCGCCCTCGAGTTTTTCGAGGAGAGAGCGGATCAGGAGCTTGGCGCGCTCGAGGCGCGAGGGCTTCACGTCGGTCGTGAGCATCGAACGGGACAGGTCCACGGCGATGAGGATCTCACGGGACTGGTCGAAGACCGGCTCCTCCAGGCGGCCCCACTGCGGCCGAGCCAGGGCGATCACCGCGAAGACCAGCCCGAAGGCGAGCCAGAGGCGGGGTTTGCGGCCGGAGGCAGGAGCCCCGGGATTGAGGAGCAGTTGGTGATGACCCGCTTCCGCGCGCAGGATTTTCGGATGATTGCCGGTGGCGAGGCGCTGCCGGTGGAAGAAATCCCAGAACAGGAGGGCCACGGGGGCGGCGAGGAGCCAGAGGAGATGAGGCCAGGCAAAGTTCATGGGGCTGACTCCTTGCGCAGGGGCGAACGGGCGAAGAGGGCGCCCAGCAGGAGCGCGATCAGGCCGGGCGCGGCCGGCCAGTGGAAAAGCTCGGTGGTGACGAGGTAGCTCTTCGCCTGGAATTCGATTTTCTTCGCCTTGTCGATGGCCTGGAAGGCGCCGGCGACGGTATCCTGGTCGGCGGCGCGGAAGTAATGGCCGCCGGTGGCGGTGGCGATGTCGCGCAGGGCGCTCTCGTCGAGGTCGGAGAGCATGCGGCGCATGCCGATCTTGTTGCCCTTGTCGTCAAACACGGGGAAGGGCACGATGCCGTCGCGCCCGGCGCCGATGGTGTAGACGGGGACGCCGCGGGATTTGGCGATCTCGGCGGCCTGCTCCGGGGCGAGGGTGCCGCGATTGTTGG
>CAZFHG010000004.1:36197-37624 GCA_964518665.1 uncultured Opitutaceae bacterium | reverse complement strand
TAGGGCGGGGTCTCCTCCTTCGCCGGGCCTACGGAGGACAGGTCCGAACCCCGCCTTTCCTTACCACTGACTATAATCCGATCTTTCTCTTTCTCGGACCTTAGGATCGTGCGGGAGAGTGCAAGTGAGGCCGGTCGCGCTCCCAAGGACCCACCCCGCACTTACCGCAGCCGCACAAACAGCCACACGCCGATGGACGCCATCGCAAGGCTCGGGAACCACGCCGCCAGCACCGGTTCCATGAGACCCTTGGATGCCAGCGAAGACGCGAGATTCGAGAAGATGTAATACATGAAGAACAGGCCGATGGATTTCGAGACACCCACCGCGGGATTCACCCGCACGCCCGAAACGGCAAAGGGCACCGCCAGCGCGATCACAATCAGCGGCCCGAAGGTGTCGGCGAGGATGCCGAAGTACGTCACTTCGTAAGGGACCACCTTGGGACTGCCGATTGACTTGAGATAATCCACGAGGCGGCGCAGTTCGAAGAAGGAAAGATCACCGGGTTTGCGGTCGATGATGAGCATCAGTCGTGGGTCTTCATCGCAGTCGCTCCGGAACAGCTCAGCGAAGGGCCGGGGCTCCACCATCTCGCCCGACTCCCGGTCGAAGATCAATTCGCGACCCTGACGGAACACCCAGCCTCCGCGATCGGCATCATGCCAGGCCTCGGCGGCGATGATCCTGCGCTGCTCGCGTCGCTGCGGGTCGAGTTCCGCCAGCGTGACCCCGTAGCCCTTGCGGGTGAACTGGCTGTACCGGTTGAAAAACCACATGCGTCCCGCCGCACGGTTGTCGAAGCCCACGCTGTAGACCGCGCCAACCCGGTCCTCGGTCTGGGACTTGGCCTGAAAACGATACTGCAGGTTCTCGCGCAGGGCGCGCGACTCCTCGACCGACCAGGGCACCACGCTGGCGTTGAGATACCAGGTCAGCCCGCAGGCCAGTGCGCCGATCACCCAGACCGGGGCGGTGATGCGGAAGAGGCTCACCCCGGCGGCCCGCAACGCGATGAATTCGTTCGCCCGGTGCAGTTTGCCGAGCACGAACAGCAGCGAGATCAGCAGCGCGATCCGCAGCACCAGGGACAGAAAACCCGGGAGCGTGACGAAGAAATACACCCCGAAGTCCGCCGGCCTCGCGCCGAGGTCGTTCAGGGTGCGGAAGTCGTCGTACAGCACCTGCATGAGCAGCAGGCCGATCATGGCCACGAGCACCAGGGCGAGGATTTGCAGCCACTCGCGCAGGAGATGTCGGTCGTAAGTGTTCAACGCAGCCGCATGAAAGCCGCGGGACCGCCCGACGCAAAGCCCAATCCGGCGGCCAATAATCCCAATGGAACCTCTGAAAACCTATTCAGAGCTAGTATCTGAAACTCAGGAACTCTGGAAACAAGGTCCATACCCGGGTCTTCTTCCTGCTTT
>CAZFHG010000004.1:0-36187 GCA_964518665.1 uncultured Opitutaceae bacterium | reverse complement strand
TTCCAGATTCGTTTTCTGGGACTCCGAACTTGGGGTTTGCCCGCGGGACCTCTACCGGTCTTCATGCCCGCCCATGGCACAAAACCAAGAAGCCTGGAGTTCCCGGCTCGGCGTGATTCTGGCGGTAGCGGGCAGCGCGGTCGGTCTCGGCAACTTCCTGCGCTTTCCCGGGCTCGCCTCCCAGTACGGCGGCGGTCCCTTCATGATCGCCTACTTCACCTCCCTCCTGCTCATCGGCATTCCGATTTGCTGGGTGGAGTGGACCCTTGGGCGCCAGGGCGGCGTCCTGGGCTATCACTCGTCACCGGGCATTTTCCACGCCCTCCTGCGGCGCCCGTGGGCCAAGTACCTCGGCATCCTCGGCGTCCTCGTGCCAGTGGGCGTGTACTGTTATTACGTGCTGATTGAAGCCTGGTGTCTCGGCTATGCGTGGCACGCGCTGACCGGAGATATGGCGCAAAAGGGCTTCGACTACAGCGGCTTCTTTGCCCGCTTCACAGGGGTCACGGCGGATGGCGCCGCCTTTCACTTCGGTCTGGATTCCGCCGGCATCTGGCTGGCCGTGGTCTTTGTCCTGAACTTCTACTACATCTATCGCGGCCTTTCAAAAGGCATCGAGAAGGTCTGCACCTATGGGCTGCCCGTCCTCATCGTACTCGCCATCATCATCCTGATCCGCGTCATGACCCTGGGCACGCCGGATCCCGCCAAACCCGACCAAAACGTGATCAACGGTCTCGGCCAGATGTGGAATCCGGGGGATTGGTCACGACTCAAGGATCCGCAGCTCTGGCTCGCTGCCGCCGGCCAGATATTCTTCACGCTGTCCGTCGGCTTCGGCGTCATCATCAACTACGCGAGCTACCTCAAGCCCAAGGACGACGTCGTGCTCAGCGGCCTGACGGCCACGGCCGCCAACGAATTCTGCGAGGTCGGCCTCGGCGGCCTGATCACGGTGCCGGCCGCTTTTGTGTTCTTTGGTGCGGCGGCGGTGGGCGGCGGTACCTTCGGCCTCGCCTTCCAGGTCCTGCCCAACGTTTTTGCGCACATGCCGTTCGGCTCGCTCTTCGCCTTTGCGTTTTTCCTGCTCCTGTTTCTCGCCGCCATCACCAGTTCGCTCTCCATGCTGCAGCCGGGCATCGCGTTTCTGGAGGAAGGGCTCGGCCTCCAGCGCCGCGCCTCCGTCGCGCTGCTGGGTTTCGTGACCTCGGTGGGCGTGATGCTTACCTGGTGGTTCAGCAAGGACCTGAAGGCGCTTGATACGATCGACTTCTGGATCGGCACGGTCGCCATCTTCCTGCAGGGCACGATTCTCATCATCGTCTTTTCCTGGGTCATCGGGGTGGAAAAAGGGTATGCCGAGGCCCGGCGTGGCGCCGAGCTGCACCTGCCGGCCCTGATCAAGCCGGTCTGGCTCTACCTCACACCTACCTTCCTGCTCGTGATTCTTGTGGCCTTCGTCCTCCGAAACGCCTTCGGCTGGAACTTCAGCTTCGCCGCGGCCGAGTTCAAACCCTCCGGCTACATCACCGACCTGGTCGGCGACCAGCCCAGCAACGTTGCCCGCATGGCCGTATTGTTCATTCTCCTGCTCAGCGCCTACACCACCCTGCTGATTAAAATTGCCGGTGAACGCTGGGCCCTGCGCGAATCAAACCCCACCCAATCCCCATGACCACCGCCGGCTGGATCACCATGATCGTCTCCGTGGGCAGTGTTACCCTGCTCAGCATTTGGACCATGACCCGGGTTCTTCGCACCCACCAACCCGACCACGACCTCGCGCACGTCGAACCCATCGACAAGGAACACACCGCCGAGCGCTGAGCGGCGTCTGCCCGTACGTTACATCCGCGTTCTGTTTCTCCCATGAGCGGTGTCGGCGAAATTTGGCGGTTTGTTCACGTCACCGACATCCATGTCGGGTCTCCCCAATCCTACCGCTTCAAGCCCGCCCTGAACGACAATTGGGCCGTGGCGGCAGGCCAGATCAAGGCATTGCAACCGGACCTGTTGCTCGTGGGTGGCGACCTCACCCGGGACGGCAATCTCAACCACTGGGAATTCGATGACAGCCGCGCGACCCTCGATGCCATCGGCGTGCCATGGCACGCGATACCGGGCAACATGGACACCGGCAACAAGCACACCGACCGACAGGGTGCCTGGACCGATCGCGACGACGTATCGCTGAACGTCACCGAGGCCCAGCTCGCGGTTTTCCGCGAAAAGATCGGCGCGTTCCCCTGGAGCTTTGTGCATCGCGGCGTACGTTTCAGCGGCTGCTATGAGATCATCGCCGGCACCGCCCTGCCCTCAGCCGCGGCACTGGAAACCTGGCTGGACCATCTCGCCACGCTCCCGCGCACGCGCTGGCATGTGATGCTCAATCATTATCCCCTCTTTACCGACCATCCGGACGAGCCAGCCCGCGACATCACCAAGTCCGAGGACTATCTCAATTGGTACTTCGCCGTGGACCCCAAGCCCCGCCAGCGCCTGCTCGCCGCCTACCGGAATGCCGGCGTCACCCACGTGCTCAGCGGCCACGTGCACTGCCGCCGCCCGCCCTTCACGCTCGACGGCCTCACCTTTTGCTTCGGCGCCTCCACGGCGATGCCCCAATGGGCCGACCGCTGGCCTGACGGCGATCCACGCCTGGGTTTCCAGGTCTTCACCGTCACACCCGACGCGCTGGACTACAGTTTCCAGCCGCTGGCGGCCGTTTCGACCCGCACCGATGGCTGGGGCCCCGGCGGTCACCCCCGGCCCGAGGCCAGGCAGCGTTGATCCCCGGCAGACGATTTCCAAACCACCGCTTGATTTTTGCCGGGGTCTGCTAAACTGACCGTTCCTTAATTCCCTACCATCAATCTACCATGTCCACCCACACTCCGAAAAAATACGAGTTCCAGGCCGAGATCAGCCAGCTCCTCGATATCGTCACCCACTCGCTCTACACGGAGAAGGAAATCTTCATCCGTGAGCTCGTTTCCAACGCCTCCGACGCGCTGGAAAAGCTGCGCCACACGCAACTGACCGAGAAGGACATGTTCGACGACCAGGCCACCCTCGAGATCAACGTCACCACCGACGACAAGGCCAAGACCATCACGATCCAGGACTTCGGCGTAGGCATGACCCGCGCCGAGCTGGTCGAAAACCTTGGCACCATCGCCCACTCCGGCTCCAAGGCCTTCCTCAAGGCCCTCGGCGAGGGTGCCGCCAAGAACACCAACCTCATCGGCCAGTTCGGTGTCGGCTTCTACTCGGCCTTCATGGTCGCCAAGTCCGTCAAGGTCCACTCCCGCTCCTGGCGGAAGGACGAGCCCGGCCACGTCTGGACCAGCGACGGCTCCGGCAGCTACGAAATCGGGGAGAGCGAAGACGAGCGCCGCGGCACCAAGATTGTGCTTACGCTGAAAGACGACGCTTCCGACTACGCGACCGACTGGAAGGTGAAGGAAGTCCTGGAGCGCTACAGCGCTTTCGTGTCCTTTCCGATCAACCTCAACGGCAAGCACGTCAACACGATCCAGGCCCTCTGGCTGCGCAACAAGAACGAGATCAAGGACGAGGAGTACACCGCGTTCTACAAGTTCCAGGCCCACGCCTTCGACGAGCCGCGCTCCCGCCTGCATTTCTCGGCCGACGCCCCGCTCGCCATCAACGCCCTGCTCTTCGTTCCGAAGGAAAACACCGAGAAGCTGGGCTTCGCCCGGCTCGAACCGAGCGTATCGCTCTATTGCCGCAAGGTGATGATCGAGGCGAAACCAAAGCACCTGCTGCCGGAGTGGCTGCGCTTCCTGAAGGGCGTCGTGGACAGCGAGGATCTCCCGCTCAACATCTCCCGCGAGTCGATGCAGGACAAGGCCCTCATCGACAAGCTCAGCAAGGTCATCACCAAGCGCTTCCTGAAGTCCCTCGATGAGGAGGCGGAAAAACGCCTCGACGCCTACAACGAATTCTACGCCGAGTTCGGCATCTTCCTCAAGGAAGGCGCCGCCATGGACTACACCCACAAGGACCAGATCGTGAAGCTGCTCCGCTTCGAGTCCTCGCTCACCGAGAAGGGCAAGACCACCTCCCTCGCCGACTACGTCTCGCGCATGGGGGCAGAGCAAAAGGAGATCTATTACCTCGTCGGCCCCAGCCGCGCCGCGATCGAAAGCGGCCCGTATCTCGAAGGCTTCAAGGCCCGCAACCTGGAGGTGCTCTTCTGCTACGAGGCCGTGGATGAATACGTGATGGGCAACGTCCGCGAATTCGACGGCAAGAAGCTCACCGGTGCCGACCACTCCGACGTGAAGCTCTCAGACCTCCCCAAGCCCGAGGGTGGCCTGACCGAGGACCAGACCAAGGAACTGGCCAAGTGGCTCAAGGATACGCTCGGAGAACGCGTGGCTGAGGTGAAGGCCAGCGACCGCCTAGTTGATTCCCCCGTGCTCGCCCTCAACGCCGACAAGTTCATGTCGCCCCACATGCGCCGCATGATGAAGGCCATGAACAAGGACGGCGGCGAGACACCCCTCCGCGTCAACCTGGAGATCAATCCGCGCCACGCGGTGCTGACGCACCTGCATGCGTTGCACACCGGCAACCCGGATAAGGCCAAGCTCGTCGCCGAGCAACTCCTCGACAACGCCCTCATCTCCGCCGGCCTGCTCGACGACGCCACCGCCATGGTGGCCCGCCTGAACAAGCTGCTGGAAAGCGTATAAGAGAGCGCAGGTTTGAAGTCGTAGTGCCGGTCTTCAGCCGGCACTGGCACGGGAAAGCGCGAACTGCCGAGGGGCGTAGCATGCGCGGTCTGAAGCACCGCGCTACGAGGGGGCTATGCCGTTGCTTAGTCGTAGTGCCGGTCTTTAGCCGGCACTGGCACGGGAAAGCGCCACGGTCTTCACGCACGACACCCATTTCCACCAGACTCCCGGCCTGAAGGTGATCGAGAAACTGGCTTAATCCGCCGTCGCAAACCCCACCGCGTCCCGAAACCACGCCTGGTCGAACACGAACATATTGTGGTCCTCCCCCGGAATGACTTGCAGCCACTTCCGGCCGGCAAGGCCAGCGTGCAGGCGCTGCGCAAATATCGCCGGCACCACGCTGTCCTTCTCCGCCGCCAAAATCGCCACCGGGCCGGCATATCCTTGCAGGGCTTCGTCCGACTTCCAGGGATCACGCACGAGCCACCGCACCGGCAACCAAGAATAATGGTATCCCGCCACGTCGGCCAGCCGGTTGAAGGGTGACACCAGCACCACCCCGCCCACCCGTTCGGGCCGCACGCGAGCGACCTGTGCTGCCACCGCGCAACCCAACGATTCACCGAGCAGGAAAGTCCGCTTGCCATCCGATGACACGGCATCAAACGCCGCCAGCGCCGCCGCCGTCAGGCTCGACTGCGTCGGTTTGCCATCACGCCGGCCATAGCCCGGGTATTCGAGAATATAGACCGACAGTGCCCGCCCAGTCGAAACGCGCTCAAGGGCATCCACCCAATAGGCCCGCTGCACGGCCAGTCCGGCGTTACCGTGCAGGACAAGCCAGCGCTGCGCCGGTCCCGACGGTTCGTGCCCCTCGCGCTTCCAGCCGATGCGCTTGCCCGCGGCGTCGTGCCACGGCTCCAATCCCGCTCCCGGCGCATAGGCCAGTTGCTCGGTCTCGGCCATGGCCGAGGGAAAATACAGCATGTGCCGCTGCCGCAGGAAAATCATCAGGCATGCCGCCGCATAACCCAGCGTCAAAGTGATAAAAATAATCAGCAGCATACGCTTCATTTAGGTCCCAGGCCACGGTCGCACGCTCCCCGCCCCCGGGCAAAGCGAATCGTCAGTCGCCAACTAATGAGGATTCCCAAATGAAATGACGACGCTTGGGTAGCGCCCGGCCTCCGGACGGGCGGTTCGATGTATGCTTGCCTACTGCGGCCCGTCCGGAGGCCGGGCCCTACCCAAGGAGACAATACGCCAGGTCGCCCGTCACTACTTTGGGCAATCATCAATAGTGTGGACTAAACCATGCTATAACCGCGGGGGCTCATGTAGGGGCGCAGCTTGACTGCGCCCGCTCGTTTCCCGCATGGCAGTCGCAATCCCCGAGGGCGCACACGAGGTGCGCCCCTACAGGCGGGACTGCCAATTTGAAGACGTAACCCAGCACATGCCTCCATGGCTACCGGCCGTAGGTCGCGAGGTCACGCCCTGCACAAAGTTGGCTCCGAGTTAACGGAGTAACCCCAACTGACAAAGCTCAGAACGAATAGACCGCGCTGATACCGTAACGGGTGCGCTTCAATTCGCGCGCGTTGTCATCGGACTTCACGCGATCGTTGTCCAAAGTCGCCGATACTGTCCAGTGCTGGGTCGGCAGATAGGAAAGCGCCATGCCGAACCGCGTGGTCGTTTCATCCACATCCACCTGGCCGGCGCGCCCGAGGAGGGTGGAGGGCTCATAGGTGACGGAGGTCGAGGCCACGATCAGCGGGCTGACCGCATGCTGCAGGTTCACAAAGAAGCGGTTGACCCGCGTGTCGGTAAACTGGACGACGTTGGAAGCCTCCTCGAGGGTGTGAACATAGCCGGCCGTGAGGTAGGATTTCTCAGCGTAGTCGTATTTGCCCGACAGTTCGAGGTAGGGCACATCCTCGTCGCTGGCGCCATCGCGGGCGCGCCATTCGTAGCCGAAACGCCCGGCGGCGGTCATCTTGCTGGCCACGTTATAGTCGAATCCGCCGATCAGAAAATTGGACTGCTTGTCCTTGTTGCTTCCGGCGTTCTTGTAATTCACGTCCTGGCGCCGGTATTCGCCGATCGCCTTGAGCTCGGGCACGACGTCATAGCTGAAGGCCAGGCCGTAGAGATTTTCGGTGCGATCCAGGCTGTTGCCCAGCGTGCCATTGTCGTAGCGGTAATTGATCGTGCGCGCCTTGAGCGTGGCGTTGGTCTGCTCGTTGACGTTGGTCACCAGGCGCCCGTCGAGCTGGTTGCGCTTGTAGGACTGGTCGGTGTTCACCGGAATGCCGGCGAGGAGGGCCTCGGGATTCTTGGCGATGGTGTAGTTGTCGCTGACGTCAATGTTGGTCGCATCGCTGAAAGCATGCGCCACCCGGACGTTGAAGTCATGGCTGTCGAGGGTCTTGTCGCCGGGACGATCCTGGAATTGGTCGATCGTCAGGCGGTAGGATGTGGAGAAAAATGTCTGGTCGGAGAGCGACGAGTTGAACTTGACCGTGGGTTCAAAGGTAAAAACAGAGCTGCTGATGGCCGACGAGGCAGCGCCGAAGATATTGCTGTCGTGGGAGAAGCCCGCCTTGACTGAGGCGGATAACTCCTTGCCCTGCTCCTGTTCCGGTATGGGTGCGTAAACAGCCATGGCCGCGGATGCCGACAAGACGGCGAGGGGTAGGAAGCGGTGTGTTTTCATAAGCTGAAGACCGGCTGCAAGCTGTGAACCAAGCGTGTTCCCATGGCAATTATTTTCCCCTTGGCCGGGGCAGGGATGGATTGAACAGGATATAGAGATTGTCGCTGAGCCGCTGGGGCGCATTCAAGGGGAAATCCGCCGGCAAGACCCCCTTGGCGAGGCCGGCGTAGATGCGGCTCCATTCTCCGAACCGCTCCGTGCCCATGCCCCGGGAATTGATGGCCGCCGCCTGAGTCACCACAAGGTCGGCGAAGAACGGCCGCTCCAGGCTGTGGGGCGTAAGCAGCAAGAGGCCGAGGTTTTGCTCCAGGGTGATGGCATAGAGATCCCGCAATCTTTCGGGCTGGGCCCAAGCCCGCTGATCGCCGTACCAGGCCGCGCCAGCCGGCACATCGGCCATGACCGCATAGCTGCCCGCGGCCTCCCGTCGCTCCAATTCCAGACGCAGGCCCTGGAAGAGCCCCGGGAAGTACGGGGGATAATGGAAATGCAGCCGGCGCGGTTCCAGCACGTCATGCAGGAGCGGCACCGCGTGCAGCAGCAGGAGTCCGGTCGCCGCCGCCCGCGGCCAGGCGGTCAGCGTGGGATTGCTGCCCACCACGAGGAAAAAGAACGCCGCGCCGAAAATGATGATCAGGGGCGCCAGATAATAGACGGGCAGACGCTCGCTGGCCCCGGAATTGCACACCGCCTGGGCCAGAACCAACGTGCCCAGTGCGACTGTAAAGACCCAGCGCATCCGGTCCACGGCGGCATTGCGAAAGGCGTAGAGCCAGCCAGTCACGAAGAACGCGGCAAACCACATCGCCCCGCCGGCCCAGATCCGGGACGTCACCGTCTCCTGCAGCGCGGTGAGGGTCTTGTTGCCCAGTTTATTCAGGTCGATCTCCGGCCCGACTGCGGACAGGGTGGCGGTCACGCGCGCGGGTTCGGCCGTGGAGTCCCCGGCCTTGAGCGCCACGTTCTGCGCCGCGAGCGCCACGGGATGCCCGGTCAGCGCCACGTTGCGCGCCATCCACGGGCCCGTCACCAGGGCAAACACCAGCACCACCAGTCCGAGGGCGGGCCAGCGCCGGCCGGCGGGAAACCGCCACGCCACGTAGCCGAACACCACCAGCACGAGTGCACCCGCCGAGTATTCCGTGAGAAACATCAGGCCGCAGACGGCGCCGAGTGCGGCCGCCCAGGCCGTCGCGGACCGCCGCGCGTCCGTCAGGGCTTGCTCCAGTTCCCACCAGAGACGAAAGGCGGCCACGGCCAGCACCATGAGCAGCGGCAGGCCGTTGACCGCCACCGTGTGCCGCCAGAGCGGCATCGAAAGCATGAGTGCCAGCGCCGCCACCCACCCCACCCGCGGTTCGAACAGCCGGCGGCCGAGATCGAAGGTCAGCCACGCCGCCAACCACAGCAGGATGAGATTGAGCCCGAGCAGATAATAATCGGCGGCAAAACCGTCCGGCGGCACCGGGGCCTTGGCGAACAAGCCGCCCCGTACGCCCTCGGGCAGCGCGCGCAACCCGGCCGCGATGACCAGCGAGTAGAGCGGCGCCTGGTGCAGTTCGGGCAGGGCGTGTTTCGGATCAAAATCCCGGCCGCGGGCCGCCAGCACCGCCACCGTCTGCGGGTAGTTGACCTGCGTCGTGAAACCCTCGCCCCGGGCGAGTTGCCGGCCCACGTCCGCCTGGACCAGCACGGCCTCGCTGGCCGGACCGTGGAACTGCTTCCACGCGACCAGCAGGGAAAGCACGAGTCCGCCCACCAGGACGGCCGCGAGGCGGACCCAGCGGGCGCCCTCGCCCATCTCCAGCCAGTGAATCCACTCCTGGGAGGTGCGTGGGAGTTTCATCGCGGTGCGTTCAATCGGTCACGTCGAGCTCGGGCCATTCCACCAGCTTGCGGTGCAGGGTGCGCCGGCTGATGCCCATGAGGGTCGCCGCCTTGGTGCGGTTGCCGCGCGACTTGATGAGCGCCTCGCGCAGCAGGCGCTTTTCGTTCTCGGCCACGGAAAGCGGATTGGCCAGCGGCGCGGGCGCGCCGGCCACGGCCGGCCCGGCCGCCGCGCCGCGGAACTTGGGTTCGAGGTCGTATTCGCTGAGCGACTTGCCGCGGTGCATCACCACGGCGTTCTCGCAGAAATTGCGCAACTCGCGGATGTTGCCCGGCCACGGGTAGCGTTGGAGCGTCTGCACCGCGCCCGGGTCGAGGGTCAGTGGCGGCAGGCCGTTTTCCGCGGCAAAGATGCGGATGAAATGCGCCAGCAGTAGCGGGACGTCCTCCGCGCGGTCGCGCAGCGGCGGCATCGTGATGCGGACGACGTTGAGGCGGAAAAAGAGGTCCTCGCGGAATTTCCCCTCCTTCACCAACTGCTCGAGCGTGCGGTTGGTCGCCGCCACGAGGCGCACATCGAGTTCGATCGGCTTCGAGCCGCCCACGCGCTCGATGCTGCGGGTCTCCAGGAAACGCAGCAGCTTGACCTGGGTGGAGGCGGAAATCTCCCCGATCTCGTCGAGGAAGAGCGTGCCGCCGTCCGCCGACTCGAACCGCCCCACCCGCCGCTCCGTCGCGCCGGTGAACGAACCCTTCTCGTGGCCAAAGATCTCGCTCTCCAGCAGGCTCTCGGAAAGGGCCGCGCAGTGCACCGCGATGAACGGGGCGCGGGTCCGGGGGCTGACCTGGTGGATGGCCTGCGCGATGAGTTCCTTGCCGGTGCCGGACTCGCCCTCGATCAAAATCGTGGCCCGCGAGGGCGCGACGAGGCGGACCTTGTCCACCACGGCCTTGAGCGGGGCCGAATGCCCGATGATGTGGTCGAAACTGAATTTCTCATCGAGGCGCTCGTGGAGCTGCTTGACCTCGACCTCGAGCGTCCGGGTTTTGAGCGCCCGCTGAATGAGCACCTCAAGGCGCTCGATGTTCACCGGCTTGGTCAGAAAATCCACGGCGCCACGTTTCATGGCCTCGACGGCGGTCTCGATGTTGCCGTAGGCCGTCATCATCAGCACGGCCGGGCGGTTGGACAGCGCCAGGGCCCGGTCAATGACCTTGAGGCCGGACTTACCGGGCATGCGCAGGTCGGTCAAAATGACCTCGAAGGGTTGCGCGTCCATGAGGTTGAAAGCCTCGTCGGCGTTGGCGGCCAGAGAAACGTCGTAGTTGTCGGACAAGGCCTCACGCAGACCCTCGCGCGAGTGCTTTTCATCGTCCACGATGAGGATGCTTGGCACCATGGGACGGTAGTCAGTCGCCTAACCAAAATCGGTCAACGGGAAATAATGGCACACTTGTGCAAATGAGGGGGGCTGCCCAGCGTTCACGCAAACGCACGATACGTAGTGCTGGTCTTTAGCCAGCACTGGTTTGGGAGCTCGTACCGCCGGTGCAGCGTGGCGAACGCGGACTGAAGTTCCGCGCTTCGTTCTGAAGGGAGGCCGCCAGGAGGGCAGCGCATTGTCCTGCCCGGCATTCACACGAATGCCAAATCGTAGTGCTGGTCTTTAGCCAGCACTGGTTTGGGAGCTCGTACCGCCGGTGCAGCGTGGCGAACGCGGACTGAAGTTCCGCGCTACGTACTGACTCTCACACCCCGCTCAATGCAGCTTGCTGCGCGAAGGCTCGCAGTCGGGCTGGCCTTCGTAGATGTGCACGGAACCGGCGGAGTCGCTCCACATCGGCAGCGTGTTTTTCCGCCATTCGCGGGTTTCCACGATCTCCTTGTTCAACTCCGGGGTTTCACCCTTCAACATCAGCTGATTGAGCCCGGCGTAGGCGATGTCCTCGGGACTCACCCCGAGTTTCTTGGCATAGCGTTCGATGGCGTCAAATTCGGCGTATTCGAGATGTAGTTTGATGACACTCATGGGGGGCCTCCGGTTTTTTGGGGGTTGGTTGTCTGCAACCAAGATGGCGCACCCAATGACGGCAGGCAAGTGCCCACCGTAGGGCGGACTAGTCAGACGGCAGACTTATACCTCCCAATAATATTCACTCATCCCGACCGACGCGACCTTGTCAAAAATCCGCGGGCATCCATTCTGCACCGGCATTTCACGGTGCTTACCCCTAAAATGAAAAGCCGGCCGGCCCTGCTGCTCCTGCGCCTCTCCGCCGTCACCGCCGTGCTGTGCGGAACCGCCATTGCGCCGGCGGCTGAGTCACCCGCCCCGGCGCCGGCCAAACCGTCCAAAAGAAACAGCTCCGAGATCACCCTGGACATTGACGTCCGCACTTCGGTGGATCGCCCCTTCAAGGGACTGAGCAAGGCCCCGCGCCAGGAACACGGCAAACTCTACGGCATCGCCTCGGTCACCGACGCCAGCGGTGCCGTGCCACTCATCCGGAAAGTGAAAGAAGGCGAAGTGCTGAAACATTTGCGCGAGGAACTCGCCAAGCGGGGCTTCCAAGAAATCACCGGCGGCGAAAAGCCCGAGATCGTGCTCACGGTGTTTTACGGCCGCGGTTTCCTGCGCAATCCCTACCTCAGCGACGTGATGTACAACGAGACCACGGATCCGCCGACCGCCACGATTTTGGGCGGCATGCCCACCAATCTCATGCGGCAGAAGGAACACGGCTTCGAGGAGCGGCTGCAAAAGGCCAACTTCGAAAAACTCTTCATCCGCGTCACCGCCTGGGAATACCACGAACCCGGCGCCAAGACCCCGAAGGGCAAAAAGATCAAGCCGCGCGAACTCTGGAAGACCGACATGATCGTGGACGATCCGGCCCACCGCGACCTCAACCTCTTCATCAAGGAAATGTTCGCCGCCGGCGGACCCTGGTTCGACCGCGAGATGGACAAGGAGGAGGTCACCGTGTCCACCGACATCCCCGAGGGTAAGGTCATCTTGGGTCCGCTCTCGTTCCCCGAGGAGAAATCGGCCGCCGAGACGCCAAAGAAAAAGTAACGCCAAGTACGGAGTGAGTGCCGGCCTGGACTGGACCCGTAATGCGGTGCTTTAGCCCGCACTCGTCCGCGAACCGACATTCGAGCGCGGGCTGAAGCTCCGCGCTACACCGCCGCCTCCAGCGCCACCGCCACCGCCGTGGCCCCAGGGTCCTGCACGCCCGTGAGGTTGTCAGCGTTCACATACGACGCCCGTCCCGCTCCCGCCTTCTGCATCGCCGCGGTGCGGACTGCGCCAGCGCGAGCCTCGGCGGCCGCCGCCTTGAGCCCGCCGGCCCCGAACGCCGAGATCGCGGGCGCGAGTGCATCAATCATCGTCCGGTCACCGGGCTTGGCTCCGCCATACGACTGCATGCGCTCCAATCCAATCGCCAAAGCCTGGGCAAGCGGAGCCTTCTGCCCCAGGGCCGTGCCGGTCGCGGTGAAGAAGATCGACAGCAGCACACCGCTGGAGGCGCCCATCATGCGGCCCAACCGGTCGCCGAGGGCGAGGCAGAGTTGGTCCGGTTCGGCCAGCGGGAGTTCGTTTTGCTCCATCGCCGCGAGCACCGCGCGCGCGGCGGTGGCAAACGTCGAACCGGTGTCGCCGTCGCCGATTTGCCGGTCGAGGGTGTTGAGCGCCGCCTCGTTCTCAATCAACGCGCCGCACATCGACATAATCAATCCGCGCACCGCCGGCGCATCGGAGCCGGTGAACGTCCGGGTCGCGATCGCCGGCAACGTCTGCCGCACCACCGGAGAAACGTGCCTGGCGCCGGGCCAACTGGGAGTCTGTACATCGCTGAGCAAGGCCTGGCGTCGCTCCGCATTCAGCGGCAGCAGCGAGAGCGAGACTCCCTGCATGTCCAACGCCGTCATCAGTTCTCCCGGACCCACGAGCAATTCGATCTGCGCACCGAGGGCGGACCCGATCAGCTCCTTCACCACGATGTTCATCTCGATCGGCGTGGTGCCGCCGAGATTGTTCACCAGCACCGCCAGCGGTCCGTTCGCCCGCAGGTGCGGCTGCAATTCCTGCACCATCGTGGCCACCAATTCCCGGGCCGACGCGGCCGCGATCTCCCGCGCACCGGGTTCGCCGTGGATGCCAAGGCCAAGTTCCGCCTGCCCCTGCGCGATCCGCAGATTGGGCGCCTCGCCGGGTCGCGTGCACGTCGTGAAGGCCAGCCCAAGCGTGATCACGGCGCGGGCCGTATCGGCCGCCGCCGCCTTCACCTCAGCGAGAGTGCCCTTCCGCGCTGCCACATGGCCGGCCACCTTGTGCACCAGCAGGGTTCCGGCGACTCCACGCGGCTGGGGCGCCCCGGCAATCGCGATGTCATCCGCCACGAACACCAGCTCAACTTTGAACCCCATCTGCCGCGCCCGTTCGGCCGCGAGGCCGAAGTTCAGCCGGTCACCAGTATAGTTCTTCACGATCAGCAGGCAGCCGGGCTCACCGGTGACGGCGCAGATGGCGCTCAGCACGGCATCCACGCTCGGCGACGCAAAGATCTCGCCGCTCACGACCGCGGTCAGCATGCCTTCGCCAATGAAACCGGCATGGCTCGGCTCGTGCCCCGCCCCGCCGCCCGTGATGAGGGCCACGCGGGCTTTGTCCCAGTCCTGCCGGAGGATGACCTTGGTGTGCGGGAAGCCATCGAGCCGGGCCAGCCGGCCCGGGCCGCAGCTCATCAGGAAACCGTCGATGGACTCGGCGACCACACTCTCACGGGTGTTGATGAAGTGACTCATGATATAATTGAATAACTTACCAAGCGTAGCCTTCGGGCGACGGGCGGTGGCCGGGGAAAATCACGTCCAGCGCCTGCAGGGTTTCCGGTGTCAGCTTGAGTTCCAAGGCGCGCAGCGCGCCATCGAGCTGCCCAATCGTGCGCGGGCCAATGATGGGGGCGGTCACGACCGGATTGTGCAGCAGCCACGCCAGCGCGACATCGGCCGGCTTTTCACCCAGTTCGCGGCAAAGCTTTTCCCATGGTTCCAGTTTTGCCCGGTGGGTCTCGATCTGCGGCGCAATCTTCGCCCGGCGACCAATGGCCGGACCGTCGAGGACGCCGCCCAGCAGGCCGCCGCCGAGCGGACTCCACGGGATCAGGCCGAGGCCGTAAGCCTCGCAGGCCGGGATCAGGTCACGCTCCACCGTGCGGGCATTGAGATTGTAGAGGCTCTGCTCGGAAACCAAACCGAGGAAATTGCGCCGGCGTGCGGCCTCGTTCGCCTGCGCGATGTGCCAGCCGGCGAAATTCGAGGAGCCGATGTAGACGACCTTGCCCTGCTGCACCAGCAACTCCATCGCCTGCCAGATCTCCTCCCACGGGGCCTCGCGCCAGATGTGGTGCATCTGGTACAGGTCCAGGTAGTCGGTCTGCAGCCGGCGCAAACTCGCCTCGCACGCGTGGCGGATGTGCAGGGCCGAGAGCCGTGACTGGTTCGGCCAGTCGCCCATGTCGCCGTAAACCTTCGTCGCGAGCACCACCTTTGCCCGGCGTCCGCCGCCCTGCGCGAAATAACGGCCGATGATCTGTTCGGTGATCCCCTCGCCTTTCTTGCCGCCGTAGCCGTTGGCGGTGTCCCAGAAATTGATCCCAAGCTCCAGCGCGCGATCCATGATGGCAAAGGCCTCGGGTTCGGTGGTCTGGGGACCAAAATTCATTGTGCCGAGACACAGTTGGCTGACTTTCAATCCGGTACGGCCGAGGTTTTTGTATTTCATGGGGAAAGTGGTGTTGAAGCTTCAGGCCGGCCAATCGGTGCGGTCGTAGAGATCGACCTGATCCGCGCCCGGATAGGCCGGCGGCGCATAGACCGGCCCGCTGACGAGACATTGCGGCGGAAACCCTTCGCCTTCCTCGCAGAAGAACAAGCCGCCCTCCTGCACAAACCTCTCCACGGACGGGTGCACCCGCGGACGCCCGCCGGCCGAGACGCCACAGGGCCGCGCCGCGAGGCCAAACTTTGCCGTCAGCCCACCTTCGCTGTGCCGCAGCCAGGTGAGTTTATCGGTGCTGGCAAACCTGGCCACCACCTCCGGCCGCCACGCCAGCGGCGCGGCCTGTTGGACCGCAAGGGCGGCGTTCCAGTTGCGCCACATGAAATCCAGCGTCAATCGTCCGAGCGCATCGTAAAAATACCCGCCGCCCACATCGCTGTGGCAACCCGGGAACCACACTTCCTTTACATTGGGGCGGCCGGAATCCTGCAGCAGCGAGGGCGCGTAGAGCTTGCGCTCCTCATCGAGCGCCACGCAGTGCACCACATGACCGACCGCCGCATCGGGTTCCAGATCGGACGGTTTCGTGTCCAGCGAAGTTGCCACGGTGTCCCAGACACCAATGAAGGCGAGGTCGAGTTGATTGCCGGCGAGCAGCGTCCGCGACTTGTGGGTGTAGAGTCCCCACACCTCCTGGCGGCTGTCACCGCTGTTCCGCACCCGGAGGCGCCGGCTTTCAATCAGCACGCTGTCGAGCAGGCCGCGCTCCCTCAGGTCTCGGGCAAACAGGCGGGCGGACGCCGCGCCGCGGCTGAAACCGAGGATCGAGATGCGGTCGCCCCGCCGGTAATGCTGCAGGAAGGCGAGGTAGGCATTGCGGCGGATGAATTTCTCCTCCCCGGCCGCGCCGCCCTCGACGACCTTGTTGAGCACGTCGTTCTCGTCGTCGTTGCCCACGCCGCGGAAATAGTGCGTCAGCTGCCCGGCCCCATCGGCATCAAGCGCATGCATCGTCTTGGCGACATTCGTGATGATCGGCGGAAAGCTGCGCGCCGCATCGGCGTGGCTGACCCACAGTCGGCGCGACTGATCCCAGAAGAATTCCGCCGGATTGGGCCCGGTCTCGTCATTCCAGGTGCCGTCGAATAGAAAAACATGATGCCGGCCACCGGAGGGCGAGGCCCAGTCCGCCCCACAAGTGACCGTCGAACGTGTGACGTCACGCGGCTTGCTCGGCACGGTGCGATTCGGGGGCATGGCTTTGAACAATGCTTACGAGGCGGCTCCGGGCCAGCCCGGAAATTTTGGCATTACGCAATTCGTAGTGCGGAGCTTTAGCTCGCATTCGTCCGCGAACCGACATTCGAGCGCGGGCTAAGCTCCGCACTACGACAAGGCCACGCCGTCCTCATCACACTGACCGCTCACCAATCAACCCACCGCCAGCCCCACCAGGGGCAGGGCTGTCTCGGCCTCGATGGCGAGCAGGCGGTTGTATTTCGCCAATCGCTCGGACTGCGTGATCGAGCCCACCTTGATGAAATCCGCGCCCCACCCCACGGCGAGGTCCGCCAGCCAGTCGTCCTCGGTCTCACCGCTGCGTGCGCTCACCGTAACCTTCCAGCCGGCTTTACGCGCTAGCTCGGCGGCCTGTGCGGCACCGGTCAGCGTGCCGACCTGGTTGACCTTGAGCAGCAATGCATCGGCCGCACCCGCGGCGATGGCCCGCCGGATGCGCTCGGGTTGTGTGCAGAGGAAATCGTCGCCCAAGGTGAGACTGTGTCCGGCAAGACGGGCCCGCAGCGCCGGCCAGTTGGCCCAATCCTCCTCGGCCAGACCGTCCTCCACACTCACCAGCGGGTAGCGCCGCACCCAATCCGCGATCTGGTCGATCATCCCTGCGGACGTCAGGGGCGTCCCACCCAGTTGATAGTGTCCATCCCGATGGAAGTGCGAGGAGGCCACGTCCACCGCCAGCGACATGCCGGACCCCGCTTTGTAGCCGGCCATCGAGATCGCCTCCACCGCATCGGCCAGCATCGCCTCGGCATTGGCAAACTCGGGGGCCAGGCCGCCCTCGTCGGCGCGAAGCAGACGCTGGCCGTATTTCTTGAAAATGAGATCGGCGGCGCATTGATAAACCGCGACCACGGCCGCCAGTCCCTCGTCGGTGTTTTGTACCGCCACAGGCGCAAGCAGCACATCCTGCAAGGCGGCCTGCCCGCCGGCATGCTTGCCGCCGCTGAACAGGTTCACCGTGAGCCGGGGCAGCGTGCGCAGCGGGAGTCCGGCTAGGTCGGCGAAATGCCGGTAAAGCGGCACCCCGCGTTGCGCCGCACCGGCGCGCGCGAACGCGAGCGAGGCCGCGAGCACGGCGTTGGCCCCGAGCCGGCCGAGGTTCGGTGTGCCATCCAACTGCTGCAGCAAGCCATCAAATTCGGCCTGAGTGGCAAAGGACCGGCCGCGCACGCCGTCCTGCAGCACCGTGTTCACGTTGGCCACCGCACGCCTGCAACCCAGGCCCCGGTAGCGTGACGGATCGCCGTCGCGCAATTCACAGGCTTCCGCCCGACCCGTGGAGGCGCCGGAGGGCACGTAGGCCGCGCCGGTCGCACCGGAGCCGAGCCGGCATTCGGCCCAGACCGTCGGCCGGCCGCGGCTGTCGAGAATTTCGCGGGCGTGGAGGCGGGCAACGACGAAGGTGTTCATGCGGGGGCGCGGGTCATGATTTCGATCAAGGCCTCCACGGCAAGCGGAGGCGAAGGCAGTTGGGCAAGCACGGCGGCTCGCTGCGCGGCTTTTTCGGCCGGTGTCAGGTATTCGAGCGGCGAACGGCCCTCCACCCGCGCGAGCAAACACCCCAGGGCGTGCCGCACGGCGCGCGGGGCCAGCCCGGGAAAAAGCCCTTGGGTTTCCGCGCCATACGCAGACCAGAATTCGTTCGCCGCCTGCGCGCAGGCCACGCGATGCGCCGGCAGATGCCGGGCCTTGGCGAGCAGGTGCGTGAGGGCAAAGCCCAGGTCAAAGCCGGGGTCGCCCCAATGCACGACCTCATGATCAAGCAGCACGAGGCGGCCGTTGCTCACCAAGATGTTTTTCGGTGAAAAATCCCCATGCACCAGCGTCTCGCGGTGCACCAGCGTGTCGGCGATCAGGTGCTGATAGAAATCCGCCGCCACCGGGACATTGGCCGCCGCCGTGCGGTAGTAGGCTTCCAGGCGCAATTGCTCGAAAAACGTGAGGTCGCCGAATTCCGAACTCAAAACAGCGGCCTGTTCCGCCGCGCGCCGATGGATGGTGCCGAGCAAACGGCCGAATTGCCGGGCATGATCCGACTCCGGTCCGCGGGCCAGCAGACTCGTCTTCCAATTCAGGTGCGGGGCAGGCACCGCTGTCATCGCCAAAACGTGAGCCGCAAAGTCCTCGAACACGAAATCCACGGTCGCCCCGGGCGGGGCCAACCGGGCGAGCCAGCGCAGACCGGCCGCCTCGCGGTGGATGCGGACCGGGTCGCTGAACCAGTCGGCGCGCACCCGCAGCCGCTCCAATGCCTGCTTCAGGACCCAGGCCCGGCCGTCGGAAAGTTGCACGAGCACCGTGCGGCAGGACACCCCTCCCGCGAGCACCTGGCTCGTGAACTCAGTGGCGGGAGAGATGCGTCCGGTGCGGCGCAAGTATTCGCGGAGCCGGTCCGCGTTCTCGATGTCGAGGTCAGTGTCGGGATTCATGCGCCAGGAGCCAAGTAGTGCAGGTCTTCGAACTGCGTCAGTGTGGACTCATTGCAAAAGCGACCTTCATGGGGCTGGTCGGAGACCTGCCCTACTGGAAAAGCAGCTTCGCGCCCGCTCCTCATGCGGCGATGTAAGGGATGGTCAGCGGGCCCCAGGGCAACGCAGCGATGCGAACCCCGGGTCCGATGCGTGCCGCCTCCGCCCGCACGGTCGCGGCGATATCCGGACAGGGCTCGAGCAGCGCCGCGCGCACCAGGTCCTCGGACATGGCGCTGTGCAACAGGACGCGGGCCCGCGACTGGATCAACGCCTGGATGTGGGCTTGCCATTGCTCAGGCCACTCGAAGCCGGGCGAAGAGATACGCGCGAGCAGTTCCGCTGGCGACGAAGCGCTACGCAGCAGTTTGTCGCACGGGCTGCCCAAGGGCATGCCTTCGCGGCATTCGGCGGCGAGGATGATGGTGCCACCCGGCTTGATGATGACGGCGGCGGCACTCATGCCCTTGACCCCCTGATACAGGTTCATGTCGAGCGGATAGCCGCTATTGGTCGTCACCACGATGTCGTAGGGCGCATCCACCCGCGACATGGCCGAGTTGCGCACAAACTCGCGGCCCTGCCGGTGGGCGGTTGGAAGATCGCCCGCAAACCAGCCGGTGATGCGCTTTTCCTCGTTGAGGCTGACGTTCAGCAGGAAGCTCGGTCCCACCCGCAGCGCGATTTCGAGCATCTCGTCCCAGATGGGATTGCCTTCGTTGATACCAAAGGTGGCCTGCGGGCTGCCGATGTTGGCCGCACCGTGGTTGCTGATGATGGTTTTTAATCCGGCGACGCCCGGCATCAGGGCCTTCGGGCCGCCGCTGAAGCCGGCAAAGAAATGCGGCTCGATGAACCCCGTGAGGATGCGCACATCGGCCGTGGCCGCATGCCGGTTGATGAGGGCCGGTGCGCCCGTGCGCGTGGTGCCGAACTGGACCAGGTCGGCTTCATGCTCGCAGTAGTGATTCAGCACCCGGTAACGCGCGGTGATGGCCTTGCCCAGCATGACGTCGAGCTCCTCCGGCGTGTTGGGCCGGTGGGTGCCGGTGGAGTTCAGCAGCACAATCTGTTCATCGCGCACCCCATGGGCCTGCAGGTAGTCGAGCAGCCACGGCAGGATGCGGGCGTTGGGCATCGCGCGGGTGATGTCGGGAAAGATGATGCAGACCTTCGCCCCGGGCTTCAGCGACTGCCGCAATGGGGCGCAGCCAATGGGAGCCTCCAGCGCGGCCAGGAGCGCGGCGCGCTCATCCGGCAGACCCGGTTGCGGACGCGGACGCAGCACAGTGGTGTGGTCGGGCAATTCGACCTCAAGATGACCCTGGCCGTAGGCGAGCGGTACTTTCATCACCGCCAATCAACAACCGCCCCCGGCGGGATTCAAGCGCCGGGATGGTGGGAAAGAGGACATTGGAGGCCGGGCGCGTCCTACGGCAGCGTCGCCAGCAGCGTGCACATCGCGCGGGTCATGGCGGCGGCGTATCGCTCGCGATTGCGGACATGAAAGATAAACCGCGCCGGCTGGGACGTGTCCGCCGGTTCCCAGCGCACGATGCCGTCGTCGGCGCAGACTGCCTTGATGGGATCGAAGCTGAAGACCGCCTGGTCGCCCGCCTCCGCCAGCGGTAAGATGTCGCCCTCGACGGTCACCGTGCGGCCGGAGGCATGCAGGAATCCCGCGGTGCACCACATGTTGCGCGGCATTTCACCTAGGGTTGCGAGCGCGGCGGCATCGGGTGGATTGCGCAGCGCGCCCAGCCAATCGGTACTCGGCGACCGGGTCAGCATGTAGGCGAAGTACCCCTGCATCCGCGGGCTGAGATGCGGCAGAATCTTATGCTGTGTAAACCGGTAGAAGGTGCCGAACTCCTCCACTTGCCACCGCGGCGGGGTGAATTCAAAGCAGGGCATCCAGTACACTGGACACGGCAGGTCAAAGATGCCGGCGTAGGCGGTCGGGTTGAGATTCACGTTGTATTCCAACTCACCGATCACCTCGGGCTGGCGGGTCCCCGAACCGGCATTGAGGTAGACGGCACGGCACTTGGTGCGGAACAGTTCCGGTGCGGCCGCCCCGGCGAGGGCAATGTCGCGGCACGAACCCACGATGGTGATGACCACAGGTGCCGGCGCATCGGTCAGGGTGCGCAGGACAAATTCCACGCCGTGGCGGTCGGACTCAGGCAGCCCGGCCGGACCCTCGCCGCGCGTCCGCACCGCCACGGATGATCCGACCGCGGACGGCACGGTCAGGCCGGTGATATGATTCAGCTGGGCGATGGCCAAGACGTCGGGCGTCACATCCAGAATGGCCGGCGGATGGTCGATCAATACACCCCGCAAGTCGTAGCTCCCTGCCCGGGCCAGGGCATAGACGCAGGCCAGGTCCCAATGATCGTCCGGGTCGCCATGCGGATGAAACAAATCCGTCTGGTGCAGGAAGGGAATGCTCATGCGCGTAGCGAAAACCCACGGACCGGATTTGACGAGTCCGCAAACACCGGGACGGGCGCCGCATCTGCGGTACATTCCGTAGTGCGGAGCTTTAGCCCGCACTCGAAAGCTGATTGACAATCAAGCGCGGGCTGAAGCTCCGCGCTACGTTTTCAATCACCTCACCGCTTTACCCGCCCGTACGCGGCCTGCACCGCCGCCAGCGCAGGTTTCACATGGAAGGGATACGCGATGTACGCCGGGGAAATCTGCGGCCAGCAGTCGGACAGGCTCCAGAGGAAGATGCCCCAGCACTGCGGCTGGCTGCCGTAGAAATCGATCCAGAACTCGGATGCCTCGCTGTGCAGCTGCTGGCTCTTCGCGATGAGGTCGTCGAGATCGCGGGGCTCCTCCCAGCCGCGGGCCTTGATGCTCTGCCAAATCGTCAGCAACAAACCGCGTCGGTCGAGCCGAGTGCAGTCCGAACCGTGCGTAAGATACTCCTCGTTCCAGATGGGCCAACGACGGTCGGGACTGGTGAAGCGCTCGATGATCTCACGACCGGGCATGCCCATGTGCCCGATCTCCGTCACCATGCGCGGAAACTGCTTCACGTAGAAATCGGCCTTGTAGGAAAGCCCGTGGCCCCAGATGTGGCAGTCGCCTTCCAGCGGCGAGTTCTGGTCATAGGTGACCGGCGACCACGGCGAGGTGGGCACGTACGGCGTGTACGGCGCGTATGTCCGCACCACGTCGCGCAGGACTTCCTTGCTCAGCCGGTTGTGCCGGTACGAGGGCTGGTTGAAGCTCATATCGGCCAGCACGTCGTTCTCGTTGTCGCCAAACCAGGCGACGACGCAGGCGAAGTGGCGCAGCCGACGCACCTGGAATTCCGCCTCACGCCGGGCCTCGTCGAGGAACGCCGCGTCCTGCGGATAGCAGCCACACGCAAACATGAAGTCATGCGTGACCAAAATGCCGAGTTCGTCGCAGCGGGCGTAAAAGGAATCGTGCTCGTAGATGCCGCCGCCCCAGACGCGCAGGGCGTTGATGTTCGCGGTCTTCGTGGCATCGAGCAGCTCGCGGTAACGGGCCTCGTCAACCCGGGCGAATATGGCGTCGACCGGCGTCCAGTTCATGCCCTTGAGGAACACTTTCTTTCCGTTGATCGCGAAAATGAACGAAATGCCGCCATCCGCCTCCGGTTCCTGGATGAATTGCACGGTGCGGATGCCGAGGCGACCGGAGCGCCGGTCCAGCTCATGTCCGTCCCGGTGCAGCGTGGCACTCCAATCGTATAACGGCTGCGCCCCGTGATTGTGCGGCCACCAGAGTTTGGCCTGCGGCACGACGAACCTCTCAGTGTGCCTGGCTCCGGTGGCGTCGCTGGCCAGGGTCAGCATGCGCGTCTGGCCGGCAACCGTTAGTTCCACGCTGACCGGACCCGGCACGCCGTGATTTTGCCGCAGTTCAACGAGGGCCTCGAGTTCGGCCGAGCCATCGGCACGCAACGCCACCGTGCGGACATGGACGTCGTCGATTTCCACCTCGTCCACGAGCAGCCATGAAACCGGCTTCCAGATGCCGATGGTGACGAGCCGTGGCGTGATGTTCCAACCGTAGCAGCACTGGGCCTTGCGGACCTGCAGGCGCAGCGGAGAACCGTAACCGCGCACTTCCGGCGAGGGCACGCGACCGGGTGGATTCACCGGCGGACCGAGGCAAACCTCAAGGTTGTTGGCTCCGGGCTGCACGTGATCAGTCACGTCGAGTCGCAGCGGCGTGAACATGTTCTGGTGCCGGCCGACTTCCCTGCCGTTGAGGTAGATCGTCGCGAACACGTCCAGGCCCTCGAACAGCAGATGCAGGCGCTGGCCGGGGCCAGGCACCGGCGGAGTGACTTCCGTGCGATACCACCAATCCCACTCCTCCATCCAGCGGATGTGATCATGGTTGGTGCCGAAGAAGGGATCAGCGATCAGTCCGGCCCGCTCGTAGTCGAGGTGCACGTCGCCCGGGACTGAGGCCACCACCCAGCGGTCGGCCAGCGGCAGCGCTGAGCAGGCCTGGGTCGGCCCGAGCCACGGTTCGGCATGCATCACCTTCCAATCGCTCGCCAGGGGCAGGGATACTTTCATGGGGATGCCTGAAGCCGCGACCAACCCGCACCGAGGTCAAATCCAAACTGGTGCGAAGCATACTTAACCCGAAGCCGCACCGACCAACCGCCCAACCGAGGCCCTCATTCACCGCGAAAATCCACCCAATGCCCCAAGGCGCTTTGTCACGTAATACGTGACAAAGACAAAACCGCTGTGCCCAGCTCGAAGCCCATCTCCACAACGAAAGCCCATGCATGCCCTAAGCCGGAACGATGCTGTCGGCGCTGGACTGCTTCGATGGTCACGAAACCGAGCCGTTTCCCGGTAGGCCGCCAGCTTGCTGGCGCTTTCAGAGCGGGAGCAAGCTCCCGGCCTACTCGCCGACTGCATCGTTCCGGCTAAGGATTCAGGTGCAGACAGGCCAAACTCGTTGTCACGTATTAAGTGACAACAGATCGGAGCGCAGTTCTCGATGAGACATGGCTCTGAGAGGAGCGTTCATGGGTGTCTTGAGATCCCCGAAGGTCGACGGACGCATGCCATTGTCACGTATTACGTGACAAAGCACATGTGCCCTGCGGTTCAAACATCCACTCGCTCACGCTCGTAGCTACCTATCGGTCGCCAATGGCCAATAAGCCATGAGCGATAACCAATAAACAATTCCTCGGTCGCTACCGGGCGGATTCCAGATGCCGGTGGATGCCCTGGGCGGCCTTGCGGGCGTCGCGGACGGCGTGGACCACGAGGCTCGGACCGCGCACGGAATCGCCGCCGGCAAAGACGCCGGGCAGGCAGGTCATCTGGTTCTCATCCGTGACGATGCCGCCCCATTCGTTGGTCTCGATCTGCACAAATTCGCTGTCGGCGGGGAAAGACACGGGATCGAAACCATAGGCCACGAGCACGAGATCGGCGGGCACATCAAACTCCGAACCGGGCACGGCGCGGGGCGAGCGGCGGCCGGAGGCATCGGGCGCGCCGAGTTCCATCCGCACGCAACGCACTCCCGCCACGGCACCCTGCCCGTTGTCGAGGATGGCGATGGGGTTGGTGAGAAACTGGAATTCCGCGCCCTCCTCGAGGGCATTTTCGTATTCCTTGCGACTGCCGGGCATGTTCGCGAAATCGCGGCGGTAGAGACAGACCGCCGACCTGGCCTCGGCGCGAACCGCAGTGCGCAGGCAATCCATCGCCGTATCACCACCGCCCAGCACGACCACCCGCCGTCCGGCGACATCCACCGCCGGCAGGTCGAAGAGCGGCGAACCGGCGTTCTTCTCGATAAGGAACGGGAGGGCGGCCACGACCCCGGTGAGTTGCTCGCCGGGGATGCCGGCCGACTTCGCCTTCTGCGCCCCGTGACCGAGGAAGACCGCGTCATAGTCGCGGCGCAGATCGGCCAGCGGAACGTCGCGGCCCACCTGCACGCCGAGCCGAAACTCCACGCCATTCTTGGCCAGCAGATCAATGCGCCGTTCGACGATGCATTTCTCCAGCTTGAAGGCGGGGATGCCATTGACGAGCAGGCCGCCGGGCACGGGCTGGGATTCAAACACGGTCACATGGTAGCCCAGCTTCGCCAGCTCGTCGGCGCACGCCAGACCGCCGGGGCCGGAGCCGATCACGGCCACGCGCCGGCCGTTGGGCGGGGCGGTGACATAGTAGACCGCCCCGTGGCGAAAGGCATAATCGTTGATGAAGCGCTCGATCGCGCCGATGGCGATGGTGTCGCCCTTGGCGCTGAGGATGCAGGACGTTTCGCACAGCCGCTCCTGCGGGCAGACGCGCGAGCAGACTTCGGGCAGGTTGCTGGTGCTGCGTGACAGCGCGGCGGCGCCGATAAAATCCCCCGCGGCGGCGAGGGCCAGCCATTCGGGGATGCGGTTGGCCAGCGGGCAGCCCTTGGCGCAAAGCGGTTCGGGACACTGGATGCAACGGGCGGCCTGTTCGCGCACGGTCTCCTCGTCGAAGGTGGCGTAGACCTCGCGGAAATCCTGCACCCGCTCGCTCGCGGCGCGCTTGGGCGGAGTCTCGCGACCGAGCAGGGCCCAGTTATATTTGGACGTGGATGGGGTGGGATCGGAGGAAGGCATGGTTGGGGTAAGGACCGCTGACCTTGGCGCATATCTTGCACTTCACCCCGGGAACTGACTCCCCGCGGCTTGCCAAAACGTACGCAGATATTGGCTTGGGGCTATTTGGTAGACGGGCTAATCGCGGAAGCGCGGAACTGGCAGTTGTGTGGCCGGAGCTTGCTCCGTGCCTCGATGAACCGGACGGCTGCGCTGCGCTAAAAGGCTCGGACCAAGGTCCGGCCCTGCAGCAATCCGAATGGCGGACGCTTCAGCTCTGCAACATGCGGACGCGGCGGTCCTTGCGGGGGAACTGCAGGGTCACGAGGGTGCCGACGCCTTCCTTGCTCTCGATGCCGATCTGGCCGCCGTGTTCGCGCATGATGCGCTGCACGATCATCAGGCCAAGTCCATGGCCGCCGGGCTTGGTGGTGTGGTACGGCTGGAAGAGCCGCATGAGATCATCCTGCTTGATGCCGCTGCCGCTGTCGCCGAAGGCCAGAATGACGTTGTCGTCATCCGCGCGCACGCGGATCCGCAGCCGGCCACCGGGCTGCATGGCCTCAAGCGCATTCTTCAACAGGTTGAAGAACACCTGCTTCACCTGGTTGCGGTCGGCCATCACCACCGGCAATGACGCCGAGGTCTCCGCATCGACTTCGATCCCGCGGTCGGCGATCTCGCGCTGCTGGAAATCAAGCACGTTGGTGAGCACCTCGGCGAGATCGACCTCAGCCAGGTCGGGTGGCTGAGGGCGGAGGGCGTCGAGGAAGTTCGTGATGATGCCGTCAAGCCGGCTGACCTCGTCCTGGCAGACCTGGATCGAATCGGCGAGCGAGGCGGTGTCCTTGCCGGCCTTGAGCTTCTTCAATTTCCGCTCGATGAGTTGGAGATGAATGGTGAGGGAGTTGAGCGGGTTGCCCAGTTCGTGGGCGACGCCGGCGGCTAGGAGCAATATGGACGAGGCGCGCTCGTCCTCGATGCGGGCCTCGGTGGTCTGCTTGTCGCGGGTGACGTCGGTGAGGATGACAGCGAAGCGCCGGCTTCCGTTGCGACCGTCGTGCCGGAAGGGCACCATGTACAGCCGCACCGTGCGCGGCTCCGGGTAGGTGAGCTGAAACTCGCGCGCCACGACCGGCAGCGCGGCATCATCATCCTCGAGCGAGACCCCCAACGTCGGCCGCAGCCCGGGGACAAGCCGCCAGAGGATTTTCCCACCAAGTTCATCCTCCCCCAGCCCGATGAGCCGGTGGGCGGCGGAATTGGCGTACTCAATCTCACCGTCGGCGGTGATTACCAGCACGCCTTCCTGCAGGGCGTTGAAGATGTCCTCGAACAGCCCGCGTTCCCGCGCGAGCCGCTGCACGAGGTTCGCGAGGTTGACCGAATCGAGCGAGTCGAGCCGGCCGAGCACGCGGTCGAGGGAAGTGTGCTTTCTCGGAGGCATCGCGGGCGTTTTGGCGGACGGAGGACGGGCGGTCAACGCTGCCAAGTCACGACTGCCGGCAATTCCAAGAGGTCGCCCGGACCCACGCTGCACACCCAAACATCACGACCGATGAGCGCGGTCGCGTCTGCGGGCGCTGTCTCGAGCACCAGATGATCCTGATCACCGCCGCGGACCCGGCCGATGACGCGAAACCGATCGTCGAGCACACTCGCGCCGATGTAGCTGGCGGCCAGGGGCAGACGGGCCCGGGTGTCGAGCCGCGTCCCCCGGACGCCAGTCACGCGCAGCACGCCCGCGAGCAGATCGTCCTGCGTGGTGAGTACGAGATCGTCGCCGTCGCGTTGTGCGGCGGTGACGGCATGTGCGGTGCGGCCGAGGGAGTTTCCCAGTGTCACGACGCGCCCCACGAACAGGCCCGCAGCCGGCTGGGTGCCGCCGGGCAGTCGAATGCGCAACTGCGACCTGGCCGCGTCGATGGCGGTCACCGGGGCAGAGACTCCGTTGACGGCGCTAAACTCGCGACCGGACACCTCCAGTTTGGCCCCGCCGGTGAAGAACACCCGTTCCAACTGACCGTCCGGTGCCAACCGCAACACAGCAAAGCGTGCCGTGGTGGTGATCATGTGCCCGCCGGTCCCGATGGTCTTGAGATTGTCCGTTCCATCATGGATCACCACGTCCTGCACGCCGCCGGCATGCGTGATCAGCAACGCCGTACTGCCTTTCGGGCCATCCAATCGCAGGACTTTGGATATGAGCGCGGCTCCGGGGGCATGGGGCTCGAGCACGCTGACAAACTGGCTGCGCAGGATCTCCGCCGCGCCACCCTGTTCACGGCGGGCGATGAGGTACTTCAACGACTGAGGAAACTTCTCCGGGGAGATCCGGGCCTCGGCCGCCATCAACAGCTGGCCGTGCTCGGCCAGCACACGGATGCGGAGCCGGGCGGACGGATCCTTTTCATGCACGTAATCCACCACGGCATCGCCGGCGGCGCGCCGCTGCACATTGAACAGATGCTGGAAACCCGACCCGCGGTACTCGTAGTAGCCCTTGACGAGGCCCTCGGCCGCGATCTTGGGGGCGTCGTAGATTTCGCCCAGCCGGACGTTTTCGCCGGCGAGCGTGCCAGGCGCGGGAGCCGACCAGCCGGCATCCGCCAGGGTCGCCTGCCCAGGCGGCCCGTGCAGCGAGTAGTCATGCTGCCGACCGCCGGCGACATTGAAGAAATCGACGACGTAGCCGCCGCCCCCGGGTGCATCCACCAAGAGCAGGCCGCGACGATAGTCCCCGCATTGCGGATAGGTGCCAAGGGCGCTGACTTCGATGGCGCGGACCCAGTCGGCCTCGGCCAGGAGTTCGACTATCCCCGGGACGTTGCCCGGCTGCGCCGAGGCGTCCACGGTGACGGTGTTGTGGGAGATGGTGTTGACCGACCAGGTCCAGACGCCCGGCACGAAGACATTCATCGCATCGGGATATCCGAGATCGGGTGTGAGCGGCCACCCGCGGGCAAAAAGATCGATGTGCAGACGGTCGAAATGCGCGTGGTTCACATGCTGGCCGTAATAGAGCGAGACTGCGGTCTCGTCGGCCCGGTCGTTGAGCATACCCAGGCCGAAGCCCGAGAGCAGGCGCGAGCGCTGCGGCGCGACACGCCTTCCCGCCGCGGGTGCCGCCACGGCGGCGATGGGCTCGTGCAGGAGCGAGTCGAAGTCACGAAAACCCTCCCCGCCCCCGGCGCCGAAACCCGCGAGCAGCTCCGCGTAACGCGGGTCGCCGTAGGTGCGGAAGGCCTGCTGGTAGACCGAGGCCGATTCACCGACCACGCCGCCGTAGATGGACGTGGTGTCCCCGATGGCGGGCGTGTGCCGGCCGATCGCAATGGCGGCGAGGGGCGCATCGTAGAGCCGGCGCAGCCGGGGCAGCGTGGAGACATCCACCCCCAGCTTGGGCAGGAGCTCAATGACCGCGGTGAGGTTCTGCACCCAGAGCAGGTTGTAGCCGGGGGACTCGTAGGGCTGGCCGTCGCGCCAGACGAGGGAGTAGAGCGCGGGGCGCAGGCCGAGATAGGAGGAACCCTCGGGCCGGTCGAGCACGTCGGCCAGATAGCGGGCGTTGTCGCCATGCTGGCGCACGATGGCCGCCACGAGCAGGGCGCGCTGGTGCATGCCGTAGTTGCCCCGGGCGCGCTTCTCGTAGATGGCGTCGATGCCGTCCTCGATGACGTTGGCCTCGATGAAACTGCGGAGCTCGCGGCCGGACTTGCCCGCCGCGGCCTGCAGCACGGTGTCGCCGTCGAGCGTTTCCCAGATCGCGTCGTAGGTCTCGGCGAACTGCGCGACAAAATAGGTCTCCCAGATGGCGTTGATGATCTTGCCCGAGTAGCGCGAACCGTCGCTCTCGGCCATCAACTGCCCGTAGCGCGACTGGCTCTCGTGGTCCATGTTCGGGTAGACCTCGGCCGTGCGGTGCAGGAGCACGGCGGCCTTGTGCGCGTAACGTGCGTCGCCAGTGAGCAGCCAGGCGCGGCCCAGGGCGGCCAGTCCGCCCATGATGTTCGGGTGCGGTGAGGACGGGTGCTGCGTCCACACCCAGTGGTTCCAGTGCGCGACGAACCAGTAGCGCTGCCCGTCGGGCGCCACCCAGCCGCGGCCGTCATCCGCGTAAGGCTGGTCGAGACCCGTGCGATCCTTGAACCCGCTGCGGTAAAACCGACCGTAATCGTTGCTTGGGTAGGTCTCGCCGCCGACCGGACAGGTGACTTGGTACGGCTTCTTGGGATCAACGATCCACGGGTAGAACCGGGTGGTGTTCTCGTAAATCTTGCGACCGTGCACGGGGCAGCCTTCCGGGCAGACCTCGAAGGAGCGCGGCACCTCGGCCGTGGAGATCAGGGCGTGCAACGCCTCGTCGGACCATTCGACCCAGTAGTCCGCCTCGGCGATGATGTCGTCGGCGATCTTCCTCGCGGCCGGGTATTTTGCGACATTGGCGCGGGCCAAGGCGATCTCAGCGTCGCTGCAGAGCGTGCGGCGGTCCTTGAGCGGGAACTGCGGCAGGCGCACCCGCGGGGGCAGGATCTCGCCGACCTTGAGGGCGGGATGAGGCGAGCCAGGGGCCGCCCAGTCGTCGTTGGGATGCGACATCGGTGCGGCCACGATCACGGTCGCGAGCAGGAAGGTCAAACCCGCGAATCGGCAGAGGCAATTCCTGATGGCGAACATGATCATTCGATGCCGGCCTCAACTTTCATCGATGGGAGCGGTTTCATCGCTGAGGAAATCGAGCTGCGCGGGGTCCACGCGGCCTGCCAGGAGCTTGCGCAGGAAGAGCTCGCGGTGCTGGGCGCAACGGCCGAGCCGGAGCAGGGCCTCGCGGTGCTCCTCCGTGCCGTAACCCTTGTGCTGGGCAAAACCGTAGCCCGGAAACTTGGCGTCGAGGTCGTTCATCAGCCGGTCCCGGGTGACCTTCGCGATGATGGACGCCATCGCGATGCAGAGCGAACGCGCGTCGCCCTTCACCACGCCGGTGTGCGGATATGGGAAATGTTTCAAGGCGAGGCCGTCGATGATGATCCGCGCCGAGACGCGCGGCTGAAACTTTGCCACCTCCTCGGCCGGCGTGAACAGGTCGGGCTCGGTCTTGTGCTCAAAGGCGTCGGGCGGATAGATGCCCTCCAGCGCCCGGCGCATCGCTAGCTTGGTGGCGCCGAGGATGTTGAAGTGCTCGATCTCGCCGACATCCGCGACGCCGAACTGGGCATGGATCTGCCCCTGCCCCGCCAGTGTCTCGAAATCGAACCACAGCCCTTCCCGCTCGGTCGCGGTCAGCTGTTTCGAATCGTTTATGCGGCTGGCATTGACGGCGGCCCAGCGCCCCTCGAGGAATTCCCGGGTCACGAGCACGGCGCCGGCCACGACCGGACCGGCCAGCGCGCCGCGCCCGGCCTCGTCCACGCCGATCAGGCTCGAGACCCCCTCGAGCTGTTTCAGGTCAAACCCGCGGAGCTGGCGGCGTTTCGGCATCGGTCCTTACCACTCCATCTTCGGCGGTGGCGGTTTGAGCGGCAGCTCGTCAAGCTTGCCCGCTGCGGCCACGACCTCGTAGGCCGTGCGGAAATGCAGCTTGGCAAATTCGCCGAGCGCGCGGGCGCCGAACTTTCGGATGATCTCATCCGCCTGTGTCTTCACGAGCGGCCCGGCGCCCTTCTGCAACTTGGCGCCGAATTTCTTGGAGAGCGCGTGCATCTGCCGCACGTATTCGGCGCGGGCGACAATGGACGCAGCGGCGACCACAGGGTCTTCTTCCGCCTTGGTGCGCATGCGCAGTTCGAAGTTCTTGACCGCCTTCTTGGCCAGCTCGCGCTGCACGAGCGGCTGCTCGGTGAACTGGTCGAGGAGGCCCCAGGCCACTGGCTTGCGCTCCAGCGCGCCAGCCAGTGCCGTGGCGTGCTGCCAGGCGAGCAGGCGGTTGAGATTCGCACCGGGCCGGCCCATGAGTTCGTTGTAGCGGGTCATGGTGTGGCAGTAGCAGGTCTCGACCGCGGCGCCCTTCGTGCCGCGGATGAGCCGGTCGAGCTCGATGATCTTGCTCTCGGCCATCTTCTTCGAGTCCTGCGCGCCGGCCTTGCGCCATTCCTCGATGGCGGATTTGTCGGCGATCACGGTGGCGGCGATGACCGGACCAAAGAAGTCGCCCTTGCCGCTCTCGTCGAGGCCGGCATGCGTTTCGAACCAGTCCGGGTGCAGCACCTCGTCATAGCCGAGCTTCGCCGCCCCGGTGATCTCGGGTTCGAGCACGTCGCGCACGAAATCCTCGGTCCCCTTGCCCGCGATGACCACCTTGCCGCTGGTGTAGGCGGAGATGTTGAGTTTCAGGTGGTCGGCCTTGAAGGCGAAATGCGTGTAGCCCACCTCGAAGGGCGTCCAGCTGCGCGCCTCGCACACAGCGCGCAGCTTCGCCAGTTGGGCGGCATCGAGCTTGACGGTGTACGAGCTGAGCTTCTTGGGGGCCTCCTCTGCGGGGACCGGCTTTTTGGGCATGCGACGAGTTGCCACCAAAGGCGGAAAAAGCGCAAAGGAGAAAACACTGTCTTGGCCGCCATTTTGCTTGCGCCGGTGAAACCGCCCGGCGGCATCAATCCCCGATGCCGCGACACCCCGACTCCCCGTTGACCGCCAGACGCGCCGGCTTCCAACGGGCGTTGCGGGAGTGGTACCACCACGAAGCCCGGCCGCTGCCCTGGCGAGAGTCGCCCACGCTCTACAAGACCGTGGTGAGCGAATTCATGCTGC
This sequence comes from uncultured Opitutaceae bacterium, assembly GCA_964518665.1. Classification (GTDB taxonomy): domain Bacteria; phylum Verrucomicrobiota; class Verrucomicrobiia; order Opitutales; family Opitutaceae; genus UBA2377. Next base: position 4,022 of record CAZFHG010000004.1, on the reverse strand, counting down.
AGCAGACGCAGGTGAAGACCGTGCTGCCCTACTTTGCGCGCTGGCTGGAGGTGCTGCCGGATTTCGCCACGCTGGCCGCCGCGCCCGAGGCGCGGGTGCTGAAACACTGGGAAGGCCTTGGCTACTACTCGCGCGCCAGAAATCTGCACCGGCTGGCCCAGGCGATCGCCACCCGTACCGCCCCGCCCCGCACGCCGGAGGAATGGCGCGAACTGCCGGGCGTCGGACCCTACACCGCCGCCGCCATCACGAGTATCGCATTCGGCGCCCCCGCGGCCGTGGTGGACGGCAATGTCGTGAGAATTCTGGCCCGGCTCACCGCCGACGGTCGGACCTTTCGCGATGGCAGCTCCGCGGCCAGGGAGTTCACCGCGCTCGCGCAGGCGTTGCTGCCGGCAGACAATCCCGGTGACCACAACCAGGCCATGATGGAACTCGGCGCCACCGTGTGCGTGCGGCAGAATCCGCGTTGCACGGCGTGCCCAGTGGCCGAGTTCTGTGCGGCACAAAAGTCAGGTACACCGGAGGCGTTTCCCCAACTCGCGCCCAAGGAGTCCATCGCCATGAAGGTGACACGCCTGTGGTGCGAGCACGACGGCCGGCTGTTGTTGCATTGCACGGACGCGGGCGCCCGCCGCCTGGCCACAATGCACGAACTCCCGACGCCTGGGCACTTGGGATTGAGCGAAGCGCAAGCCACCATGGGCGAGCTGATCGCGCGACGCCACCGCAGCATCACAAAGTATCGCATCACCGAATCGATCCACCGGGGCACTCATAAAACTGCGAAATTGCACGCCGGGCTGGTGTGGGTCCCTTTGGCGGAGCTCGATCGCATCACGCTGTCGGGTCCGCACCGGCGGTGGGTCGGGGAGATCTTGCGCGAGAAATAGCCTGAATTTCGTAGTGCCGGTCTTCAGCCGGCACTGGTTCGAGAGTCCTTAACCACGATGCCGCGTTTCCAGCGCGGGCTAAAGCTCCGCGCTACGATCTGGTCGCACCCAGCAGACCTCGAACGTGAGCCGAATTTCGTAGTGCCGGTCTTCAGCCGGCACTGGTTCGAGAGTCCATCGCCACGATGCCGCGTTTCCAGCGCGGGCTAAAGCTCCGCGCTACGATCCGGATGCACCCAGCAGTGACTCGACCCGCGCCTTCGAACGCTTCACGGCCTCCACATCCATCCGCGGGCTCAGTTCGATGGTGAGCAGGTGCTCGGGCTTCCAGAACTTGCTGACCATCTCAAAATCGATCCGGCCGTCGCCGATCGCCTGATGGTCGCGGCCCTCGGCGTTCACATCGTGCAGATGGAAACCGAGAAGCCGCGGCGCCATCTTCACGAGGTGGGCGCGTTGATCCAGCAGACCCATGGATTGCTTGATCTCAGCATGCCCGGTGTCGTGCCAGTAGCCCACCGGAGCCTCGGGGGGCAGGCCGGCGAGGAACGGCTCGTAGTCTTCATCCACGGGCAGTTCGTCGAAACTCTCGCGGTTCTCGAAGCCGAGCTTCACGCCCTTGGTGTGCGCATGCTCGAGCACCTCGGCGATGCTCTGCTTGGTGCGCTCCCAGTAGGGCGTCATCCGCTTGCGCAGTTTCACAAGGCACTTCCTGAGCAATTCCTGGTAAACCTTGTCCTCGCCGGGCACGAATCCCGGGTGTGACTTGACATAGGCATCCAGCCGCATGGTCGGGTTGAACCAGAAAAACTCCACGCTGCCGAGGTGGCAGACCATCACGCGCGCGTTGACCTGGGCGGCAAAGTCGATCGAGCGCTTGGTGTAGCGGAGCCACTGGTCGTGTTCGCGAAAATCGAGGGCGGAAGGCTCAAAAACGTTCGGCGCGGCCTGGTTGATCCCGGTTGGGAGGGGGCAGAAATTGTGCGTGGTGCCGATCTTGATCACCCCGTCCTCCACCGCCTTCAGGATACCCGGCACGAGGGGGATGCGGATGCCATGGCTCAGTTCCGCATACTCAAAGCCCAGATCCGCGATCTCGCGCAGCATGTCGACCCCGTCGGCGTGGCGATGGGAGTTCCAGCAGGAGGACAGGGATAGGGTCGGCTTCACGCGGAAAACAAGGCCATCAGGCACGGAAGACCAGCAGGTTGCACGAAAAAAAGCCGCATCCCCGTCAAGGGATGCGGCTGGAAAGTGACGCGGAAAGGTCCGCAGGGCGTTTATTCGGCGTACCGGCGGCGGAGCATCTGGGTGAAGGCCTGGACCTTCTCCTTGCGGCGGCGCTTTTCGCAGGGCTTCTCGTAGTAGCGCTTTGCGCGGACACCCTTGATGATATTCTCGCGCTCGAGCTTCTTTTTCATGCGACGGATCGCACGGTCAATGGGCTCGTTCTTGCGGATTTTGATTTCAATGGACATGGCAAACAGGTCGTTGGTGAGTGGAAAAGCGCAAAAGCAAGCCATGCGCCCAAGGGGCCGTCAATGGGTTTTTTTAGACGTATTTCCCGGCGGCCGGATTGCACGGTCCGAAAGGCCGGATTTGCGCGATCATTTCCAAGTTTCCTCCTTGCACCGTGCGGTCGCCGGGCTTGCCTTCGCATCCAGTGCCGGCCGCCGATCAAAAATTCGTCCATCTCCACGTCCATACCGACTACAGCCTGCTTGATGGCGCCTGCCGGATCGATCGTTTGATGGACCGGGCCGTAGCCCTCGGGATGCCCGCCATCGCCCTCACCGACCACGGCAATCTGTTCGGGGCCATCGAGTTTTACAACTCCGCCAAGGCCAAGGGTATCAAGCCCCTCATCGGCTGCGAACTCTACCTCGTGGAGAACTCCCGCCTCGAGAAAAAGGGCCGCTCCGACGACGAGGGCAAAACCATCTTCCACCTCGGTCTCCTCGCCCGCAACCTCACCGGCTACCAGAACCTGCTGAAGCTGGTCTCCGACGCGCACCTGAAGGGCTTTTACTACAAGCCCCGCACCGATTTCGAGACGCTGGCGCGCTACGCCAACGGGCTTATCGGCTTCACGGGCTGCCTCGCCTCCCTGGTGCCCCAGCATCTGCTTTATGACCGTTATGCCGAGGCCCACGCCGCCTGCGGCCGGTTTGTGGAGATCTTCGGCCGCGAAAACTACTTCGTCGAAATCCAGGACCACGGCCTCCCGGAACAGCGCAAGATCATCCCCGGCCTCCTGAAGCTCGCGGAGGAATTCAAGCTCAAGGTCATCTGCACCAACGACGTCCACTACGTGAACGCCGCCGATGCCGGCCCGCACGATGCCATGCTCTGCATCCAGACCGGCGCCAAGATCGACGAGGAGAACCGGATGAAGTTCACAGGGACCCAGTTCTACCTCAAGTCGCACGAGGAGATGGCCCGGCTCTTTGCCGAAGTGCCGGAGTCCGTCGTGAACACCCAGCTCGTTGCCGACATGTGCGACCTGAGCATCCCCTTCCCCAAGGGCAGCGAGCGCTACCCGAAGTATCCGCTGCCGCCGGAGGTCAAAACCGACCGCGTCGGCTACCTCAAGGACCTCTGCATCGCCGGACTGAAAAAGCGCTATGGCGTGAATTACGCCGCCCCCGACAGCTTCAGTGATCCCGCCCGGGCCCGTTTGCTGATCGAGCGGCTCGACTTCGAGCTCAGCATCATCGGCCGGACCGGCTTCATCGACTACTTCCTCGTCGTCTGGGATTTCATCGACTGGGCCAGACAGCACGGCATCCCCGTCGGCCCCGGCCGCGGCTCCGGCGCCGGCTGCATCGTCGCCTACCTCCTCGGCATCACCAACCTCGACCCCCTGCGCTTCAAGCTGCTCTTCGAGCGCTTCCTCAACCCCGAGCGCGTCTCCCCGCCCGACTTCGACATCGACTTCTGCATGCGCCGCCGCGGCGAGGTCATTGACTACGTCCGGCAGAAGTACGGGAACGACTGCGTCGCCAACATCATCACCTACGGCACCCTCGGCGCCAAGATGGTCATCCGCGATGTCTCGCGCGTGCACAACCTGCCCTACGCCGACGCCGACCGGCTCGCGAAGATGATCCCCGACGAGCTCAACATCAC
>CAZFHG010000003.1:15996-37788 GCA_964518665.1 uncultured Opitutaceae bacterium | reverse complement strand
GGCCGACGGAGAAGCTCACGCCGTCCACGGCGGTGAGCCGGCCGGCGTCGGTATCGAAGGTCGTGACCAGGTCACGGACCTCGAGCACGGGGGTGGTGGCGGCGGAGTCGGGCACGAAGGGCGGCGGGCGGGTTAGTCCTTGAACTGGTCGTAGGTGAGAATCTGCACCGGGAAGGTCTTCCCGTTGCGACGGGCGGCGGTGACTGCGGCCTTTTCATCCTGATCGATCCAGTGCACAAAGAATTCGTAGGCGTAGCGGCTCTGGGCGACGTTGAAGCCGGCGGGCCACTTGATGTAGGGGGCGTAACCGTAGCGGTAGAAGGGCAGCGCCCAGCCGTTCACCCAGCTGGCGTCGTCGTAGATGATCTGCTCGATCTCGGCGGCGATGCGCTTGATCTCAGGGAGGGTTTCGGCCTTGTCGTACGCCTCGATGAGGCGGTCGAGTTCCGGGATGAAGGTCATCGTCATGTTGTTGGTCTGGACGCGGACCTTGGTGGGTTTCGGATTGGGCGTGCCGTCGGCGAAGCGCTGTACGCTCTTGCCCGCGGCATCGAAGTAGGCGTCCTCGTAGGCATTGCTGCCGTGATACAGCTCCCAGTAGCGGGGGTAGGACTCGACGGAGCGGGAGAGCGCGACCAGGGCGATCTCGTGATTTTTCTCCTGAATCTTTTTGTAGCCGGTGGTCTGGTCGAGCACCTCGAGGTTGAGTTCGAGACCGGCCTGCAACGCCTCCTGCTTGAGGATCGCAAGGAGGTCGCGCATGTCGGGACGGAAGGTCGTCAGCAGGAACGACAGGCGCTGGCCGGCGGCGTTGGTGAGGACGCCATCGGCACCCTGGGTGGTGTAACCGGCCTTGGCGAAATGTTCGCGGGCGAGGGAGGGATCGAAGGGTCGGGCGGTGATGGTCGGATGCGTGCGGAAGGGGTACCCGTCGGAGCGGGTCTGGAGACGCACGGCGTCGCCGCGGTAGAATTGCTTGCAGACCAGGTCGAAGTTGGCGGCGTACTGAAGGCCGAGGCGGACGTCGCGGTTGTTGAGGCCGGGTTTATGGGAGTTTATCCACAGGCCCCAATCGGGGCGGGGGATGCGGTTGATGAACTTGGCCTTGACGATATACCCGGCCTGCACGGCGGGGTGATCGTTGGGGATGGTCTCATACCAGAATTTCGGCTGATCGAGGACGTACAGGTCGAGGTCGCCGCGGGCGAAGGCTTCGGCCGTCTTGTCTGGATCACGGATGACCTCAAGGCGGTAGCGGTCGGGATTGAAGCGGCCGCGGAAGAATTTTTTGTCACGGGCCCACCAGTTTTGCTGACGGGTGAAGGTCAGGCCGCGACCCTTGTCGATGTCCTTTTCCTGGAGGACATACGCGCCGGCGGTGGGCATGATGCGCCATTGGAAGCGCTCGAGCCAACCGGGGCCGAAGTCCTTGAAGGCGTGGCGGGGATAGGGTGCGAAGCCGCTGGAGGAGGCAGCGAGGTCGGGTTTGTTCTCGGGCAGGGTGATGGAGAAGGTGAGCGCATCGTAGACGGTGAGCCCGCTCATCTTGGTGGTGTAGTAGTTGTTGTACCACGGCTCGTTCAGATGCGGGCTGCGCAGGAAGTAGAAGGTGAAGACGATGTCGTCGGTGGTCACCGGCTTGCCGTCGGACCAGCGGGCATCGGGGTCCATGCGGAAATAGACAGTCCGGGTCGCGGAATCGGTGGCCCACTCCTTCGCCAGGCCGGGGAAGAGCCGGTCAGCGACATTCGGATGCGGGTGCATCATGCGGATCGCGACATAATCGAGCAGATAGGGGCGGATGCCGCCGGTGGCATCGGGGCCGATCGTGCGCAGAGTGCGGGGGAAGTCCTGAATGTAGTAGTTGAAGGTGCCGCCCTTCTTGGCGTTGGGATCGGCGAACTCGGGCAGGTCCTGGCCGTTTTCCCAGGTGAGGTTGGCGGGGATGTCGGCGGGAGTCTTGAAGTGGTAGAAATCAGCCTGCTCCTTGAGTGTCCTGGCGAGGTCGGCCTCCATGTCGGGTGTGGCGGGTGCGCCGGGCTCGGGCTTGGCCGTCGTCGAGTTGGTGGCAGAATCGGTGGATGGCTTCTTTCCGCAGCCGGCGACGACACCGAGGGTGATGAGCGCGAGCAGGACGGACAGCAGGCGGGAGGAGGGGAGACGCATCATTGGTAGGTGGTGAATTTTTTGGGGTCGAAGGCCTCGCGGATGGCCTCACCGATGAAGGTGACGAGCATGAGGACGATCACCAGGGCGCTGAAGGCCGAGGCGACGATCCACGGGGCGCTGAGATTGGAGGTTCCCTGGCGCAGCAGCTCGCCCCAGCTCGGGGTGGGCGGCGGCAGGCCGAACCCAAGGAAGTCGAGGGCGGTCAGGGCACTGATCGCGCCGGCGACGGTGAAGGGGATGAAGGTGACCAGGGTCGAAAGCGTGTTCGGCAGAATGTGGAGAAAGATGATGCGTGGCGTGGACGCGCCGAGGACCTGCGCGGCGTGCACGTAGTCGCGGGCCTTTTCCCGGTAGGTCGCGGAGCGCATGTAGTAGGTCATGCTCGTCCAGGAAAACAGGACCACGATGCCGAGCAGGATCCACAGGTTCATGCCGATGCCGGCCGGGATGACCGAGGCAACGATGATGACGACGAAGAGGAAGGGAATGTTGGACCAGATTTCGATGAGCCGCTGGACCAGCAGGTCGAACCAGCCGCCGAAGTAGCCCATCAGGCAGCCGAGCGTGATGCCGATCAGATAGGTCAGGCCGATGAAGCAGGAGGAGAAGATCAGGGCGTTGCGGAAACCGTAGAGCAGCCGGGCGAGGATATCGCGGTTGATCTGGTCGGTGCCGAGGTAGTGCCCCTTGTTCCAGTCGGGCGGACGCGGACGGAAGGTTTCACCGCGGTAGCAATTCTCGATCGCGTTGTACGGCACCGGGGGCAGGAGCATCCAGTTGTCCGTGCCAGCGAAGGCGGCCTTGAGGTCGCGGTAATTGACCTCGTATTCGTAGGGCAGCCCGAAATCCCGGCCGGTGTGGATGGCGCCGTAGGTCGGGAAGAACCACTGGCCCTCGTAGCGGACGACCAGGGCGCGGTTGTTGACGAGCAGTTCGGCAACGAGCGAGAGCAGGACGAGGCCGCAGAGAATGAGGAAGGCGATGTAGCCGCGGCGGATCTGGCGGAAGCGCCGGAATTTCTTCCGCGTGAGCGGATTGAGGTGCGGGAGTCGCAGCTTCATGCCGGTTATTTGAAGCGCACCCGTGGATCCACCATGGCCACGAGCACATCGGAGACGATGTGGCCGATCAGGAGGAGCAGGGACGAGATGAGGAGGACGCCCATCACGGTCGGGTAGTCGCGGTCCACGACCGAGGTATAGCCGAGCAGGCCCATGCCGTTGATATCGAAGATGAATTCGATGAGGAACGAGCCCGTGATGAGCAGGGTGAAGTTCTGGCCGAAATGCGTAGCGATGGGGATGAGGGAGTTGCGCAGCGCGTGCTTGATGACGGCGGAGCGGAAGGACACGCCCTTGGCCACGGCGGTGCGGATGTAGTCCGCGGCGAGGTTGTCCATCAGGTGGTTCTTCATCAGCAGTGTGACGAGGGCAAAGCTGCCAATCGTATAGCACAGTAGCGGCAGGACCGCATGGTGGGCAAAATCACGCGCCTGGCCGAAGAACGAGAGGTCGGCGAAGTCGCGGCTGACAAAGCCGCCCATGGGAAACCAGCCGTTGCGGGCGGCGAGGTAGACGACGAACAGCGCGCCGAGCGCGTAACCGGGGATCGCGTAGCCGGTGAAGATCAGCACCGAGGTGACGTTGTCGATGGCGGTGCGGTGCTTGATGGCCTTGAGCACGCCGAGCGGGATGCAGACGGTGTAAACCAGGAAGAGCGTGATGAGCCCGTAGGTGAGCGAGACGGGGATGCGCTCCAGGATGATGCCGAGTACGGGCTCGTTGAAACGGTAGGAGGTGCCAAGGTCGCCGCGGACGACCTTGCCCAGCCAGACCACGTAGGCGGAGAGGGCGGGGCGGTCGAAGCCGTAGTAGGCCTTGAGCTGGGCGAGCTGTTCCTCGGAGATGGCCCCGCGGCCGGCGTCGGCGCGGCTGGACCCGGCGGAATCCGCCATCTGGGCCTCCATGATTGCCCGTTCAATCGGCCCGCCCGGCACCACGCGTGTGATCAGGAAGACGATCAGGGTGATGCCAAGCAGCGTGGGCGGAATCAGCAGAAAACGACGGATGAAATAGTCCCGCATGAGCGGTCAGTAGGTGGGTGTGGAACCATCGAACGGGCAATTTTCGGGGTGAATGCTTGCCCGGCCGAGGCGACGATCAGCAATGCAAAAGGACCGGTATGCAAGCTTAGCAGGCAGTCAAATGCTCCCGCATCTTCGAATAAGCCGCATGGACCATGGGGCGGGGGGGGAATGTAGGGTGGGGTTTCCGAAACCCGCCTGGCCTGGGAGGGCCCTCGGTTGCAATCACACGCAATCCCCAAGCCGAGAAAGAGAAAGATAAAGAGAATGAGAAAGAATGGATTCCAGCGCAGCGATGGAGGGGGCACCCTACATTGACAAGATGCGGTCCCAGACAGTCTTAATGGCTACACCGCGCTTCACCTCCCACGCCACGCGGTGCGGACCCTTGGGGTCGGGCTTGAAGACGGTGTGGGCAAAGGTTCCGGGCGCAAAGGACACAGTCACGTGTCCGCGGCGCCATTGGAACCATTCGGGATGCAGCAGGACGGCCACGGCCATGGGATCGAAAAGATGCGGCATGGCGGCGTGACCGGGAGTGTACTTGGCCTGGCGCCACAGCCGGACCGCCCGGGCGAGCAATTGGCCGGTGCGGGTGCGACTGGCAAAAAGGCAGTTGAGCTGCGCTTGGCTGACGGTGCAGGTCATCCCGATTTCCCAAGGGATGATCTCGATGGGAATCCCGCTGGCGAACACGCAGGCGGCGGCAACGGGATCGCAGCGAACGTTCCATTCCCACTTCGCCGTCTTGAACTCGCCGGCCATGACCACGAGTCGCGGAATGGTTTTCCTGATGGCAGGTTCGCGGAGCAAAAGAGTGGCGAGATTGGTGAGCGCCCCAATGGCGATGGGAATGGTTTTACCGGGATGGGCCCGCAGGTGGGCGGTCAGGGCATCCACGCCATGGCCGGGAGCGGGCGGTGGCAGCGCGGACGCGCGACGGGCGCAGGCGAGTTGGGCGATGGGGGCGCGGCGGATAGGTCCGTTGGGCCAGAAGGCCGGCTCGGACTGCCACGTGTTCATGCTGCAGGAAATCTCACGTCCGCAGCCGGCGTGCACGGGAACTTGGGTTGCGGGTTCGCCCACGGTGGCGAGCAGGGTCTGGGCGAGGCGAACGCGTTTGTCCGTCTCGCCGAAGACCGTGGTCACGCCCGCCAGGCTGAGCTCCGGGCTTGCGCAGATGAGCGCGAGGGCGAGGAGGTCGTCGGTGTCGTCACCGATATCGGTATCAAGCCAGACGGATTGGGACTTGTTCGCGGTCATGAAGTCGGGAATCAGAGGATGGCCACATGAGGCACAGAAGGCACAGAAATTAATGCCCGATCATTTTTACAGGAGGTAACAGAGAGAGCAGAGAAGCAAATGTAGGGCGTCACCTTGGTGACGCCAGTCGCGGTTGCTGTGCTGAAAATCCGTTCGAGGTACGGAAAAAATCCACAATCCAATTAACAGGAGGTAATAGAGGGAGCAGAGAAATCACTGCAGCGATAAGGATGCCCTCTGCTTTCTCTGCTCCCTCCTGTAAAAGGTATTTTCATTATGTGCCGCGATCCGCCTGCGGCGCCTACGCCACCCAGAGGGTCTTGACGTTGACAAAGGCGCGGATGCCGGGGAGGCCGAGTTCGCGGCCGTAGCCGCTCTGCTTGATGCCGCCGAAGGGCAGGGTGGGGTCGGAGCGGACGAAGTCGTTCACGAACACCATGCCCGCCTCCAGTTGCCGGGCGACCTCGCGGCCGCGGCGGCGGTCGCGGGTGAAGACGGCGGCACCGAGCCCGTAGACCGTGTCGTTGGCGACGGCGATGGCCTCGGCTTCGTCGCGCACGGTGATGATGGCGGCCACCGGACCGAACAATTCCTGGTCGTAGGCCGGCATGCCCGGTTTCACGTTGGTCAGCACCGTGGGCGGATAAAACCAGCCCGGACCCTCGGCGGGTTTGCCGCCGAGCAGCAGGCGCGCGCCGCGGCGGATGCTCTGGCGCACCTGACGGTGGAGTTCGTCGCGCAGGTCGTGGCGTGCAAGCGGGCCGACGGCGGTCGCGGGATCGGTCGGGTCGCCCATGCGGCGCGCGGCCATGCGGGCGACCAGGAGCTTTTCAAATTCACGGCGAACCCCGGCGACGACGATGAAGCGCTTGGCGCTCACGCAGCTCTGGCCGGAGTTGACGAGCCGGGAGGCGGCGCAGGTCTCGGCGGCGAGCGCGAGATCGGCGTCGGCGAGGATCAGGTAGGGATCGCTGCCGCCGAGTTCGAAGACGCACGGCTTCAGCGCGGCACCGGCAAGGGCGGCGACCGAACGGCCGGCTTCCGTGCTCCCGGTGAGTGTGACCGCGCGGATGCGGGGGTCGGCGATGATGGCCGGGATTTCGTGCGAGCCGACCAGGAGCGTCTGCAGCAGGCCGGCCGGGAGTTTGGCGTCGGTCGCGGCCTGGGCGATGGCGAGGGCGCAGCCGGAAACGTTGGAGGCGTGTTTCAACACCAGCGGATTCCCGGCCATGAGGGCGGGGGCGGCCGCGCGGAAGACCTGCCAGAACGGGAAGTTCCACGGCATGATCGCGAGGACCGGGCCGAGGGGTTCGTACGCGATGCGCGCCTTTTTCGGGGCGCCGGGCGGATGCTCGTCGGCGAGGTAGGCGGCGCCGTGCTTCGCGTAGTAGTCGCAGACCATGGCGCACTTCTCGATCTCGGCGCGGGACTGCGTAATCGGCTTGCCGACCTCGGCGGTGAGGAGCGCGGCGAGGTCGTCGCGCTGCGCACGCAGCACGCGGGCGAGGTTGCGGAGATGCCGGGCGCGGAAGGCGGGTGCGGTCTCGCGCCAGCCAAGGAAGGCGGCGTGGGCGAGTTTCAGCGCGGCGGCGATCTGGATGGAGGAGTGGGGGCCGTGGATGTGGAGCCGTTGGCCGGTGGCGGGGTTGATCGAAACCAATGACATGCCGCCAACGTGGGCCGCGGGGCGGACGCGGCCAAACAAAAATGCTGTCAGCGGGGGCGCGCCTGCAGTTTTTGCCGATTAGTCCTTTTGGCTCACGCGGGGGCGCGAAGAACGCAGAGATGTCCACCACGGATCACATGGATGGCACGGATAGGTTGAACCACAGATTCGCACTGAGGGGTATTTATTCTAATCAGTGAATATCAGTGCGAATCAGTGGTTTACCTCGGGTATCGTTAGTTGCTTTGGGTCTTTCTCTTTCCTCTTTATCTTTCTCTTTCGTCAGGAAGTCCTGGGTTCGTTTTTCGATCCGCGATCCCGGGAGAAAGAGAAAGATAAAGACGTAAGAGAAAGAGTGGGCGGGCGGAAGTTGGATTGCCACCGGGGTTTTGGCCTCCTCTGCTGGGCGGCAAACATCCAACCCCTGAATCAATGAAATCATTCCGATTGATCCTCATTTCCGGCCTGATGACTGCCCTCTGCGCGACCGCTTCGGCGGTGGCGGTGGCGACTCTGGCCGACTTCCAAGCCGCCGCGGCCAAGGCCGGTGCGTCGCTCACGCTGGCGAACTACCCGCTGACGCCCGCCGACATCAAGTCCCAGGCCGAGCAGGCCATGAAGACGGCCGATGCCGCGCTGGCCAAACTCGCCGCGCAGGACACCACGAAGCTGACTTTCGCCAGCACCTTTGCCGCCTACGACGCCATCACCGCCCCGGTGGGCGATGTTTACCAGATGCTCAGCACGGTTGCCGAATCGAGCACCGACGCGGCCATGCGTGACACCGCCAATGAGGTCAACGTCCAGTTGCAGGGCTGGTTTGTCGGATTGGATTACCGCGACGACGTCTACCGCGCCCTCAAGGCCGTCGCCGACAGCAAGCCCAAGCTCGATCCCGACCAGCAGCGCCTGATGGACGAGCAGATGCGCACTTACCGTCGGGCCGGCCTGGCCCTACCGGCCGCGGAGCGCGCCGAGGTCGAGAAGCTCCGCAAGGATCTCGCCGCCCTCAACACCGAGTTTGCCGTCAACATCAACGCCGCCCGCGGCCCGTGTGACTTCACGGCCGAGGAACTTGTTGGCGTGCCCCAGAGCTTCCTCGACAGCCCCGGGGTGAAGCAGCCCGACGGCCGCTACCGCGTGATGGCGAATGTCACCTGGCATGCCCAGGCCATTTCGGACAACGCCCGCAATCCCGACGTGCGCAAGCAGGTCAATGTCACCCGCGGCCGCCTCGCCCGCGAGACCAACATTCCCGTCCTCAGCAAGCTCGTCGCCCTCCGCGCCGACATTGCCCGCCGCCTCGGCTACGCCACTTGGGCCGACTACCAGATCGAGACCCGCATGGCCAAGAATGGCACCACGGTCGTCGAGTTTGAGGAGAACCTCGTCAAGGGCCTGCAGCCGAAATTCGAGGCCGAGATGGAGACCCTGCGTGCGCTCAAGGCCGCGGACACCGGCAAGGCGGATGCGAAGATCGAACCGTGGGACATCGGCTTCTATACCAACAAGCTGCTCAAGGAGCGCTATGCGGTGGATACCGAGAAGCTCCGCGTTTACTTCCCCTACCAGGCGACGGTCGACGGCATGTTCGCCATCTACCAGAAGATCTTTGGGCTCAAGTTCACCGCGGTGGAGCCTCCCTATGTCTGGGCGCCCGGCGTGCAGCTCTACGTCGTGGCCGACGCCGCCACGTCCGTGCCGATGGGGGCCTTCTACCTCGACATGTTTCCGCGCGAGGGGAAGTTCAACCACTTCGCCTGCTTCACCCAGAAGTCCGGCGGCGTGATGGCCGACGGCCGCTACGATCTCCCGGTGGCCGCCCTGCTCTGCAATTTCCCGGCGCCTTCCGCCGACCAGCCCTCGCTGCTCAAGCACAATGACGTCGTCACCCTCTTCCATGAGTTCGGCCACGTCATGCATGCCATGCTCAGCCGCTCCCGCTATGTGGCCCAGGGCAGCTTCACAGTGCCGCAGGACTTCGTCGAGGCGCCTTCGCAGATGCTCGAGAGCTGGGTTTGGGACAAAGCTGTGCTGGACACCTTCGCCGCGGATTACCGCGATCCTTCCAAGAAAATCCCGGCTGAGACCATCGAGGCGATGGTCGCCGCCCGCCAGGCCACGGAGGCCTTCGGCACGCGCCGCCAGCTCTCGCTGGGTCTGATTGATCTGGCCATGCACCACCTGTCCGCCGCTGATGCCGCCAAGTTGGACATCGTGGCTGCGACCAACGCTGTGAGCGCGCGCGTGACGCTTGCGCCCGCCCCCGACACGGCCTTTGTCGCCTTCTTCGGCCACATGGCCGGCTACGATGCGGGCTACTACGGCTACATGTGGGCCAATGTGCTGGCCAAGGACATGGCCAGCATCTTCAAGGCGGCGCCCGACGGCTTCCTCGACGTGAAGGTGGGCCGCCGCCTGCGCGACGAGGTTTACGGTGTGGGCAACACGCGCGACGTGGCGGAGTCGGTGGAGAAATTCCTCGGCCGCCCGCGTTCGCAGGACGCCTTCCTCGAATTCGTCGGCATCAAGCAGTAAATCCGGCCGCTGCCGCCGATCCGGACCGGTGTATTTAACCACTGATGGGCACTGATTACCACTGATCCAATCAGTGTGTATAAGTGTTCATCAGTGGTTTCTTTTTTTGCCCCGTTGATGAAAAGGTTCTTTGGCCACAGAAGGCTCAAAATACTCAGGAACGGAGCCCCTGCCTCCTCCTAAGGCTTATGAGCCTTATGTGGCCATCTCTGCCTCAGTTTGATGTATCCAGCCAACCCACTCCCATGAAAATTCGCCAAAGACTGTTAACAGCGATCGCTGCCGCGATGATGGCCATCGCCGCCCCAGCCACCTATGCTGATTTTCAGGCGAAGGCGCTCGGTGCCAATCTGGTGCTGCAGTTGCCGGCCTACGCGCAGACTCCCGAACAGATCAAGGCCGGCACGGATCTGGCCATCAGCACCGCCGAGGCGGAGTTTAAGGCCATGGTTGGGCAGGATGCGGCCAAGCTGACCTTTGCCAGCACCTTCGCCGCCAATGACGCCATCATCGGCCGGGCACTCACCTGGGCCAACCAGGTCGGCACGATCACCGAGACGCATCCCGACAAGGCCATGCGCGACGCCGCGCGCGACGCGGAGATGAAGCTTGAGGCGTGGTTCATCACCCTCGATTACCGCGACGACATTTACCGCGTGCTGCAGGCCTTTGCCGCCACCAAGCCGGTGCTGGACGCGCAGGAGCAGCGGCTCATGGACTACGCCCTCCGCGACTACCGCCGCGCGGGTCTCAACCTGCCGGTGGCCGAACGGAACAAGGTCGAGCAGTTGCGCAAGAAACTCTCCGAACTGGAGCAGCAGTTCTCCCGCAACATCAACGAGGCGCGCGCCCCCATTGATTTCACGGTTGAGGAGCTGGCCGGCGTGCCGGCCAGCCTGCTCGAAAGCCCCGGGGTGAAACAGCCCGACGGCCGCTACCGCGTGCAGCCGCACATCACGTTCCATGCCGTGATCATCGCAGAGAATGCCGACAATCCTGAGACGCGCCGACGGGTGAACATTGCCCGCAGCCGGCTCGCCATGGAGAAAAACATCCCCGTGCTCGCCAAGCTGGTCGTCCTGCGCGCCGAGATCGCGCAGCGCCTGGGCTACGCCAGTTGGGCCGACTACCGCATCGAGGTCCGCATGGCCGGCTCGGCGGCGACGGCCTTGAAATTCGAGGAGGAATTGGTCGCCGGGCTGCAGCCGAAGTTCAATGAGGAGCTGGAGGCCCTGCGCTCGCTCAAGGCGGCGCACACGGGTCAGGCCGACGCCAAACTCGAACCCTGGGACATCGGCTACTACACCAACAAGCTGATGAAGGAACGCTATGCCGTGGACGCAGAATCGCTCCGGGTGTTCTTCCCTTACCAGGCGGCCCTCGAAGGCATGTTGAACACTTACCAGCGCATCTTCGCGCTGAAGTTCACGCCGGTCGAGGCGCCCTATGTCTGGGCGCCCGGTGTGCAGCTCTACATCGTGGCGGATGCCGTCACGGGCGCGCCGATGGGCGCCTTCTACCTCGACATGTTTCCGCGCGAGGGGAAGTACAACCACTTCGCGCACTTCCGGCAGAACACCGGTCACCTGCTGGCCGATGGCAAGTACGAGCTGCCGGTGTCGGTGCTGGTCTGCAATTTCCCGCCGCCTTCCGCCGACAAGCCCTCGCTGCTCTCACACGATAACATCGAGACGCTGTTCCACGAGTTCGGGCACGTGATGCACAATCTCATGGGCCGCGCCCGGTTCCAGAGCCAGACCTATGCCGGCGTGCCGAAGGACTTCGTCGAGGCGCCGTCGCAGATGCTCGAGAGCTGGGTCTGGGACAAGGCCGTGCTCGACACCTTCGCGGCCGACTATCGCGATCCCGCCAAGAAGATCCCGGCGGAGACCATTGCCGCGATGGTACGGGCGCGGGAGGCGACCGAGGGCTATGGCACGCGCCGCCAGCTCAGCTTTGGCCTGATCGATCTCAAGTTTCACACCCTGTCGGCGGAGGATGCCTGGACCGCCGACGTGGTGGCGATGAGCAACGACATCATCGCCAGGGTGGGCATCGCCCCGCCGCCGGACACGGCCTTCGTGGCGAATTTCGGGCATCTCGCCGGTTACGATGCCGGTTACTACGGCTATATGTGGGCCAAGGTGCTCGCCACCGACATGGCCAGCATCTTCCAGGCCGCGCCCGGTGGCTTCCTCGATGAAAAGGTCGGCCGCCGCCTGCGCGACGAGATCTACGGCGTGGGCAACACCCGCGACGTGGCGCAGTCGGTGGAGATTTTCCTCGGCCGCCCGCGTTCGCAGGACCCCTTCCTGGAATACGTCGGCATCAAGAAGTAGCATCACTCGCCCATCTCATTTGGGCCTGCGGGTAGCAACGGGCATGAGCGAGTGGAAGCCTGGCGAACTGCCAGGGACGAATTCATCCACTCGCGCACGCTCGGCTGACCTGCCAACGCCGGCGGGAGGTGGAGATCCGCCCTGCCATTTGATCAGGCGATCGCCGGCAGCCTCGCGCAGATTCCATTTGCGCCGCGCCCGGTGGCGTGGCTAATTCCACCCCTTTTCATGAGCGAAAACCCATCCGATATCTCCCACGACCAGCATGCCGTGCGGCTGTCCAAGCTGCAGGAATTGCGCGCCGCGGGGCAGGACCCGTTCCGGGCTGGCGTGGTCCAGACCCATTTCTCCGGTGATGCGCTCAAAGCCCACGTGGACGGCCAGGACAACACGGTCACGGTTTCGGTCGCCGGCCGGCTCGTCACCATCCGCGACATGGGCAAAAGCCAGTTCGTGAAGATCTTCGATCAGCAGGGGCAGATTCAGCTCTACGTGAAAAAGGACGTGGTCGGCGAGGAGGCCTACACCGCCTTCAAGAAGCTCGACCTCGGCGACATCATCGGCGTCACCGGTACCCTTTTCAAAACCAAGACCGGCGAGGTCACCGTCCGCGTGGACCGCTACACCCTGGTCTCGAAGGCCCTCCGTCCGCTGCCCGAGAAGTGGCACGGCCTCAGCGATCCCGAGCAGGTTTACCGTCAGCGCTACCTCGACCTCATCGTCAATGAGGAATCCCGCAACCGCCTGCGGCTGCGCGCGCGCATCGTGACGCACATCCGCCGCTTCCTCGAGGACCAGCAGTTCATCGAGGTCGAGACGCCCGTGCTGCAAAACATCGCCGGCGGCGCCGCCGCCCGGCCGTTCACGACGCACCACAACGCGCTCAACGTGGATTTTGTCCTGCGCATATCCCTCGAACTCTACCTCAAGCGCCTGCTCGTGGCGGGCTATGACCGCGTCTTCGAGATCGGCCGCAACTTCCGCAACGAGGGCATTTCGCGCCGGCACAATCCCGAGTTCACCATGCTCGAGGTCTACCAGGCCTACAGCGATTACCGCGGCATGATGGTCCTCATCAAGAACCTGCTGACCACGCTCTGCCTCGACGTGCTGGGCACGAGCGAGATCAAGCATGCGGCCAGCGGCGAGATGATCAATTTCGGCGGACCCTGGCGCGAGGTGAAGTACAAGGATCTCATCCGCGAGGTCACCGGCGACGCCGGCTGGTTCGAGCGCACCAAGGCCGAGAAGGTGGCCGGGGCGGAAAAGCTCGAACTCTACGTTGATCCCAAGTGGGAGGAGTTTGAGATCACCAACGAGATCTTCTCCAAGAAGATCGAGCCGACCCTCATCCAGCCAACCTTTGTCACGCACCTGCCCAAGGAACTCTGTCCGCTGGCGAAAATCACCCTCGATGATCCCACGACCATCGACGTCTTCGAACTGTGCATCGGCGGCATGGAAATCGCGCCGGCCTATTCGGAGCAGAACGATCCCGCCGTGCAGCGCCAGATGTTCGAGGCCCAGTCGGGCGGCGACCAGCAGGCCATCGACCAGGACTTCCTGCTCGCCCTCGAGCACGGCATGCCCCCGGCCGGCGGCATGGGTGTGGGCATCGACCGCCTGTGCATACTGCTCACCGGCGCCGAAAGCATCCGCGACGTGATCCTCTTCCCACAGCTGCGCCCCGGCGGGGGCGCCTGATTTCGGAATGCGGATTGCGGATACCGGAGAGGATTGTTCTCCTTGCCCAGGTCTTCTGATCTTTCCGTCCTCCGACATCTAAAATCCGCAATCGGCCGATGCCCTGGTACCTTTACCTCGCCCTGAAGCAGCTTTTCCCGTCGGGGCGGCGGTATCCGTTTTTCACGCTCATCTCGATTTTGGGCGTGGCGCTTGGCGTGGCCCTGCTGGTCATTTCCATCAGCGTGATGGGCGGCTTCGGCCACGAGATTCGCCGGATGATCGTGGACACGCAGGGCGAGGTGCAGGTGAAGGCGCGCGGTTTCATCCAGGAGCCGGCCGCCCTGCAATCCCTTCTGGCCCGCGTGCCCGGTGTCGCCGCCACCACGGCCTATGCCGAGGGCGTGGCCATGCTGGAGCACGACCGCAAGCCCGCCTTCCCCGCCGTGCAGGGCATCGATCTCAACCACGTCAACGACGTCATCCCGCTCCGCCGCTTCGTGCGGCTGGGTTCGCTGGACAACCTCGACGACGACTCGGTCATCCTCAGCTCCCAACTGGCCGTTTCCCTCGGTGCGCGCCTCGGCAGCACGGTCGAGCTTTATTCGCCGCTCCTGCTGGAGAAATTGAAGAACGACGAGGTGATGCTGCCGCGTGAACTGACCGTCGTCGGCATCTTCGAGGTCGGCCACCAGCAGCTCGACAGCTCGGTGGTGATTGTGACCCTGCGCACCATGCAGGATCTCTACGGCCTCGGCCGCGGCGTGCACGGCATCAACGTGAAGATTGCCGAGGGCGAGGACCCCGACCGCGTGGCGCGACGGATCAACGAGGCCATGCCCCCCGACAGCAACGTCGAGGCGCGCTCATGGATCGACGCCAACCAGGATTTCCTCTTCGTGCTGCAGTTGGAGAAGAACATGATCTTCTTCCTGCTCACGTTCATCATCATCGTCGCGGCGTTTTCCGTCGCGAGCTCGCTGCTGATCTCGGTCGTGCGCAAGACCCGTGAGATCGGCCTGCTCGGCGCGCTCGGCGGCAAGCCGCGCCAGGTGGCGGCCTGTTTCTGCTTTCAGGGTTTCTTCATCGGCGTGGCCGGCACCGTGGTGGGCCTGGCCCTCGGGTTCACCATGCTGCATTTCCGCAACGACATGATCCGCGTCTTCACCCAGCTGACCGGCAGCGAGGAGGTGCTGACGCGCTTCTATCAGTTCAGCCGGCTGCCCGCCTACACCGCGCCCGCCGACATCGTGATGATCGTCGCGTGCACCATCGTGATCTCCACCCTGGCCGGCCTGCTCCCCGCCTGGCGCGCCGCGCGGCTCAAGCCGGTGGAAGCGCTACGCAGCGAATAAATTCGCTGCGAACGCTCAACATCCAACGTCCAACATCCAACATCCAATGAGCAACCTGAACCGGGTAAATTCTGACAAATTGGATGTTGGTAGTTCGAAGTTGGATGTTGGAAGTTCAGCCGCCGCGCAGACGGCGGCTGCGGTCCTCACCGCCACCAAACTCGCCAAAACCTACCTCAGCGGCATTTCCCAGCGGCTGCAGGTTTTGCGCGATGTATCGCTGACGGTTTCCGCCGGCGAGAGCGTGTCCATTCGCGGCGAGTCCGGGTCGGGCAAATCCACCCTGATCAACCTGCTGGCCGGGCTCGATGCGCCCGATGCGGGCAGCCTGGAGTGGGGCGGGGCGCCGGCTTCGGTCGAGCGCCGGGCGGACTATCTTGGCATCGTGTTTCAATCCTTCTACCTGATCCCGGAAATGGACGCCCTCGCCAATGTGCTCATGGCTGCGCGCATCCGCGGCCCGGTCGGGTCGGCGGAACGCACCCGGGCGCGCGAGCTGCTTGGCAAGGTTGGACTGGGCGAACGCGCCACTCACCTGCCGTCGCAGCTCTCGGGTGGCGAGCGCCAGCGCGTGGCCCTGGCCCGGGCGCTGATGAACGGACCTAAACTGGTGCTGGCCGACGAGCCCACCGGCAATCTCGACGAGCACACCGGCGATGCCGTCATCGAACTATTGCTCAGCCTGTGTCGCGACACGCGCACCGCCTTGGTGCTGGTCACGCACAACGCCGCGCACGCGGCAAAATGCGACCGTCCGCTGACGCTGCACGAAGGTGTGCTGGGTTAAGCGAGAAGTTGCATCGACGCCAAGGTCGGAGAATGGGCAGGTCCACGTAAGCAACCGTAGGCCAGCCCGCTGGCGGGCGCGGTTAATAGGTAGGAGCCTGCTTGTCGAAGCGGCTTGAGTGCGCCTTCGGGTTTGGACGAGCGACACCCTTCAAATCGCCTGCAAGCAGGCCCTTACCTCCGGACTGTCCAAGCGAAGGTGAGCCGAACTCGGCTGACGCCACCCTAGTGCTGCCCCAATATCCGCGCCGGCAGAAATAGCAGCGCCTTCACAAGGGCCAGAAGTGCCTCCATCAGCGTGGCCACGAGGCGGAACGGGATCGAGAGCAGCCAGAGAAACGGCCAGGCGATCAGGACCAGCAGCGCCAGTGGCCAGCAGAGAACGAGCAGGATGCCCCAGAGCAACAGGGTCAGCAGAGTTTTCATGGCAGGTAATTCCTAGAACTCGCCATGGCGTGTCAGGTTACAGTCGAGATTAACGTGGGTAGACTCAGCCCTTTGCGCCTTCGCGTCTTTGCGATTAATCCGTCATTTAAAATTTCGCCCGCACGAGTTCGAATTCGACCTGGGTCCGCGGCGACTTGTAGGCCGCGTCCTCCGCGAAGAGGTCCTGCCGCGCCATCAGGCCGAAGGAGACGGGCATGTTGCCAAGTTTGCCCTCGGCCAGCGGACCGCCGCTTTGCCAGGTGAACTTGCTCGGCTCCGGGTCTCTACGCCGCGGCACAATGGCGGGCAGCTTCGATTCGGAGACCACCATTTTATCCAAGGTCACGACGCCGGATTCAGCGGCTCTCCGACTGCTGGCCGCGATGGTTTCCTGAGCTGAGATCTGGAGTCGCGGCCGAGGTTGTGGCGCCGGGCGATCTGGGGCTGGTTCATCCGCGCCACTCATGGTCCCAGCCGAGAAAGCGACGAGAAGGAGGGTGATGGCGGTGGTCTTCATGATTAACTCCGTTCCCTTGAGAATATTATGACCACATGTCGCTCGATGTCGAGTGCCGGCCAATCTCGTGGCCTTGGCCTCGGCGGTCGCGTACGCTTCAATTCTGAGTCCAGCGCGGTCTGAAGCTCCGCGCTACGTGGGGGGGCGGCGTCGCTTGGTGCGTGGTGCGGTGCTTCAGCCCGCACTCTCCACCACCCAAATCAACCATGCGGATTCGGACATCCCATTGTGCCTTACTGGTATTTCGCCCGGCCGGTCATGACGTGGACGAGGCGGGGATCGGCGCCGGCGAGCAACTTGTCCATCACCGGCGTGGGCTCCGCGACCTGGCAGCGGAAGGCGAGGCTGTCGCCGCGGGCGTACTGCAGTTGCATGAGATAACGGGTTTTCTTCCCGACATTAGGCATGCCGCGGTGCCAGGTCTGGTGGTTGAAGAGGTAGATGTCGCCGGCTTCGCAGAGGATCGGCTCGGCGGGGCGGCCTTCGAAGACGGGATTCTCGCCGGGGCAGAGACGGCCGGAATAGTGACTGCCGGGCACGATCTCCGTGGGGCCGTCCTCCACGGCGGTGATGTCGCTGAGGGCAACCTGCACGCTGAGCCAGATGAGAGGCAAACGGGCGCCGGCGGGCCAGCGTGGGATCTCCGGCGGCAGGGGATGCTCGAGCTTGTTGCAGTCGTCCACGTGCCAGTTGGAGATGGCCTGGCCGGGTGAATTGCGGATGACGTTCTGGCCGCAGAAGCGGCATTCGGGGTCGAGGATGGCCTGCACCAGCGAGTAGATGGGCTCGCGGATGAATAGCTGCGTGAACTCGATGCTATAGTCCTGCGGATTGCGGACGACGAACCACGTGCTGCGCTTTTCCTCGAAGCGCGGGTCCGCAGCGTAGTCGTCGGTCAGCTTGCGCAGCGCGGAGCATTCGGCTTGGCTGAGCACGCCGCGGACGACGGCGTATCCGTCGGTATGGAAGCGATCGAGAATCGCATTCTTTTCAGCTTCGGGGAAGGGCGAGCAGAGTCCGTCGGGGCGCGGCATGGTGGTGGGGCGGGGGGCGGTAGAACGTAGAAGGAACCGGCGGATCGAAGACAAGGCTGCAGTAGAAAGGAGTGCGGCGGCTCGATAGGTAGGGCAGGTCTCTGACCTGCCATGCGCACGCCTCACCGCGGATGATTCGCTCAATGGCGGGTCAGAGACCCGCCCTACCACTCACCCCGCAAACTCCTGAACGGCGTCGCAGAAGGCGCGGATGTTGTCAGTCGTGACGCCGGGGGGCATGCCGCCGGCGCAGGAGAGGATCAGGCGGGAGCGGTCGGGGGTCTCGGCGAGCAATTGCTGCACGGCGGCGCGCACCTCGGCCGGCGTGCCCTTGGCCAGGACGTCGCGCGGCGGGATGGTGCCGAGGATGGTCAGGCCGTGCTCGCAGAGTCGGCGCATTTCGGCGAGCGGAGTCTGGATGCCGGGATTGTAGAGGTTGATGCCGATGCCGGGGTAGTGTTTCAGCGACTGGGCGCAGGCGGCGTCGTTGTGGAAGAACTTCACGGTGACGTCGGCGGCGAACAGCTCCTTCATGTAGGGCAGGCCGAACTCGATGAAGTCCGCCTCGCTGAGGAATCCCACGATGTCGTCGAGCATCAGCATGCCGTCGATGGTGGGGAAGGTCTGCCGCTGCAGGGCGTGCCAGCGCTTCAGGTAGTCGGTGATGATGCGCAGCAACCGGTGGGTGGGTTCCGGGTCGGTTTTCAGCGCCACGAGAAACTCGGTCGTGCCCATCAGGAAGGTCGCGACGTTCAGCGGGCCGCGGGAGACGGAGAACCGGATTTCATGGCCCAGGGCCTTGATCTGCGGCTCGGCCCAGCGCAGGCGGTTGAGCATGAAGGGGAGCAGGCCGTCGGTCGCGGGATCAGGCACGGCGAGATCGGCGATCTGCGCGACGTCGGTGATGATCTTGTCGGCGTAGGGAAACTCGTTGCGTGGAAACTGGCAGCGGGAGCCGAAGGCGGAGGGCTCGGTGCACATGCCGAATTCGGACCAGAAGCCGGGCAGGAACCAGACGTCGGGGAAAGTGGTCAGGGCATGCCGATGGGCCTCCAGCCAGATCGTTTCACTCGAAAGGTAGTCGGCGATGGTGACGCCGTGCCAGTTGGGCAGCCAGGGGCAGTCGATGATGAAGGCGACCGGCGGCGGTTGGATCGTCTCGCCGCGCAGCACGGCGAGGAGTTGCTGCCATTGGGGATTGGTCATGGGGTGTGACGCCAAGCCTGGGTTCCAAACGCCTTAGGGGCAAATGGAAGGACTGGGCGTTTTTTGGCATTTCCATTCCGCGAATTTCTTCCGTTCGACCTTCACGACTTCGCGTCTTTGCGCTTAATCCCTCCGCGTAATCCCTCTTGCAGGCCCGCAGTCAAATGCCTGCTATGGCGGCATGTTATTCAAGTCGCCGAATCGGATCCAATGCGGGGTCGCGGGAGTGGGTTCGCTGGGACAGCATCACGCGCGGATTTACGCCGCACTGCCCGACGCCGAGCTGGCCGGCATCTATGAAACCAGTGATGCCCGCGCGGCGGAGATCTGCGCCAAGTACAATTGCCGGCGCTTCGCCACGCTCGAGGAACTGGGCGAGGCCTGCGATGCCGTGTCGGTCGTGGTGCCGACCGACCTGCATGCCAAGGTGGCCCTGCCGCTGCTCGCCCAGCAGGCGCACCTGCTGATCGAGAAGCCGCTGTGCGCGAGCCTGGAGGAGGCGGAGCAGGTGCTGACCGCGGCCCGGCAGCACGGCTGCCTCGTGCAGGTGGGGCACATCGAGCATTTCAACCCCGTGATGGCCTTTCTCGAGAAGGAGGTCAGCTCGCCGCAGTACATCACCGCCGAACGCCTGGCGCCCTACCAGCCCCGCGGCACCGAGGTGGGCGTGGTGCTCGACCTGATGATCCATGACATTGGGATCGTGCTGGCGCTCGTGAAGTCGCCGATCAGGCGCATCGACAGCGTGGGCGTCACTGTGCTCTCGAAGGGCGAGGACATCGCCAATGCGCGCATCGAGTTCGAGAACGGCTGCGTGGCCAACCTCTCCGCCAGCCGCATGAGCACGAAGAAGCAGCGGGAGATCCGCATCTTCCAGTCCGACGCCTACCTCTCGCTCGATTTCATGAACCAGGCCGGTCACCTCGTGAAGAAGAGCGACATCATCGCCTACGGCCTGAAGATGAAAATCGGCCTCGTGAAGGCCGGCGACCTGAGCGCAATCCCGGTGAAGGAAATCCCCATCGAGAAGGGCGAACCGCTGGCGCTCGAGCTGGCGCATTTCGTGGACAGCGTACGGCAGGCCAAGCAGCCCAAGGTCGGCGCCGCGCTCGGCAAGAGCGCCCTCGAGGTCGCGATCACGATCACGGACCAGATTCGGAAAAAAGGGTAGGAGACCGGATTTTTTCAACCACGGATTGCACGGATTACACAGATCAGAATGGCCACAAGAGGCGCAAAATGCTCAGGAAAATGCAGGAGAGTGATATTGAGGCGCATGAGCCTTCTGCGGCCATTGGTTTGGTTTGAAACTCACATCCGTGGCATCCGTGAAATCCGTGGTTAATTTTCATTGGTTCGATTCTCCATGACCGCCCCTCAACCCCTCCTCCCGTTCCGTCTGCCGCCGCCTGAAGGTGGCAAGGTGGACCTGCTGGTCGTGGCGGGTGAGCATTCGGGAGACGAACACGCGGCACGGATGGTCCGCGAACTGCGGGCGAAGCATCCGGAGCTGGTCGTGGCCGCCCTCGGCGGGCCGGGGCTGGCGGCGGCGGGGGCGCAGTTATTGCATGACCTGACTTCGTCCTCGGTGGTGGGGCTGGTCGAGGTGCTGAAGCATTATTCCTTTTTCAAGGCGCTGTTCGCCGAGACCCTCCGCTGGATCGGCGAATACCGACCGCGGGCGGTGTGTTTCGTGGATTACCCCGGCCTCAACCTGCGGCTTGCCGCGGCGTTGCGGGAGCGCGGCCTCTCCGTGCAGGGCGGCGGCCAAATCAAACTGCTTTACTACATCTCGCCCCAGATCTGGGCCTGGAAGGCGGGACGGCGCCACACCATGGCGCGGGATCTCGATGCGCTGGCCGTGATTTTCCCCTTCGAGGTGGAGTGCTACGCGGACACCCGGCTGCCGGTGGAATTTGTCGGACATCCCTTTCTGGCGAAGGATTACGTCCCGCCTGTACGCTACGATCCCCAGGCCCCGGTGCTGCTGCTGCCCGGCAGCCGGACCCAGGCCGTGGCGCGGATTTATCCGGTGCTGCTGGCAGCCCAGGCGCGGTACCGGGCCGGGGGCGGGGAGAAGGAGGCGGCGGTGATTTATCCCAGTGACGAGGTGGCCGCCGTTTTGCAGCGCTGGAATCCACCCGCTTGCCGGACGGTGCGGACCGGCACGACGGTGGCAGCAAGCGCCGTGCTGACCAGTTCCGGCACAATGTCGCTGCACTGCGCGCTGGCGGGCATACCCGGGGCCATCGCCTACCGGACCAATCCCCTCACGTACCTGCTCGCGCGCTGGTGGGTGAAACTGGACTACATCGGCATCGCCAATCTCCTTTTGAAGGAGCCGATGTATCCCGAATTCATCCAGGGTGCGGCGACGCCGGAAGTCCTCGCCGCGCAATTGCGCGCCTGTGTTGGCGACCCGGAACGCCGGGCCCGCACGGTGACGCAGCAGCAGCGGCTACGCGCCCTGCTGGACCAGCCGGACGGTGAGGAAACGCAGGGGCACCGAAGGGGCCACGCGCAGCTCGACGACGAGCCGCCCGGCGTCGATCGACGGCGGTGGGTTCACCGCGACGTCGGTCACCACGCGGTAGGCCGAGGCGGCGTCCTTGCCAGCAAAAGCACCGCGCTGGAAGAGGTCGCCGAGGAGCCCGTTGAAGGCCGCGTCGACGGCCCGCTGGAGCGTCGCGTCATGCGGTTCGAACACCCACGACGCGCCTCGGTCGA
>CAZFHG010000003.1:640-15986 GCA_964518665.1 uncultured Opitutaceae bacterium | reverse complement strand
GGACCAGCCGGCGGCGGGCACCGTGGCCGACTGGGTGAGCCGGCATCTGCGGAAAACGGAGTGAACATGCCGCCCGCGTCCCGGATGGAATTCAGCTTCGCCATGGGACGCCCCAACCCCTTCACTGGTCCGGATGGCTGCTGACACATCGCAGTTTCTGAAGAAGGTCCTGCACAGCCCCATGCTGCCGGTGGGGGTCTTCCTGACCGGCTGCGTGCTGTCCCTATGCGCCTGGTGGCTGGTGCGCATGGAAGTCGACCGATCGGATGCGGAGCGATTCGACCGCGTGGTGGAGCGCACCACGACCGCGATCCAGGAGCGGTTCGATACGACAGCCGAAGCGCTGCAGGGCGCGCGTTATTTGGTGCGCATGAATCCGGACATCACCATCTGGGAATGGCAGGAGTACATCAGCTCGATGGAGCGCTACCTGCAGCGCGGCGTGGTGGGCTTGGGCTATATCCAACGCATCGACCGGTCCGAGATCGAGGCGTTGGAGCGCCGGCAGCGGGCGGCCGGCCTGGAGGATTTTTCCGTCGAGCGGACCAGTCCCCACGATGTGCTCTACGTGGTGACCCACATCGCTCCGCTCAAGCGCAATCGCGGGGCGCTGGGACTGGACATCGGGTCGGGCACCACGCGGCGAGCCGCGGCGGAGGAGGCGGTCAACTCCGGCCGCATGACACTGTCGCGGCGCATCCGGCTGATCCATGACGGCGAGTCCGTGCCGGGACTGCTGCTGCTGCAGCCGGTTTTTGACGGCCAGACCTCCAGCTACAACACCCCGGAGGAGCGCAGGCTGGCGCTCCGCGGCTGGGTGTACGGCGCCCTGCGGATGAACCTGCTGATGACCGGACTGCCGGATGTGGTGAGCCGCCAGGCGGATTTGAAAGTCTATCAGGGGACCGAGACCACCGCGGACGCGCTGCTGTACGATTCCCAGCAGGGCACCATGTTCGAACGCGCGAAGTCCGGGGCGCATTCCCTGGTGATCGAGCGGACCTTCACCGTGCAGACCTCCCTCTCGGTGTACGGCCAGCAATGGACGGTCTGGGTTGGCTCGCGGCCGGAATTCGCCGTGCGCAGCAACCGGGTGCTGCCCTTTTCGATCGCGGGCGGCGGCCTGGTGCTGAGCGTCATGGCTTCGGTGCTGGCCTGGTCACTGGCCCGCACGCGCCGGCGGGCCCGCAGCCTGGCGGAGCGCATGACCGAGGATCTGCGCCGGGCGGAGGAGGAGAGCCGCCGGCTGGCCATGATCGCCCGGCATACGACCAACGCCATGGGGCTGGCCGATCAAGAGGGCCGGGTGATCTGGATCAACGAGGCGTTCACCCGCCTGTTCGGTTACACCCTGGAGGAGTCGCGCGGGCACTTCGGCCCCCACCTCGTCCGGGGACCGGGGACCAATTCGCGCCAGATCGCCGCCGTCGCGCTGGCGGCCCGGCGCGGCGAGGAGTTCCACGGCGAGATGCTGAATTACACGAAGGACGGGCGGGAGGTCTGGTGCGATTTCGAAATGCAACCGCTACGGGATGCGACCGGGACCGTCACCGGGTTCATGTCCATCCAGCTCGACATCACCGACCGCAAACGCGCCGAGGAGGCCCTGGCGCGCAAGGAGGCGCAGCTCCAGTTCATCTTCGACAACGTGCCGGTGGGGGTGAGCTGGGTGCGCTACACGGCGACCGGGATCGAGAGCCGGCACAGCAATTGGTTCTTCACCGTCAGCGGGCTTCGCCGGGAGGATCTGGGCGATGTTAAGCAGGTCCGCGCCATCAGCCATCCCGAGGACCTGGCGAAGCAGGACGCCCTGCGCGGCCGCCTGGATCGCGGGGAGATCGACGAGTATTCCATCGAGAAGCGCTACCAGCGCCGGGACGGCCGGCTCGTCTGGGTGCTCCTGAGCTGCAAGGCCTACCGCCGGCCCGACGGACACATCGACCAGGAAATCTCCACCGTGATCGACATCACCGAACGCAAGCACGCGGAGGAGCAACTGGCACGCAAGGAGGCACAGTTGCGATTCATCTTCGACGTCGTGCCGGTGGGCATCCATCTGCACGCCACCGAGGATGGGAAGCGGGAGTCCACCATGGCCAATGCCGCGCATGAGCGCATCACCGGCCTGACCCTGGAGCAGATGAGGGATCCGGAAGCCTTTGCCCGCATCACTCCGCCCGAGGACATTGTCCGGCAGCGCGAACTGTTTGCCCGGATGGAGCGCGGTGAGATCGACCGATTCTCCCTCGAGAAACGCTACCTGCGGCCCGGTGGCGGCGAACCGGTCTGGGCCGTCCTGTCCGTGCGGCGCTTTCCGAATCCGGACGGCCGCGGCTTTCAGGACGTGGCGACCCTCGTGGACATCACCGAGACGCGCCGGCAGGCGGAGGAGTTGCGCAAGGCCAAGGAAGCGGCCGAGGCGGCCAACCTCGCGAAGAGCCAGTTCCTCGCGATGATGAGCCATGAGATCCGCACCCCCATGAATGGCGTGATCGGCATGACCTCGCTCCTGCTCGATTCGCCCCTGACGCCCGAGCAGCACGAATACACCGAGACCATCCGACTGAGCGGTGATGCGCTCCTCACCATCATCAACGACATCCTGGACTTCTCCAAGATCGAGTCGGGACGGATGGAACTGGAGGAGGAGACCTTCAGCCTGCGCGACACCGTCGAGGCCACGCTGGACCTGCTCGCGCCGCGCGTCGTGGACAAGCATCTGGACCTGCTTTACGAGGTCGCCGACGGCGTGCCGGGCACCGTGCGGGGCGACTCCACGCGGTTGCGGCAGATCCTGGTCAACCTGCTGGGCAACGCGGTGAAATTCACCGAGCAGGGCGAGGTGGTCGTGAGCGTGCACTCCCGGCCGGCCGGCCCCGAGAAAGTGGAACTGGAGTTTGCGGTGGCGGACACCGGCATCGGCATCTCGGCCGAAGGCCTGCGGCGGATCTTCCAGCCCTTCACCCAGGTGGATGCGACAACCACGCGGCGGTTCGGCGGCACGGGACTCGGGCTGGTGGTGAGCCAGCGGCTGGCCGAACTCATGGACGGACGCCTCTGGGTGGAGAGCGAACTGGGCCGCGGCTCGGTCTTCCGCTTCACCGTCAAGGTTGGGATGGTGCCGAGCAAACCGCGGCCCTATCACGCCACCGGCCTGAATGCGGTTGCCGGCAAGCGGCTGCTCATCGTGGACGACAACAGCACCAACCGCCGCATCCTCACGGCCATGGCCGCCAGCTGGGGCATGCTGCCGCGGGCGGCCGCCACGGGTCCGGAAGCACTGGGCTGGCTGGGCGCCGGGGAGGAGTTCGACGTGGCGATCCTCGACATGCAGATGCCCGACATGGACGGCGTGATGCTGGCGGGCGAGATCCGCCGCCTGCGCGATGCCACGCAGATGCCGCTGATCCTGCTGTCCTCGCTGGGCCAGCGGGAAATCTTCAATGGGGGCGCCAGTCCCTTTGCCGCCAATCTGACCAAGCCGGCGAAGCCGGCGCGGCTTTTCGAGGTGCTGGCGACTGTGTTCAAGGCCGGCTCGACCGCGGCCGTGACGCGGAAGACGACGGCGCCATTTCCCGCCGACGCGGCCGCCCAGGGCGACACGATCCTGCTCGTCGAGGACAACGTGGTGAACCAAAAGGTCGCACTGATGCTGCTGCAAAAGCTCGGGTACCGGGCCGACGTCGCCGCCAACGGACGCGAGGCGCTCGACGCCCTGCAGCGCCAGGATTACAAGATTGTGCTCATGGACATGCAGATGCCGGAGCTGGACGGGCTGGAGGCGACGCGGCGCATCGTCGCGGCGCAGCCCGACCCGGCGCTCCGGCCGTGGATCATCGCCATCACGGCCAACGCGATGCAGGGTGACCGCGAGCTTTGCCTGGCGGCCGGGATGAATGACTACATCAGCAAGCCCGTGCGACGGGAGGAACTGGCGGCCGCCATCGCGCGGGCTCGCCTGCGCGTGAAAGCCAAGTAGGGCGGGCCTTTAGCCCGCCCAGCCAACGCAATATTCGCAAGTGAGCGATAATCGGGCAGGTCAGAGATCCTGCTCGCATTCCCAACTCCTGCCACTCGCTCACGCTCGTGGTCGCATGCGGAACATTGCCGTCAACCTGGAGGCGATTCGACTCCTGTTTTGTTTCGTGATGCAGGAGCGGCATTAAGTCGCGATCGTGAGCGCAACATCGCGACATAAAGCCGCTCCTACAGTGGGAATGCAGATGGATCGTATGCCATCAAATCATCCGAATCATCCGGTTCAGAGCTGCGTCACCTTGAGTCGGAAGAAGGCGTTGGGCGCGGAGGCGAGCGGGTGTTTGGCCTGCCAGGTTTCGACGTTGCCCACCGTGTTCACCAGCACGGCAGCGGTGGCAGGTGCACCCCATGTCGTCAAGTTGGTGGAGACTTCCACCGCATAGGTGATGTCCGTGCGGTCGGTTGGGCGCGAATACGTGTAGACCCACTCTGTCGCGGTCGTGCTCACTTCCGGCAGGCTGGCGGTTGCGTCGATGGTCGGATCGAGTCCGAGGGCGTATTTCACCAGGTTGGGCAAACCATCGAGTCCGTAGACCGCATTGGGTCCGCTGACATTGGCATCAAGCAACTCGCCTGAAGTGAAGTAGGCCTGGGTCCATGAGTTGTAATCGGAGCTGAGTGAGCCCACGACAAAACTGAAGATGGTTCCATAATCGTGACTGCCACCGGTGGCAGTCATGCCGTAGAGTACGTTGCCGTCGCGAACCAACCCACCTGGGTACGATCCATCCACGAAGCGATTGAACGAATGCAGGACCCTGTATTCTGTGCCATCGGTATTCAGCGAGAATACCGTGCCGTGGCCGTTGATGCCACCATAAGCAGTCGTGCCAAAAAGCATGTTGCCGACCACCAGCAGTCCGGTCTCATTGCTGAACCCTTGGGCGAGGCTGAACGTATGGAGCACGGTGAATGCCGAACCATCGATTTTAATCGAGTAGATCACGCCTTGGTTGTTGGCGCCGCCTGAGCTAGTCGTGCCGTAGAGCGTGTCGCCCGACAAGGTAATCGCTCCGAAAGGACTCGAGCCATCGGTGTTCATGAAAGTATGCAGGGTCGTATAGCCGGTGCCGTTGGCGTTGACCGTAAACACGGTGCCATAGCCATCGTAGCCTCCGGAAAACGTGGTCCCATAGAGCTTGCCATTCAGATGAACCAGTCCTCGTCCGGGACCGTAGGGTGTATAGAGGTGGTCTCCGTCCCAAATTACGTCGGGAAACGCATAGGGGAAGGTGAGCCCGCCACTGAGGTTGTAAGCGAAAAGCCGGCCGTTGACCGAGTTGTCGTACACCGGACTGCCACCCGCAGCCGTCACACCATAGAGGATGTTACCCTCCAGCGTAAGCCGGCCGACCGGGGAATGTTTCGCATAGCTTGAATTCAGCTCTGAACCGGAGAAATTGAAGTGGGTGGTGAAACCCGTGCCATCGGGGTTGATCGAATACAAGGTGCCGTTCCCCAGCGATCCGCCCTCTCTGGCAGTGCCGTACAGTTTTCCAGCGGCGAACGACAGGGTACAGTATGGGAGTGCACCATCTGCATTAGTGCCATCAATGCTAAAGGCAGAAAAGGAATGCATCACATTATAGGCATTTCCATTGGTCTGGATGGAAAACATGGTGCCCTTCTGATTGGCGCCGCCCCCATAGGTGGTACCGTAGAGGGTGCCGCCCGATAAGGTCAGGGACGCGGCTACCGACGGATTTCCACCGTCGGTGAAGATATCGAAATTATGCAGGGTGTTCAGCGGAGAGACGACATTTACGGTCAGGCTCACAGCATTGCTGTTGGCCGAGCCAGCAATGTTGGTCGCGACCGCACGGTATTGGTAACCGTTCAGGCCCACCACGGAGATGATGACGGTCAGGGTGTTGGTGGTGGCCCCGAGGTAGGTATAATCATTGGCGAGGTTGGCCCAGTTGGTGCCACCGTCCGCGGACACCTGCCATTGATAAGTCGGCGCGGGTGTGCCGTTGGCGGTGGCCCAGAAGGTCGCAGTCTGGCCGGCATTCACTGTCTGGTTGGGAGCATTGGCCGTGATGCTAGGCGCGACGTTGGCGTTGTTGACGGTGAGGAGCGCACTGTTGCTATTGGCCGAACCGGCCACGTTGGTCGCGACGGCGCGATAGAGGAAACCGTTTTGTCCGATGATGGTGGCCGTGACAGTGAGAGTGGAGGTGGTGACCCCGCTGTAGGTGGAATCATTGGCAATATTGTTCCAGTTGTTACCGCTATCGGTGGACACCTGCCATTGGAAGGTGGGTGAGGGCAGACCGTCAGCAGATACCGTGAAAGTCGCATTCTGACTGGCGGACACCGTTTGGTTGGAAGGATTGGCCGTGATGCTTGGTGCGACATTGGCCGCGTTGACCGTGAGCAGGGCACTGTTGCTGTTGGCCGAACCGGCCCCATTGGTCGCGACCGCACGGTAGAGATTGCCGTTCTGGCCGATCGTGGCGGCGGTGACCTGTAGTATGCCCGTGCCGGTTCCACTGTAACTGGCATCATCGGCAAGGTTGTTCCAGATGATCCCGCTGTCGGTTGAGACCTGCCATTGGAAGGTAGGCGAGGGCGTGCCGCTGGCTGATACGCTGAAGCTGGCGTTAAGTCCGGCCGTCACGGTCTGGTTGGAAGGATGCGCAGTGATAGCGGGGGCGACGCTGACCGGATCAACGGTGAGAATCGCGACATTGCTGGAAACGGATCCGGCCGTATTGCTCGCCATGGCGCGGTAGCGGTGACCGTTCTGGCCAATGATCGTGGCGGTGACCGTCAGGGAGGAGGAGGTGGTGCCACTGTAGGCCGAGCCCTCGGCGAGGTTGTTCCAAGTGCTGCCGCTGTCGATGGACTCCTGCCATTGGAAAGTCGGCGAGGGCGTGCCACTGGCCGACACATTGAAGGTGGCATTTTGTCCGGCAGTCACCGTCTGGTTGGACGGATGCAGTGAGAAGCTGGGCGCGACATTGGCCGCGTTGACCGTAAGGAGGGCGGAATTGCTGGTGGCCGAGCCGAACCCGTTGGTGGCGATGCACCGGTAGCGGTATCCATTGAGTCCGATGGCGGACGTCACGTTGAGCACATTCGAAGTCACGGTGCTGTAGGTGGAGTCGTTGGTGAGGTCGGCCCAGTTGCTGCCGTTGTCCGTGGACACCTGCCATTGGTAAGTCACGGCATTGCCGTTGACGTTGACTGAAAACACAAAGGTCTGACCGGCGGTGGCGGTATGATCGTTGGGGTGGATGGCGATGACCGGCCCCTTGGTGAGCGTGAAATCGCGGGTGACGTTCGGGCCGCTGACGGTTTCGGTCACCGAATTTGTATTCGTGTAACCACTGGCGAATGCCCCAACCTGCCAGGTGCCGTTGACGACCGGGAGACTGTAACTCCCGTTATTGTCAGTCTGTGCATTAGCATTGTATAATACGGTGCTGATGGTGGCGGTCGCGTAAACGTTGGCGTTACTGATGGGTTGGTTGCTGTTATCCCCGTCCAGAACCAACCCGGTGATCTGTGCGGTGGAGGACTTAACCTGAAACGTGATGCCGCTGATGGTCTGGTCTACAGCGAGCGTATAATTGACCGACGAACTCACGAGGTTGGCGGTGGCCGCACTCTGGGAGTTGAGTTGCACCATCCAGGTGCCGGCGACGAGGCCGAGGTCAAAGGTTCCGTCCACCGCGGTTTGGACCGAGATGAATTGGGAGGTGATCTGGTTGTAGGCACCGATCGTGATGGCAGAGATGGGTAGACTCGTGTCGGCATTAGTGACCGTGCCCTTCAGGTGTGCATTGACGGCGCTCATCGTGAAATCCTTCTGCACCGCCTGGGCGCCGGAAATCGTCGCGGACTGGCTGTTCGGCACAATATAGCCGGCGAGCCCAGGGCTTTGATTCGATATATTGACATTCCACGACCCGGTCGTGACGCCCAGGACGTAATGGCCGTTCGCGTCCGTCGTGGCTTCGCAGTAATAGGTGTTGTTGCTGTCACTGGCATTCACCCGTATGCCGGCGAGTGACGTCGGGCTTGCATCCGCCACCATGCCGTGGATCAGCGCAGTTGCTTTAGTGAAATTGATATTCACGCCGGTGGCGGGGGCGGTCGCCGTGTTACCAGCGCCTTGATTGCTGGGA
Source organism: uncultured Opitutaceae bacterium (assembly GCA_964518665.1). Lineage (GTDB taxonomy): Bacteria > Verrucomicrobiota > Verrucomicrobiia > Opitutales > Opitutaceae > UBA2377. Next base: position 7,815 of record CAZFHG010000003.1, on the reverse strand, counting down.
CTCAAGTAGCCCAGCAGTGCCAGCGAAATTTCCGAAGTCTCCACATTCCACTGACCTGCCGTGACTGGCACAGAGTAGGTGCCGTCAGCACTTGTGCTGATAATGGTAACCAGGTCGCCCAGAGTGGACGCGAAAAAGAGCTGTACTCCGCCAAGACCGGCGTTGGTGCCAACGTCGGCCACCTTGCCTGAGATGCTCGTGGTGGCAGCTGTTAGCACCAGATTCTGGGTAGGTGTAGCTGCGGCTGCCAGGACCGTGGGCGTGGGGAAGTTCGCGATATATCCGTTCTTGAACGGCAGCACCTTGTAGGAGCCGACTGGTGCCGGGGCCGTGTACACGCCGGAGGCATTGGCAATGACCCCGAGCGTGAAATCGTCCTCGGTCGCGGCATCGAGCAGGATCACGCTAGCGTAAGGCACCGGAATGGCCCCGTCGGTGACCGTGCCGGAGATGAATTGCTCCTGGGCGGGGTTGGTGAGGGTCAATGTGCGGATCAATGCACCGAAAGTTCCTGAAATCCGAACGATGTGTGAGCCGGCGACCCGACCCAGTTCAGGTCCAAGTGCTGGATGCAGGTTGATACTCATCTGACCATCAGCTGCAGCCGTCGGGTCCTCATCGCCGGGGATATTGGTATTGCGGACGCCTCCTATGGAGTTCACTTGCCCGTCAGTGACGGTGAATGTTTCAGCCAGAAATTCGCCCGCATCGACGTCTCCGTTCGCATTGGCGTCGACATAACGTTCCACGATGACGGATTCACCGTTGCTCAAGCCGGTCACCTGCAGGACAACGGGTGTGACGGAGTTACTGCTGGTGGTTGACGGCGTGAGGGTGGCGTCGACCGCACCACAGGCAGCAGCGGCGAACCAGAAAAACAGGCCAAGTGCAGCCCCCAGTTTCAGAAAGTTGAAAACGCAGTGGCTGGGCGCAGAAAAGCCTGCGGGGCGCAACGAAGAGGTCATGGGTGGGGAGGGGTAGTTAAGCGCGGGGCTCCCCTTCAGTATATGCAACTGTATGGCGAAACAACGCCAATGCGGGTCATACGTCCCTCCCTACCTAGGTAGAAGCTCCGGTTAAGCCGCCCAACCCGCTTGCGCTGAATTCAGCGAGCTTCTTGGTCAGGCTGAATCTGCGGAGCAGCCCGGTTGGGTCCGCCGGCCACTTGTGACTCGACTTGTTTCCACAGCGCCGCGGCGCGTTCAGTGATGATCTGGCGGCACTTGGCGATCTCGGCCTCGCGGGCGGCGCGGTTCTCCTCGGCGATCTTCGCGAGGTCGTCGAGGTTGTAGAGATAGACATTCTCCAGCTTGGCGACATCCGCCTCCACGTCGCGGGGCAGGGCGAGATCGATGAGGAAAAGCGGACGGGAGGCCCGGCCGCGCATGGCGGTCCGGACGTCGGCGGCGAGGACGACGGCATCGGGCGCGGACGTCGAGCAGACGACAACGTCGAACTGCGCGAGGTGCTCGGCGCGGTGCTCGAAGGGCAGGGCCGTCGCATCGAGTTCGGAGGCCAGCGCCATGGCGCGCTCAAAGCTGCGGCTCGCCACCGTCAGCGAACTGGCGCCGCGGCTGCGGAAGGCCTTGGCGGTTTTCTCGCCAATGTCGCCGGCGCCGAGCAGGAGCACGCGCGTCGCCTCCAGCCGGCCGAAGATGTTGTAGGCCAGCTCCACCGCCACGTTGGCAATGCTGACCTGGCCCTCGGTGATGGCCGTGCTGGAGCGCACGTGCTTGGCGGCTTGGAATGTTTTCTGGAAGACGCGGTTCAGTACCGGGCCGGTGGAGTGCCGGGCCTGGGCGGCGGCGTAGGCGCCTTTGACCTGACCGAGGATCTCTGTCTCGCCGACCAGTTGCGAATCGATGCCGGCGGCCACCTCGAACAGGTGCTGCACCGCGGCCGGACCGCTTAGGCTGGTGCGGTATTTGGCAAACTCCTCCTCGGCAAACTGCTGGCGCTGGCAGAAGGCGGCCTGCACCCGCGCCGCGGCGTCGGGGGTATCGGCCACGCCGTAGAATTCGATGCGGTTGCAGGTGTTCAGCACCGCGTATTCCCGGAGGCCCTGGATGCTGGCGAGATCGGCGTGCAGTTGCTCGGCGGTGGGCGCGGGCAGCGAGAGCTTCTCGCGCACCTCGATGGGGGTCGTCCGGTGGGTGGCCCCGAAGACAAACAGGCCGGTGGAGTCGGGCGGAAGATGGCTCATGTCCGGTGGGCGACGGGTTTGGCCGGATTCCGGCGGTTGGCGTCCACGACGTACAACGAGAGCAGCGCGAAGGTGAACAGGATGAGCGCGGTCCAGGCGAAGCGCTTGGCGCCGAGCTGGCCGCGGAGCCGCAGGGCCAGGGCGATGGTGTAAAACAGCCAGACCGCGACGGTGACGAGGAGCTTCGGCCAGTGGACGGCGGCGGTGTTCTGCACCCAATGCACCGAGCCGACGAGCAGGGCGCCGGACAGCAGCATCACGCCAAAGACCAGCAGGCGCACGCTGATCAGGTCCAGGTCATAGAGCGAAGGCAGGAAGGAGAACCAGCCGCCGATGCGCTTGTTCTTCAGCGAGTAGTTGCGCAGTTGCAGCATCAGCGCGGTCAGCGCGAGCACGCCGAAGACCCCGTAGCTGAAGAGCGCCAGCGCCGCGTGGAACTCGATCCACGGGTTGTTGCCGAACATGCCGGAGCTCCGTGTGCTGTCCCAGGCCGGAATCGACAGGGATATCAGCGTGAGGACCGCGGCCAGGCAGGAGGTGAAATAGCCGAGGAGGCTCGTGCGGAAGGTCACGCCGATCACGAGGTAGAGGGAGATCGCGGACCAGGCCGTGAACTGGAAGAGCTCGAACGTGTTGCCCAGCGGGCAGCCGCCGACGGCGAGCCCCCGCAGGTACAGGCCCGTCAGTTGCATGGCGTAGCCGGCCACGATGAGGAAATACGTGGCCACGTTGAGCGGCTTCCCGCCGCGCAGGAGGGACCAGGTGCCCAGCAGGAAACCCACCAGGTAAAACTCGGCGGCCAGCCACATCCAGGTGCGGTCGGCAAAGTTGGCAAACATGCCTGAAAACGTGCGGGGAAGCCCGCGGGAGGCAAGTCTGGCTTGGCGGAGGAGCCCGCCCGGGACGGACGGGCAACGCTGAACGCTTAATTTTTAACGCTTAACGTTTAAGTACGGAGGTCCCTGCACCACTTGAGCGTTCAGCGTTAAAAGTTAAGCGTTCAGCGTTCCGGTGCGCCCCGCGCACCGGCTGCTTGTCTCGGCGCCATGACCCGTCACGCTGCCCTGCCATGTGTGCTGCGCGCCACCGCCCCGTTACGCCCGAAGCCATCCAGCGGCCCGCCCCGGCGGGACCGGCGGGTGCGCGCCGGGTCTATGCGCTGCGACCCGAGCAGATTCATCCCGTGGTGCGCATTGCCCACCGCCTGACAGGCGGATTGCAGATCCCCCGCCGGATCATCTTCGACTACGAACTGGTGCTGATCCTCAAGGGCGGGGGCGAATGGACCTTCAACGGGGAGCGCCGGCCGCTGGCCGTGCACGACCTGCTGCTGATCCCGCCCTTTGTGCCGCACAGCTTCGAGGCGGATGCGGCCGCCGCTTCGGAACATATCGCCGTGCATTTCGATTTTGCCCCCGGTGTGCCGGCCACCGCGCGCGGACTCGACCAGCGCCGGCCTTTTCGGGTGCGGTTCACCCATGGCCTGGATCCGGGCACCCAGCGGCGACTCTATGCCGGGCATAGGTTGGAGCGCATGTTGCAGGCCGTGGTGACGGCGCACGGGGCCGGTGGAATTCTGGGGCCGGCCACCGCCTCGGCCCATTTGGCGGGAGTCCTGCTCGCGCTGCTCGCGACACCGGTCGAAACCCGCTCCTCAGCCGAGCGCCTGCGGCACCAGGCCCGGGTCGAGCAGGTGACGGCGTTCATGCACCAGCACCTCGGCGGCCGCGTTGACCACGCCGCGCTGGAGCGGGTGTCGGGCCTGAGCACGAGCCGGTTGCAGGCGGTTTTCCGCGAAGTGACCGGTTATCCGCCCCTGGATTACCTGCGGCGGTTGCGGGTCGAGGAGGCCCGGCGACTGCTGGCGGACGACCGCCTCTCGGTGAAGGAGATCGCGGCGCGGACGGGTTTCCGCGACACCAGCCATTTCAGCAAGGTCTTTCGTCGCGAGGACGGGCTGGCCCCGGCGCATTACCGGGCGGCCCTGCTGGCCGGCCGGCAGGAAAAATCGCCAACACCTGCGCGCCGCGGCCAAGGATGAGCGGATGACAAACCGGGGCGGGGACGTAGCTTCTCCGCACCCACCCACACCCATGCTCACCCCTGCCCAAGTCCACGAATTCAAGTCCCAAGGTTACCTGCGCGGTCCCACTGTCCTCACCGACGCCCAGGTCGAGGAACTGCGTTCCGAGGTTGAACGCGTGATTGTCGAGCGCGAGCGCAAGGACATCCCGCAGCCGGTGCTCTGCCATAACTTCACCGGCGACGAGTCCGCCCCGGTCTGGCAGATCGTGAACATCTGGGAGGCCAGCCAGCCGTTCGCGAAACTTATCCGCAATCCGATCATCGGCGAGGAGATCGCCCAGTTGACCGGCGCTTCGGAACTGCGCATCTGGCACGACCAGATCCAGTACAAGCCCGCCGCGAAGGGCGGCGTGAACATGTGGCACCAGGATGCGCCCCTCTGGCCGATCATCCGGCCCATGACCGAGGTCACCGCCTGGGTGGCGCTCGACGATGTTGATGTGGACAACGGCTGCATGAGCATGGTCCCGGGCTCGCACCTGTGGGGCGACCACATGGATTACCTGCGCATGTGGAAGGATTTTGTGAAGGACGTGCCGAAGGAGTTCGAGGGCCGCAAGGTTACGGTGCGCACCTGCCCGGTGAAAAAGGGCGAGGTGCATTATCACCACGCTCTCACCTGGCACGGCTCCCATGCCAACACCAGCGGCCGCCCGCGTCGCGCCATCGCCCTGCACTTCATGACCGGTGACACGCGTTACGTGGCCTCCGGCGAACATTGCATGAAGCAGTTCGTCAAGGTCGCCGACGGCGAGGTGCTCAGCGGCGACCACTTCCCGCACGTCTGGAGCCGGAACTGACGTGCCGCACGAGGCGCGGCCCGAACGTTCAACGCTCAACGTTGAACTCTGAACGCTCAGGTGGCGGACCGCTTGTCGTAGCCACGAGCGTGAGCGAGTGGTTTTGCAGCGCTCGCGGCAGGGATATTTGGGAGCGCGGGCGGCTCGCCCGCATGCATTGGCGAATGCGGACGGGCCGTTCGCGCTCCCAGGTGAACTTGGCTTTTGCCTTCGGTGATCTGCCGGTTCACTGTGGCGGCCGTGCATTCCTGGCATGATGCCTGGCAATGCTGACGTCCCGTCCCATGCTCACCTACGATAGTTCGGAGAAGTCCCTGCGCTATGCTTCCGCCCACGGTCCCGAGGTTGTCTGGCATTTCGCCCTCGAGGCCAACGGTCGCGAATTCGATGCCACGCAGGCCGAGGTGAAAATCGGCGCGAGCCGGCCTTTGACGCTCACCTTGAAATTCGCCGAACCAAATCTGAGCTGGGTTTTCCGCGCGGACACCGACGATGCCGCCGGCCTCGTATCACTCGCCTCCACTTTGGAAAACCACGGCTCTGCACCGATTGCCCTGGGCCGGGTCTGGCCTTTACGCGCGGCAAGCCTGCCATTGGGACCAAAGACCGTCTATCTCCCCGGCCAGCCCGGTCAGCAGGAGCGTGTGGTGCTGCGTCTCGGCGATGCGATCTCGCCGGCCGGCAGCAAGGTGAAGAACCAGTATTTCGATCCCGCCGGGCCGACCGCCGTCCAGGTGGGGTTCACGACCTATCTGCGGAACGACACGGAGATCCACCATCGCGCCACGGCGACCGGGGTGCAGGACGTGGCCGCGCAGGCGGACTTCGCGGGCTGGCAACTCATGCCGGGGGCGGTCACGCCCGTGGAAACCTTTACGCTGCAGGTGGGAAAGGATCCGCATGCCCAGTTGGACCGCTGGGCGGAGATCGTGGCCGCGCAGGTCAAACCGCGCGTCTGGCCGACGACGCCTCTGGGCTGGGTGGGGTGGAGCTGGGTGGATGGGTTCAATGTCGAAAAGTACGAGGAGGTTGTGCTGCGCAATTGCGCCGCCGTTAACCGCCGGCTCGCCGGGTTCGGCTTTGAGTACGTGTGGGTCAGCATCGCGAACCTGCCCGCCGCCCAACCCGGTGCGTGGACCGGCTGGAATACGCAGAATTTCCCGAGCGGGCCGGAGGAGTTCGTCCGCCGCCTGCGCGAACTCGGCTTCAAGCTGGGACTCTGGTGCGGGCCGTTCTGGATCTCGAACCACCTGAAGGAGGAGATGAAGGAGTTGGAGGACGCGCTCGTGCGGAATCCCGACGGCACGCTGTTCGTCAGCCTGGAGCGGTGGAATTTCGGCGAGAACGGCCGGCTGCCGATGAACGAGCGGCCGGTGCTTTACGCCCTCGACCCCACGCACCCGAAGGCGCTGGCCTTCATCGAAAAGGCCTTCGCCTACAATCGCGAACGCGGCGTGCGGTACTACATGATCGATTTCCTCTACGCTGGCGGCGGCAAACTCAACCGTCCCGGTTCGCAGGCCGGCGCCAATCACGGACCGTTCCATGATCCGCGCATCGTCCCCGGCGCGGAGTCCTTCCAGCACGCCCTGAAAGTGATCCGGAAGGCCGCCGGACCCGAGACCTACCTGCTGGCCAGCACGGGACCGACGCTGCACACCGTCGGCGTGGCGGACGCGGTCCGCACGGGCGCAGATTTTGGCGAGGGCCGTTCGCTGACCCCGGGCGGGTCCTCCTTCTATCCGGCGACATACATGGTCAACAAGTCGTCGGCTTGGAACGGGTGTGTGCCGGCGCTGCGCAACCAGGCCGGTGCCCGCTACACCCACCGTCGCCTGTATCTCAACGATGCGGGCAATGTGCTGACGGTGGACCAGCCGCTGCCACTGTCCGACGCCCGCACCCATGCCACAATGCATGCCCTGTGCGGTGGTCCCTCGATGCTGGGCGACGACGTTGACCGCATGGCGGAAGCGCGGCTGGCGCTGATCAAGAAGACGCTGCCCCGCGCCACGGAGGTCGCGTTTCCGGTCGACCTATTTGATTCGCCGTATCCGGATCACCCCAAGATCTTCCACCGCCGCATC
>CAZFHG010000003.1:0-630 GCA_964518665.1 uncultured Opitutaceae bacterium | reverse complement strand
GGAATTGCGCCTGCCCGTGGCACTGACCCGGTTGGGTCTGGCCGCGGACGCGGAATATCTCGTCTGGGAATTCTGGGATGAGCGCTGTGTCGGCCGCATCCGTGGTACGCTCGACGCCGTGGTGCCGGCCGGCACGGTCAAGGTTTACCGGCTCGTGCGGGCGGAAGCCCGGCCCTTGCTGCTGGGCACCGACATGCACGTGCTCATGGGCGAGATGGAAATCACCGCCTGCGACTGGGATCCGGCCACGAATACCTTCAGCGGCCGGGCCAAGCGTCCGCCCGGCGAGCAGGGCAGCGTGTTCATCCATGCGCCGAACAACGTCCGCGTTACGAACCCCCGCGGACACTGGATCGCCAAGGACGGCCGCGACCAGTGCCTGATCATCCGTTGCGCGCTGAATTTCGGCGCGGACGGCGAGGCGGGCTGGTCGGTGAGTTTTACGGCGCTGTGAACAGGTCGGAGCGGCCCGGTTCATGTCCGGGTAGGCCAGCCCGCTCGCGGGCGCGGTTCGGGCGCGCGCAAGCGCGCTGACCTACGCTAACGACGGATACATTACTTCCCTGCCGCGAGCGCCTCGGTCTGGGCGCGTTTGAAGCGCGCGGCCAGGCGGTGCCAGATTTCCTGGGG
>CAZFHG010000002.1:0-41214 GCA_964518665.1 uncultured Opitutaceae bacterium | reverse complement strand
TGTTCATGGGCGACACCGGCTCGCTCGCCCTCGGCGGGCTCATCGGCGTCATGGCGTTCATGATCCACCAGCCCGTGACGCTCATCATCGTGGGTGGCGTGTTCGTCATGGAGGCGCTTTCCGTGATCATCCAGGTCGGCAACTTCAAGTACACGCGGCTCCGCTTCGGGGTCGGCCGGCGCTTCTTTCTCATGGCGCCGATTCATCACCATTTCCAGAAGCTCGGCTGGCCCGAGACCAAGGTCGTCCTCCGCTTCTGGGTGCTTTCGCTCGGCTTTGCGCTCGCGGGGCTCGCGACCCTCAAGATCCGCTGACCATGCCGCTCGTCATCCCCGAATTCCTCCAGCCGCGTCTCCGCCGGCCCGTCGCCATCTTTGGCGCCGGCGTCAGCGGGGAGGGGACGGCCCTGCTGCTGCGGCGGCTCGGGGTGCCGGGCATTGTCTATGATGCGAAGGCGCGGCACTTTACCGCGGCCGATGCCGCGGGCCACCACCTCGTGATCGTGTCGCCGGGCTTCGCGCCGACCCATCCCTGGGTGCGCCTTGCGGAGGAGGCCGGCGTGACCTGGGTCGGCGAGTTGGATTTCGCCTCGATCTTCTGGCGCGGCCGGGTCGTGGCCATCACGGGGACCAACGGCAAGACGACCCTCACCGAGTTCCTCACCCACGCCCTGACTGCGGCCGGCGAGGACGCGCGTGTCACCGGCAACATCGGCCGGCCGTTTTCGCAACTCGTTGCCGACTCCGAGGGCGGTGACGGCCGGATCGCCGTGTGCGAGGTGAGCTCCTTCCAGGCCGAGACGCTCCGGCACTTCCGGGCCGACGCCACGCTGTGGACCAATTTCGCCGAGGATCACCTCGAGCGGCACGAGGGCCTGGAGGCGTATTTCAATGCCAAGTGGAATCTGGTGAACTTCACGCCGGCACAGGGATTTTTCGCCGGGTCGTCGGTGCAGCGGTATGCCGCAAAGTTCGGCCGCAAGATCGAGGACGGGTCCGCCGTGTCCACGGAAAATGCTCCGGCCGACCCCCGGCTCGCCGGCACGGTGTTCGCGCACTATCCCCAGCGGGAAAATCTCGAGCTGGCCGCCGCCTGGTGGCGCGCGTCCGGGCGGGATGAGAAGCTGCTGTTCGCCGCCGCCCGCACCTTCCGCCTTGGCCGGCACCGGCTGGCGCCCGTGGGCGAGCACGACGGCGTGGCTTACTGGAACGATTCGAAGGCGACCAATTTCCACGCGGTCGAGGCCGCGCTGGCGGGCTTTGCCCAACCCGTGGTGGTCATCCTCGGGGGCAAGTCCAAGGGTGGCGACCTCGCCGGCTTTGTGAAACGCATCGCGCCGCGGGTGAAGTACGCCTGCCTCATCGGCGAGACCGCGGCCGAACTCGCGACCTATTGCCGCGCCTACCAGGTGGCCCATACAGCCTGTGCGTCGCTGGCCGACGCCGTGAAATGCGCGGCGAACCAGGCGGAGCGTGGCGAGGCCGTGGTGCTCAGCCCGGGCTTTGCGAGCTTCGACCAGTTTCGCAATTACGAGGATCGCGGCGATCAGTTTGAGCAACTCGTGCGCGAACTCGCTTCCGCCGCCAGTTTGAGATAGCATTCACTCCGTCAACCCAGCATCATTTCTCCTATGAAAATCCTGAAAATCTTCGGCATCGTGGTCGGTGTCCACGTCTTTGCCCTGATCCTGATTTTTGCCAACCCCGGCTGCAGCTCCTCGACCAAACCCAAGCCGACGCCCGCCGACACCGCGGTTCAATCCGAACCGAGCCCGGTGGTCACCGTCCCGAGCCAGAGCACGGTCCGGTATGCGGCCGATTCGCCCTTCAGCGCGGCCCCGCTGAACGAGAACGGGGAATCGCCGGTCATGGCGTCGCCGATCTCCTTCAACCCCGATGCCCCCGCCACGTCCGCCGGCGTGCGCTTCAGCCCGACGCGGCCCAACACCCCGGCCGCCTCCACCCTCCAGGCCCAGCCCGTGGCCGACGTGATCCCCGCTTCGACCTACACCGTGGTCAAGGGCGACAGCCTCTGGTCGGTCGCGAAGTCTCACCGCCTCACCGTCGGCGAACTCGCCGCGGCCAACAACCTCACCGCCGGCACGACGCTGCGCCTCGGGCAGAAGCTGCTCATTCCGGTCAAGGCCGGCGCCGCGACTGCCGCCGCCGCCACGCCCACCGCCCCGGCCCAGGTTGAGCCGCCGGCGCCCAAGCCCTCCGCCGAAGCCGTCACCCATGTGGTCAAGGCCGGTGAGACGCTCGGCGCCATCGCCCGCAAGTACCAGATCACCGTCGGCGAAATCGCGACCGCCAACAACATTACAGACCCCGCGAAGATCCGCCCCGGCCGCGAATTGATCATCCCCGGTTGGAGGTCGCCCAATGCGCGTCCCGCCAGCCAACCCGCCAATGGCGGCAGCACCGCCACGGCCGCCGCACCGAAACCTGCCGCCCCCGTCACGCCCCTCTTCAATCTGCCGTCGCCTGACCAGGATCTGGATGCAGGTTTGAAGAAAGCCGGTGACGCGCCGGTGATCAAGGTGGAGGAAGTCGACCCGAACAAGCCGCTTTGATGCGATGGCCAACGCTCCGTCCGCCGATCACAGTCCAGCGCGGTTCGTGCTCAACCCGGCGGCGATCATCACCGTCTGCGCTGTCGGCCTCGCCATCCTCGGGCTCACCATCCTCTTCAGCGCGAGTGCGTCGTACAAACAGGGACCGTATTACTACCTGAACAAGCAGATCCTCGGCGTCCTCCTGGCCGCCGTGCTCTGCTATGTCACCAGCCGGCTCAATCTCGACTACATCCGCCGCTACGTGCCCTGGCTGGCCGGCTTCGCCGCGCTGATGCTCCTGCTGGTGGCGATCCCGCACATCGGCATCGAGGTGAAGGGCAGCCGCCGCTGGCTCGGCTTCGGCCCCATCCGCCTGCAGGTCTCGGAATTCGCCAAGCTCGCCGTGGTCTTCTGCCTCGCGCACTACCTCGCGATCAACCAGACGCGCATCGGCGAGCTGCGCCGCGGATTCATTTTTCCCGTCGCCATCGTGTTCGCGTATGCCGGCCTGATCATGCTCGAACCCGACTTCGGCACAGCCGCCCTCGTCGTTGCCGTCGGTCTGACGCTCCTCTTCCTGGCCGGGGCCAAGTGGCGCTACATCCTGCCCTGCATCGGCGGGGTTATCATGCTCTTTGCGGTCATGGTGATCCACAACCCGAACCGGCTGCGCCGGCTCACCGCCTTCCTCGACGTCGAGGGCAACCGCCAGGGCGGCACCTACCAGCTTTACCAGGCGCTCGCCGCGTTCGCCGCCGGCGGCACGGATGGCGTCGGGCTGGGGCAGGGCCGCCAGCAGCTCAGCTATCTCCCTGAGGCCCACACGGACTTCATTCTCGCCGTCATCGCCGAGGAACTCGGCCTGTGGTTCACGATGGGCGTCGTGGTCATGTTCACGATCATCTTCATCGCCGGGCTCATCCACCTCCGCCGCGCGCCCAACCTGTTCCAATTTCTCCTCGCGACCGGCTGCCTGCTGCTGATTTCACTGCAGGCGATCATCAACCTTGGTGTCGTCACGGGCATCTTTCCAACCAAGGGCATGTCGCTCCCGTTCATCAGCGCGGGCCTGTCGAACCTGCTGCTCATGGGCATGCTGGTCGGCATCTTCATCAACACGCAGCGAACGTGGGGCCGCGTGACGCTGCCCAACCGCGCCCGTTCGATGCAGGAGGTTTTGGCGTGAGGTGTGAATGTGGAACTCATGAACGCTGGAAACGAAATCATGCGACCGATCACCGATTGCTTTCCTTGGGTAGGGCCCGGCCTCCGGACGGGCGGTTCGGCGTGCGCTACTCATTCCGGCCCGTCCGGAGGCCGGGCCCTACCTAAATTCCTGATTTCCACATTCACTCCATTCCAGAGTCCCAGAGTTCCAGATACCAGATGAGCACCTTCCTTATTTCCTGCGGCGGCACCGGCGGCCATCTCTCGCCCGGCATCTCGCTGGCTGAGGGGCTCACGGCGCGCGGCCACAAGGTAACTTTGCTCATCAGCCGCAAGCGTGTGGACGCCCGGCTCATCGAGAAATACCCACAATTCGAATTCATCCCCGTGGCCGGCACCGGCTTCTCGCTGAACCCCGTGCTGCTGCTGCGCTGCATCTGGACGCAGACGCAGGGATTTTTCTTCTGCCTGCGCCTCGCGCGTTTTCGCCGGCCGGATGGCATCGTCGGCTTTGGTGGCTTCACTTCGGCGGGCGTGGCGTTGACCGGCTGGCTGCTCGGCATACCGGTGGTGCTACACGAATCCAATCGCATCCCCGGCCTCGCCATCCGCGTGCTCGGCCGGCTGGCGCAGCGGGTGTACCTGCCGGCCGGCGTGCGTCTGCCGGGAGTGCGCGCTCGGCGGGTCCGCCACATGGGCATGCCGGTTCGCAGCGAGATCCATCGGTTGCCCGCCGGCGAAGCCCGTGCGGCGCTCGGGCTTGATCCCTTGCAAAAGGTGCTGGTGGTCTTTGGCGGGAGCCAGGGGTCGGGGCCGCTCAATGATTTCGTGAACGCCCGGCTGCCGGCGCTGGCCGCCGAGGGCATCCAGGTTTACTGCGTCACCGGGCTGGGCAAGGGCACGGAAGAGACCCGCGAATTTCCAGGAAAAAGCGGCGTGCCGGTGCGCGCCGTGTTCGTACCGTTCTGCGACCGCGTGGCCGAATTGCTCTCGGCCGCCGACCTCGTCCTCGCCCGGGCGGGCGCCGGAACGATTGCCGAACTCATCCGGTGCGAGACGCCCGCCATCCTCGTGCCGTATCCCCAGGCGGCCGACGACCATCAGCGCGCCAACGCCTCGTTCTTCGAGCGCCAGGGCGGGGGCATCGTCGTCGAGCAGACGAAGATGGACACCCTGCAGACCGAGGTGCTCGACCTGATTTTCAACGACTGGCTGCTGCGTATTTTTCGCGGCAACCTGCAGCGCATGGACCGCGCCAATTCCCTCGACCTCATGCTCGCGGATCTCGAGGAGCTGTGCGCTTCGCCGCCGCCTCCTGCCGCGACCCAGCCCCAACCGGCATGAGTGTCGTTTCACTTCCGCCTCTGTTCGGGCGTGCAGTGCGGCAGCTCCACTGCGCGGGGGTCGGCGGCACCGGCCTCGGTCCGCTCGCGATCTACCTCGCGGAGTCTGGCTTCACCGTGACCGGCGAGGACCGGGACCTCGCACCTGACGTGCGCCGGCAGCTCGAACGCGCCGGGGTGTCCATTGGCCCGATGTCCGACGCCTGTGAATTGCTGGTGCATTCCTCCGCCATTCCGGCGGAACATCCGGCCCGCGTCGCCGCCCGCTCCCGCCAGGTGCCAATGGTGCGTCGTGGTGAATTGCTGGCCGAGGTGCTGCGCGACAAAAAGCTTGTGGCCATCTGCGGCTCGCACGGAAAGACGACCACGACGGCCATGCTTGTCACCGCCTTGCGCGCGGCCGGTTTTCCCGCGGGTCATGTGCTCGGCGGTTTCTTCGCCGGCGATGCCTTGCCCCCGGCGGCGGTGGGGACCAACGACTGGGTCGTAGCCGAGGTGGACGAAAGCGACGGCACCATCGGCCGTTTCGCACCTGCGCTGACCGTCATCGTGAATCTCGATTGGGACCATCCGGACCATTACCGCGATCCCGCGGAACTCGAACAGGCCTTCGTGGCGCTGGCCGGCCGTACCAATGGTCCCGTGCTGGTGAATGCCGAGTGCGCGCGCTCGCGCCGGCTCGTGCCGGCGGCGCTGAAATTCGGACCCGAGGGCGACTTTGCGGCGACGCTGGCGAACGAGACCGACGGCCTCATGCGCCTGAAACTCGGCGGCAGTTTTGCGATCAACGCGGCTACGGTGCGGGCCCGCTCCAGGTTCAATGCCGCCAACGCCACCGCGGCCCTGGCCGCCGCGCAGCTCATGGGAGCGAAGCTGGCGCCGGAGCTCCTGGCCAATTATCCCGGCGTGCGTCGCCGCCAGACCGTCCTGCACGAGGCAGACGGGCTGACTGTGATCGAGGACTACGCGCATCATCCCTCGGAAATCCACGCCCTGCTCACCGGCCTCCGGGCGCGAGTGGCCCAGGGTGGCAGGCTCGTGGCGGTTTTTCAACCGCATCGCTACAGCCGCACCGCCCAGTTCAAGGTCGCGTTTGCCGATGCGCTCGCGCTGGCCGACCGCGTTCATTTGCTCGAGGTCTACGGCGCAGGCGAGGCCCCGGTGCCGGGCGGGACCTCGGCCGAACTCGGCGCGGAATTGGGGAAGATTGCGGCGACCGGGAAGGTGGACACCCATGCCGGCAGCGATGCCGAGCTCTTCCGCGCCATTTCCACAGATACGCGCGCCGGTGACCTCGTGGCGTTTGTCGGTGCCGGAGATATTGATCGCAAGGCCCGGGCGTGGATCGCGACGCTGGCGAAGACCGTGACAACGGTTGGCGCTTGGGATGAGATAGGCAAAGTCCTTGCGCAAGGCCTGAGCCCGGAGACCAAGTTTCGCCGCGAGGAAATGCTTGGTCCGCGCACAACGATGCGCGTCGGCGGGGCGGCGCGGCTCTACGCGGAGCCGGCCAGCATTGCGGATTTGCAGAGTCTGCTGCGCGGAGCCGCAGCCAGGGGCGTGCCAGTCTTCATGCTCGGCCGCGGCTCCAACCTGCTGGTGCCCGACGAGGGGGTGGACGGACTCGTCATCAACCTCGGCCATGAGAACTGGGCAAAGTTCGAGCTGCGCGAGGGTGGCCGCGTGTGGGTCGGCGCCGGCCTGCGCCTCAAGAATCTCTGCGGACTCGCGGCCAAGGCCGGATTGTCAGGCTTTGAATTTCTCGAGGGCATCCCCGGCAATGTCGGCGGCGCCCTGCGCATGAATGCCGGCGCGATGGGCGGTTGGATGTTCGATGTGGTCGAGGAGGTGCAGTTGATGACCCTGGCCGGCGAAATGCAGACGCTCGCGCGGTCGGCGATGCACGTGGATTACCGGCACTGCGCCGAGCTGCATCAGGCCGTGGCATTGGGCGCCCTGCTGCGCCCTGCGGCGGAAAAGGCTTCGGCCGACGTGGCGCGCCAGATTGATGTTTACCGGCGCAAGCGGCAGGAAAGCCAGCCGCGCGAACCAAGCGCGGGTTGCATTTTCAAGAACCCGCCGGGCGACTCCGCCGGCCGGCTCATCGACCGCGCCGGACTCAAGGGCGAGCGGGTAGGGGATGCCGAGGTTTCGCCGGTGCATGCCAATTTCATCGTCAACCGCGGCCAGGCCACGACGGCCGACGTGTTGGAACTGATCCGCCGCGTCCGCGCCCGCGTGCAGGCTTCGGCGGGCGTCACGCTCGAACCCGAGGTGCTGTTGTACGGGGAAAAATGGGAGGACGTGCTGTGAGCGGATCGAACCAATTTATCCGCAAGGAACGCAGAGAACGCAAAGAGGAGAAGAAAGCTTTAGTGCATCGCTCACCCTGTAGTCTGTGCTCTTTGCGCTCCTTGCGTTCTTTGCGGTTAAATCCCTGCCTGACCTGAATTACCCATGAACGCCCCAATCATCGCTGTGCTGGCCGGCGGCATTTCATCCGAGCGCGAGGTGTCCCTTGGTTCGGGTCGCGCCTGCGCTGCCGCGCTGGCCCGCTCATTTCCGACCCGCTGGTTCGACGTCACCGCGGATGCCCTGCCGGCCGGGCTCGATCCCGCGCGGCACGTCGTGTTTTCGACCCTGCACGGGACCTTTGGCGAGGACGGCGGCATGCAAAAACTCATGGATGCGGCGGGCATTGCTTACGCCGGCTGTGATGCGGCCGGCAGTGCACTCACCATGGACAAGGCCCGGACCAAGCAGGCCGCCGCGGCCAAGGGCGTCGGCGTGGCCCGCGACCTGCGTTTTTCCGCCGACCGCCGGCCCACCGCGGATGAGGTCGTGGCAAAGCTGGGCACCGAGGTGGTGGTGAAACCCAACGACGAGGGCAGTAGCGTCGGGCTCAGCATGGTCGGCAACCGCGCGGAATTGGAAACCGCGCTGGCCGGCATCACGCGCGGGAACTGGCTCATCGAGGAACGCATTCGCGGCCGCGAACTCTCCGTCGGCGTGCTGAACGGTCGCGCCATGGGCGTCGTGGAAATCCGGCCGAAGTCAGGTGTTTACGATTACGTCAGCAAGTACACCAAGGGCATGACGGAGTATTTTTGCCCCGCGCCATTGGACGAAACGGTCACCGCCCAGGTGCAGCGTGCCGCCGAGACCGCCTTTGCCGCCTGCGGGTGCCGGGACTATGCCCGCGTGGACTTTATTCTGGCGCCGAAAAACATGCTTTATTTGCTGGAAATCAACACGCTACCCGGCATGAAGGAAACCAGTTTGCTGCCGATGAGTGCACGCTGCGCGGGGCTGGATTTCACGGCATTGGTCCGGGAGCTTGTCCGGCCTGCGCTGCAGCGTTTCGCCTCGTCCGGCCGCCCCCTCTCTCCGTGAGCCGAAATCAGGACAATTTACCCGACACCCGTAGCTGGCGCGATATTCCGCAACAGCTCAAACCGCGCGCCATGTCGCAGGGCGGTCGCCGTCGCGTGATGCGGCAGTCGCTGAAAACCACCATGGCCGTCGTCACGGTCGTGCTGTTGATCGGCCTCGTGTGGGCCGTGACGGCGGCGCTGCAGGAGCATCCGGGCGGTCCCTCCCGCACCATCAGCTCCACCCCGGTGAAGGAAATCGCCGTCGCGACCGACGGCGTGCTCGATCAGGCTTGGATCACCCGCACGCTGGCCCTGCCGCGCTCCGCCTCGCTGATGGAGCTCGACCTCGAGCAGTTGCGCGGCCGCCTGCTGGCCAGCGGCCAGGTCCGCAGCGCCACGGTCACCCGCCACTTTCCCTCGACCCTCGCCGTCGCGCTGACCGAGCGCACCCCGGTTGTGCGCGTGATGGCGCAGCTCGCCGACGGTTCGACCCGCGAGCTCCTCGTGGCGCGCGATGGCGTGGTATACGAGGGCGCCGGCTACGATCCGGAATTGGTGAACTCACTGGTCTGGCTCGACGGCGTGAAACTCGTGCGCACCCGCGACCGTTTCCAGCCCCTGACCGGCATGGAGCCCGCCGCCGAGCTGCTGGCCAAGGCCCGCAACGAGGCGCCGCACCTCTACGCCACGTGGAAGGTGATTTCGCTCGCCCGGCTCGAGTCCGACGGCGAACTGCTGGTGAGCTCCACGCTGGCGGAGAAGATCACCTTCAATGCCGCGGTGGATTACTTCCGCCAGCTCGCCCTGCTGGATGTGCTCATTGATACCGGCCAGCCCCTGAAGGAGATCAACCTCGCCATCGGCCGGGCCTCCGACATGGACCGCAATGCCGACGGCAGCTACCAGGTGCCCGTTACGCTCGCCACCCCGACCGATCCCTCGGCCGCCAAGCCGGCCCCGTCTGCCATCGCCCCGGCGCCCGCGTCGGAGCCAAAGCCTTTTTTCATCCCCTTCAACAATCCGCAGAAGAAGAATCCGCGTGAGCTCTAGTCCCACCTTCATCGGCGCCGTCGAGATCGGCACCTCCAAGATCACCGTCCTGATAGGCGAATACAACGGCCGCGAACTCGCCATCATCGGCCGCGGCGAATGCCAGTCCCGTGGCATCATCAAGGGTACCGTCGTCGACTACAAGGCGGCGAGCGAGTGCACCCACAGCGCGCTAGAACAGGCCGAACGCGAGGCCGGCGAGCGCATCGACCTCGTGTTCCTCGCCCAGTCCGGCGGACATCTCGAAGGCTTCTACAACGAGGCCGCCGTGAGCGTGAAGGCCGCCGACAACATGATCGGGGCGGAGGACATCCGCACGGTTTGCGAACTGGCGCGCGCCAAGCAACTGCCCGCCGGCCGTCTCGTCGTCCATCACATCCGCCGGCCTTTCCGCGTGGACGGACGCCTGGTCCCCAATCCCGAGCACCTTGTCGGACAGCGCCTTGATGTCGGCTACTGGACCGTGCACGGGCAAGAAAACAAGCTCGCCGATTTCATCCACGTCATCCGCGGCTTCAACCTCGAGGTCCGCGAACTCGTGCTCTCCAGCCTTGCGACGGGCCACATGATCACGACCCCCGAGGAGCGCCAGCACGGCGTGCTCGCGATTGATATCGGCGCCGGCACCACGGATTTCGCCATCTATCGCGACGGCGTGCCGCACACCACCGGCGTCCTCGCGGTCGGCGGCGCCCACATCACCAACGACCTCAGCATCGGCCTCCGCCTCGCCGAGGGGAAGGCGGAGAAGCTCAAGCACCGCTTCGGCCGCGCCTCCATCATCACCCGGGACAAGGGCGAGAAGGTCTGGCTCGACGGCAACTTTGCCATCGGCGACCGGCAGTTCTCCCGTCACGCCATCGAGCAGATCACCTCCGCGCGCGTCACGGAGATCCTCGAGATCGTGCGGAAGAAGCTCGGCGGCGCCTTCACCCCCGAGACCTGCTCGGCCGGCGTCGTCCTCAGTGGCGGCACCGCCAAGCTCGCCGGCATCGCTGAAACCGCGGCCCACGTTTTTGGCGTACCCGCCCACTTGGGCGAAACGCCAGGATGGGTGGCCGAAAACCTTCGC
Source organism: uncultured Opitutaceae bacterium (assembly GCA_964518665.1). Classification (GTDB taxonomy): domain Bacteria; phylum Verrucomicrobiota; class Verrucomicrobiia; order Opitutales; family Opitutaceae; genus UBA2377. The sequence continues at coordinate 30,654 of CAZFHG010000002.1, read as the reverse complement.
GACCCCGGTTACAACACCGCCCTCGGCGTCCTTTACTACGGCGTGAATTCCCGCGCCGACCGTTCCGATGCACCCCGGCGCAAGGCCGGATTCTTTTCCCGGCTCTTCGCCTCGACTTGAGCGCCATGAATCTCAACGAACTTCCCCTCGAGCACGAGCTCCTCACCGACCGCAACATCGCCATCAAGCTGGTGGGCGTCGGCGGCGCCGGCTCCAACGCCGTGGACCGCCTCAAGATGGAGAATCTCGAGCGCTTGCAGATGGCCGTGATCAACACCGATTACCAGGCGCTCTCGAGTTCGCCCGTGCAGGACAAGGTGCTGATCGGCATGAGCGTCACCCGCGGCCTCGGGGCCGGTGGCGATCCCGATCTCGGTCGCGAGGCCGCCGAGGCTGACCGCGAAAAAATCGCCGCCGTCGTCAAGGACTGCGACCTCGTCTTCCTCATCGGCGGCATGGGCGGCGGCACCGGCAGCGGTGCGCTCCCCGTCGTTGCCGAAACCGCCGCCGAGGCGGGCGCGCTCGTGATCGCGTTTGTCACCCTGCCTTTCAGCTTCGAGGGCGGCCGCCGCCTCAAGCAGGCCGAGGAAGGCCTGCTCGCGTTGCGCAAGGTCTGCGACGCCGTCATCCCGCTGCCCAACGACATCCTCCTGCAGGAGGGAGCCGAGGACGCCTCGGTGCTGGATTCCTTTGCCCGCGCCGACGAGTGGATCGGCCGCGGCGTGAAGTCCATCTGGGCCATGCTCTTCAAGACCGGCCTCATCAACCTCGACTTCTCCGCCCTGCGCCAGGTCTTCCTGCAGCGCGGCAGCAAAACGCTTTTTGGACTCGGTGAAGGCGCCGGCGAGACCTGCGTGGCCGACACCATTGCGAGCCTGAAGCTCTGCCCGCTGCTCCACACCCCGGAGTTTTCCCGCAAGGCCGACCGGCTGCTGGTCAACATCATCGGCGGCACCGATCTCACCCTGCCCAAGGTCAACGAACTCATGACCGCCATCACCGACCAGTTCGGTCGTGAGTCGCACGTCATCATGGGCGCCGTGATTGACGAGAGCATGCAGAACCGCGTCGAGGTGTGCGTCATCGGCACCAGCGACATGGGCGGCCGCATTGGCGGCGCCCGCCGGCCGACTCCGGTCCCGGCTCGTGCCACCCGCACCGCGCCCGCCACTGCGACCGAGGGCGCGCCGGCCGCCGCGCCGGCCACTGCCACCACCCAGACGGCCGAGGCCCACGCCGCCGAACTCGCGGCGATCAAAGTCGCGCAGGACGAATTTGGTTTCGGTGAAATCGAGAGCCGCGGCTACTTTGAGAAAACCGACCGCAATCTCTTTGACGGTTCCGACCTCGACGTGCCCACGTACCTGCGCAAGGGCATCAAGATCACGCTCTGAGTGGGCTGATTTGATTACGGCAGGGTGGAGTTTCCGATAACCGGCACTTGTCTGCAACATTGTCTCACGCGGAGGCGCGGAGCACGCGGAGTGGCTGAAGGTATTCTCTGCGTACTCCGCGCCTCCGCGAGAGGCCCTGTTGGGTAAACGAGGCTGGATCCGCCTTCGCGCAAGGCATCGAAGCAAGCCGGAATCCCTGCCCTGTATTCTCCGATTTGGCGCTTTCGATCGCGGCATCAAGCCGCGCCTACAGTTTCCGTGGTAAATATTCATCCGGCGCAGGGCGGAACCACGCGTTTTGCATCGCGCCAACGGGCACCCTGTTTCTAGCGTTTGGGTTCACCATGATTGATGCCAGCGAGCATTTCTACCACGACGACCCCAACATCGGACCCGAAGACGTCCGCACCAAACTGAAGGACGTGGAGTATTTTTTCCTCGGCAACGGCCTGATCCAGGCCGCCGTCCAATGGGCGCCGGCCGGGGAGGGGACTCCCGTCGGCTTGCTGGTGATGAATCCCGACCGCCTGCGTAAAAAACGCGAGGCCGTCACGATGGACCCCGCCACGGGCCTCGCGGCGACGCAGCTCCGCATCACCACGGGCAGTCGCACCCATTCCCCGATCGCCGGTCGCTGCCGCGTCGGCTGGGAAACCAAGGCCCCGGTGCCGACCGTTGCCGTGCGCTGGTCGGCCGCCGGCTTGCGCATCACGGAACGTTTTTCCTGCCCGACCTGGAAGCGCCCGATCATCTGCCGGGAAGTGACGCTGCAGAACTCCGGCCGGAACCGCGTCACCTGCGAAGTCGCGGCTGGCGCCGGCTCCAAACTCATCCGGCGCCGCCTCGTGCTGGCGGCCGGGGCGAGTCGCACTCTCGTCATGGGCTTTACGCTTTTGCCCGCGGCGGATCGCGTGAGGGTCGCATTCCTGTCCAGCGTGCCGCGCGATCCCGAGTGCCTCGAATTCTGGCGCAGCCTGGCCCAGGTTAAGTTCGGTCACCCCCGGCTGGATCATTTCTTCCGTGCCTCCTGCGCCCAGTTGCCGGTCGCCGTCTCCCGGCAGGGCTGCATTGATGGCAGCATCTGGCAGTACAATCTCGAGTGGCTCCGCGACCAGTCCATGATCGCCCTGGCGCTGACCCTGATTGGCGCGACCGGACCGGCCACCACGATTCTTACCCGCCTGCTCCGTAAATTCGTCACGCCCGAGGGCGACACCCTGGATTCCAGCGAAAAGCGCAATCCGGCCGACGTGGAGCTTGATCAGAACGGGCTGCTGCTCTGTACGTTGAAGGATTATGTGATGTGGACCGGGAATGTTGCTCTCGTGCGCGAGCATTGGAGCAAGATCGCCGCCGCCGCCGAATTTCCGTTGCAGAAGGTTTTCCGGCATCCCAAGAGCGGGTTGCTGGTTAACTCGCGCGAATTCTGGGAGCGCCACAAGGCGCACGGCATCCAGCATGGCATGGAGCTGATCTACCAGTGCTACGTCGCCCACGGCCTCGCCGCCGGGGCGGTGCTGGCCCGGCTCACCGGCCACGACGCCGAGGCGGTCCGGTGGGACCGGGAGGCCGAAAAGCTCAAGGCGGCGATCCTCACCCATCCGCGATACCGCATGCACGACGCACGCGGCTTCATCAAGCGCCGCGGCCCCGATGGCCGGGTGCAGGAAACCATCAAGGCACTCGACTCTGCGCAACTCCCTGGTGCCGTGCCGTTGGGTGCGGCGGGGCCGCATTACCTCAACCCCGACACCTCGGCGGCGCTGCCCATCGCGCTCGGCATGATTCCGGCCAAATCCGGTCTTGCCCGACGCACGCTCAAGTCGCTCGAGACCCTGTGGAACCAGGATTGGAAGACCGGCGGCTACGGCCGCTACCATGTGACTTCCGAGCCCGATTCCCCCGGCGGCTGGCCCTTTGCCTCGCTCTTCATTGCCCGGGCCGCGATCGAGGCCGGCGATGACGCCAAGGTCTGGCGCATATTGCGCTGGCTGGATCAGGTTCCCGGCGCGCAGGCCGGCACCTGGTTTGAGTTCTACGGCAAACGCCTGGCCCCGCCATTCCCGCAGGTCGGCATCGTCGTCTGGAACTGGGCCGAACTCATCGTGCTGTACATCCAGCACATCCTCGGCGTGCGCCCCTGCGAGCACGGCCTTGAAATCCGCCCGCGCCTCCCCAAGGGCCTGAAGAGTGCCGAGGCGAACCTGAAGCTATGCGGAACGCAGCTGAACCTAAAGGTAGTCCGCGGCAGGACTGTGCGCGTGACCGTCAATGGCAAGGACTGGCCCGGCGTGGGCTGAGGTTTAACCAGGGATCGCACTGTTTCACGGATTGGATTTATACTTGGAGATGGCCACATATGGCTCAAAAAACACATGATCAGAATTACCGGGCTGGTTCCTTATTTGCTTTCTGAGCTTCTTGAGGCCGTCTTCCGTGACTCGCGCGTCTTCGCGAGGGAGAATGAATGGAATCCGTGCCATCCGTGAAATCCGTGGTTAAAAACAGTCCGTTTCCGCGCCGGCCTTGGCAAACGTCCCGGCATCTGCATGGTTGGACTTATGTTTGTTGACGAGTGCACAGTTAAATTGGCGGCCGGTGATGGCGGACGTGGTTGCGTGAGCTTCCGCCGCGAAAAATACGAGCCTTGGGGCGGACCCAACGGCGGCGACGGCGGGCGCGGTGGCGACGTCATCCTCGTGGGTGACGACGACACCAACAACCTTGTGGACTACAAGTACCAGCCGCACTGGCGCGCCGGGCGAGGGGAGCACGGGCTCGGCTCCGACCAGCATGGCAAGGACGGCGAGCATTGCCGCATCCGCCTGCCGCTCGGGACCGTCGTGACCGACGAGGCCACCGGCAAGGTCGTCGCCGAACTTATCCACGACGGCGAGGAGATCATTCTCTGCAAGGGTGGCAACGGCGGATGGGGCAACACCCACTTCAAGTCCTCCACCTTCCAGGCCCCCAAGCGCGCCAATCCCGGTCTGCCCGGTGAAACCGGAAGCTATCGTTTGATTCTCAAGAGCATCGCCGACGTCGGGCTTGTGGGCTTTCCCAATGCCGGCAAGTCCTCGCTGACCCGCGCCATCACGAAGGCCCGCCCCAAGACCGCCGCCTATCCCTTCACCACGCTGCACCCGCAGATCGGTGTCATCGAGTATCCAAACGAAAAGCGCCTGCTCCTCGCCGACGTCCCGGGACTCATCGAGGGCGCCAGCGAGAACCGCGGTCTCGGCCACCGCTTCCTCCGCCACATCGAGCGTTGCGCCCTCCTGCTCCTCCTCGTGGACATGGCCGGCACCGACGCCCGCGACCCGCGCAGCGATTACAAGCACCTCGTCCACGAGCTGGAGCTCTACGACCCGGCCCTGCTCGAGAAGCCAATCATCGTGGTCGCAAACAAGATGGATGTCCCCGAATCCGCCGCCAACCTGGCCAAGTTCCAGAAGCGGTACCCGAAGGCGGCAATCATGGAGATCTCCTGCCTCACGGGCGACGGTCTGCCCAAGCTCAAGAAGGAATTGCTCAAGCGCGTCACGGCTCTGCGCCGCCGCGAAAAAATGTCGCGCAAGGCGGCGGCAAACGCGTAATCTATGTCCGCGATGGCTACAGAATACCGTTCACTGCTCATGCGGGCCAACCGCCTGATGGGGGCCAATTTGGTGGACGCCAATCTCGTCAAGATCGACGACCTGGAAAAAGCCAACGAACGCCTCTTGGAGCTCGTTGCCTCCGGCCAGCCCCGGCAGAACACCGTCCTTGGCATCCTTTGCTATGAGATGAAGGTCGTGCGCGAGGAGGACGTGCTGCAGCACGTCGTGGACAACGAGGGCGTCGGCCTCGTGGACCTCCGTGATTACGATGTGCCGGAGGACATCCGCCGCCAGACCGACGTCAGTTCCTGCTGGGCCACCTGGTCCGTGCCCTTCGACCGTGAGGAGGACTTTCATTTCATCGCTACCGCCTATTACCTCAGTCCGGCCGTGCGGGCGCATTGGGAAAAGTTGCTCGGCGGCTCCGTCCTGTGGTTTGGCGTCACCCTCGACGCCATTGCCGACTATCTCGAAAAGCTGGAGCTCGAGCGCGCCGTGCCCACCCCCGGCACGCGTTCGCCCTTCGGCCGCATCACCCCTCCCGGCGGCACCACCGCACCGTTCGCGAAGCCCGGCAGCAATGCACCTTTTCCGAAACCCGCCGGTTCTGTCACGGCTGCGCCGTTTCCCACCGCCGCTCCGGCTCCTGCGGTCACCGGCGGCAGCACCCCTCCGACCGCCGTTCCGCCTCCCGCCCGTACCTGACCGCCCATGCCCATTGGCAAAGTCCAGACCCAGATCCTCGTCAAGCTCGAGGCCATGCACCGCCTCACCGCGGAGCAGCGCGAAAGCATCATGGTGCGGCCGGAGGACCTCACCGGCGAGGCGCTCGAAAAGATCCTGCAGGATGAGTTTCACGTCAGCCCCTTCCAGCTCCTCGTCGCCAAGGCCCGCGCCCTTGGCATCGCCCCGTACAATGTCGCCCGCTACCGGCTGACCAGTTCCACCTTCGAGCGCATCCCGCAGGAGTTCTGCCAGCAGCACCTCGTGCTGCCCGTCGGCCAGGTCGGCGAACTGCTGCTCGTCGCCTTCGCGAATCCCTTCGACGTCTCGCTCCCGTCCAAGATTCACGAGATGACCGGCAAGAAGGTCATCCGCCTGCTTGGGCGCGACAAGGACATCCGCGACCGTTTTGCCAAGGGCCCCGCCGACCGTGAGGCCGCCGGTTTCGGCGACGTCGTTGACCAGATCGGCGCCGAGTTCGGCAGCGTCGGCGAAGTCACCGAGGAGGATCTCACCAACGAGGAATCCGGCCCCATCATCGAGCTCGCCAACCGCATCATCGAGGAGGCGTATTTCTCCGGCACGTCCGATATTCACGTCGAGCCCCAGGCAAAGGATGTCGTCCTCCGCTACCGCGTGGACGGCCTCTCCCACGAGAAGCTGCGCCTGCCCTCCAAGGTCGGCCCCGCCCTCGTCGCGCGCCTGAAGATCATGTGCAACCTCGACATCGCGGAACGCCGCCTGCCGCAGGACGGCCGCATCATCTTCAAGCAGTACACCCGCAAGAATCTCGACCTCGACCTGCGCGTCTCGACCGCCCCGCTGAATCACGGCGAAGGCGTGGTCATGCGTATCCTCGACAAGCAAAAGACCACGCTGCCACTGACCGCGCTGGGCTTCTCCGAGGACAATCTCGCCCGTTACCGTCGCTGCATCACCCAGCCCTACGGGATGATCCTCCATTGCGGTCCGACCGGCTCCGGCAAGTCCATGACGCTCTACTCGGCGCTCAACGAGATCAATACGCCCGACGTCGTCATCCGCACCGCCGAGGATCCCATCGAGTACACGCTCCCCGGCCTGAACCAGATGCAGATGCACCGGCAGATCGGCCTCACCTTTGCGTCCGCCCTGCGCGCCTTTCTCCGCCAGGATCCCGACATCATTCTCGTCGGCGAAATTCGCGACAAGGAGACCGCCAACATCGCCGTCGAGGCGGCGCTCACCGGTCACCTGCTGATCTCGACCCTGCACACCAACGATGCCCCCGGCACCATCGCCCGTCTCACCGACATGGGCGTGGAGCCGTTCATGATCTCATCCTCGCTCCTGTGCGTGTGCGCCCAGCGCCTCATGCGTCGCGTCTGCAAGACCTGCCGCATCGCCTACGAGCCCCAGGGCCGGGAAAAGGACGTGTTGGAAAAGGCCATCGGCTGGAGCGGCCAGATTTTCAAGCACAACGCCAAGGGCTGTCCCAAGTGCGGCAACAGCGGGTACAAGGGCCGGATCGGTATTCACGAGCTCATGGTCACCAACGAGGAGCTCATTTCCGCCATCAACCGCGAGGCCGAGACCGCCGAATTGAAGAAGATCGCCCAGCGCGGCGGCATGACCACCCTCCACCAGGACAGCCTGGCCAAGGTTCGGGCCGGCATCACCACGCTCGAAGAAGCCATCGCCACCGTCCCGCCGGACATGTAGTAAGCCGGCGATGACTTGGATCCGGCAGTTTGGCGATGTGCGGGAGTTTGCCGGCAGGGTCGTTCCTTTCCTCACACGCAGCGAATCGACCAACACCCTGCCACTGCGCATCATCCACGGACTGACTGCGATGTCCGGTCCACTCCCGCAAGGGTTGTACCTGGCCGCCGTCCAGGCTGATGACGCGCCGGATGCGCCGCTGTTGGCGGTGGCTTTGCGCACGCCTCCTCACAACCTGGTGCTGTCGCACCCCTTTCCCCGGGAGGCGGTGGAGGTTGTCGGGATCGACTGCTTGGAGCAGTCCCTGCCGGGAGTGATCGGAGCGGTGGAAGACGCGTCAGCGTTTGCGACCTGGTGGACGGCACGCAAACCGGTGCAGGCTCGGGTCGCGATGCAGCTCGGCACTTACGAATTGGACCAGGTCGTCACGCTGCCACCTACGGCCGGGCGGCTGCGGCCGGCGAACCCGGCCGATGCCGCGTTGGTGGAGGCATGGATCCGCGCCTTTCGCTCCGAGATCATGCCGAATGCACCGGAGTCGCCGTTCGCAGAAAATCCCGACCATTGGTATTTCTGGGAGGTCGCGGGCGAACCCGTGACCTCGGTGAAGGCGATTCCCTCGACGCCGAATGGTGCCACCCTCAGTGCCGTGTACACTCCACCGGCCTTGCGCCGTCGAGGCTACGCCACGACGGCCGTGGCCCGGGTCAGCGCTTTGATGCTCGATCGCGGTTACCGGTTTTGCTTCCTTTTCACCGACCTCGCCAATCCCACCAGCAACGGCATCTACCAGCGGATTGGCTATCGCTACGTCTGCGAATTCCGGCAGATCAATTTTACCCCTGCAGTGGGGGACTGAATGTTGCATGCCGTGTGAGCTAGGCCTTGAAGTAGGGCAGGTCTCTGACCTGCCTTTTGACGTCTGACTGCGTATGAAGCGTCCGCCGGGCAGGTCGGAGACCTGCCCTGCTTGTTTTGCCCAATTACGTCCTCTTTCCGGTTTGCGCTCCCGGTGTGCCGACGGTTGGGTATTCCCGCCTCGCTTTTCCCATACTGCCCATGAAACGCCTCCTCGCTACCGTCGCCGTCCTCCTGCTCCTTGGTTTCTCCACCGGCTGCGGCCCGAAGATCACACCTCACCAACGCAAGGAGGCCGCCAGCCTTGTCAGTGAGGCGCAGTTTGCCAGCACCCTCCGCGATTGGGCGCGGGCCGAGGAACTCATGGCCAAGGCCACGAAGCTTTGCCCCGACAACGGCGAGTACTGGCTTAACCTCGGCAGCGTCCGCCGCCGGCTCGACAACCTGAATGGTGCCCGTTCCGCCTATGAGTCGGCTGCCAAGGCGTTCGGTGCCACCTACAAGCTCGATCCGCGGAATCCCCAGCCGCTCATGCAGCAAATTTATATCTACTCCCTCCTCGGCAAACCCAAGGAGGCCCTGAAAATCCTCAAGATCGCCCACGAGGACCACCCCGACAACCCCGGCGTGACGGGCTTTACCGAGGAGACCATTGAGCGTTTGCGTCAGGAGCAGAGCTTCAAAGAGCTGGCACTCTGACGATTGCAGATACCGGATTGCAGATACCGGATTGCGGATAGGCCTGACCTCACTTTCCGGTTTCCGGTATCCGCTTTTCGATATCCCACATGTACCCGTACCTCACCGAATTCCTGACCATTGCCGTGGCGCATGCCCTGGCCGTGGCCAGTCCGGGGCCGGACTTTGCCATCGTGCTCCGCCAGAGCCTTGTGCACGGACGCCGCACCGCGCTTTGGACGAGCGTCGGCATCGGCACGGGTATTTCGCTGCACATCGCCTACGCCCTGCTTGGCATTGGGCTCCTCCTCATGGGGTCCGTCACCGCCTTCACGGTGCTTAAGTACGCCGGTGCCGCCTATCTCTCGTGGATCGGCATCCAGTCCCTGCGCAGTCGTCCGCGCACCCAACCTGCGGATGGCGGCGGTTCGAAGTCCAATCCCGCCCAGGCGGCGCTGCCCACCGACCGCGCTGCATTTGTCACCGGTTTCCTCACCAACGCCCTCAATCCCAAGGCCACGTTTTTCTTTCTTTCCCTGTTCCCCGTGGCCGTGAGTCCCACGACTCCCAAGCTCGTGCAGGCCGGTTACGGCGTATGGCTGATCTTTGCGACCATGGCGTGGTTCTGCTTCGTCTCGCTGGTTTTCACCCGCCCCAATGTCCGGGCCGGTTTCTTCCGCCACGGTCACTGGATCGACCGCGTCCTCGGCGTGGTTTTCCTCGGTTTCGCTGCGAGCCTGGTCTTTGCGACACTGCGGTGAGTTTTAGACCACGGATCACACGGATTTCACGGGAATAGAATCATACGGTATCAGGCGCCAAGTAGGGCGGGTCTCTGACCCGCCATGGTCACGCTGCACCGCAGATAAACGTCAAAAGGTAGGTCAGAAACCGGCCCTACAATATTTCTTCGCCAGCGCTGCTGAGGGTTCTTCCCCATTACTCCTCCGTTTGGGGTAATTGGGTGGGTGCTGTAGGGGTATCACGCCGCTGAGGCGTCTTAATACGCATGCCCACCTGCTGCGTTTGGCGGCGCGCGCCCCTGCGTGCCGTCGCCGCAGCGACCCTATGCCCCTATGACACCATTCCATGACAGCCCATTGCGTCTTCACTCAGAAGCGATGCCAGCCGCTGACCGCCCGGTCATCGGTGTAGTTGAAAACTTCCCGCGCCGCCGGCGGACCCGTCGTGAGCGAACGTACGCCAATTTCGTCCTCCCCGAGGTCAAAGCTCCGATCGCCGTTGCGCGCACCGCCGTGCACCACAACCCCGGTCACCATCTTTGGAACAACCACGGCACGTGGTTCATGCATTACACGTCCTACCCGACACCCTTTACCAAGGAGCGGGTGCGGTTCTCCTTGAAAACCGCCTCGTTTGAGGAGGCCCAGCGCCGCCGTGACCTTTTCTTCGCCAGCATCCAGACTCAAACCAAGAGGACTTGACCACGGATCGCACGGATGGCTCGGATTCGAACCTGCAGTCCATTTACGGGAAGCAGGAGAGTGAACAGAGTTTAAGTCTTTCAGGTGATTTGCAGTCCTCTGTTTTCTCTGTGTTCTCCTGTTAAAGATCGGGAAGGCCAGACTTGGGAATGGAAGTCCGCCTCGACACTGGCTCAGGTCGCCTCACCATGCTGGGACAACTCACATGGAAACCCAGATCCACGGCCACGATGTCCTTGATTTCATGATCGCCTCGGGCGTCACCTACACCCGCGACACGCTGGTGCAGGCCATGCAGTCGCAATTCGGGCCGGACGCCCGTTACCATACCTGCTCGGCCGACGGCATGGATGCCGCCCAGTTGATCGACTTCCTCGCATCACGCGGCAAGTTCCGCGGCAGCGAGGCGGGATTCACCGTGGCGACAGAGAACGTCTGCCAGCACTAGAAATAGTCCATGGATAGACGCCTGATCTGGTTTCTCTCCCTGTTGGTTCCGGTGCTGGTTTGGTCGGCGGTGAATCCGCACGACCGGCTGACTTGGTGGTTGGAAGTATTTCCGGTGCTCATCGGCGTGCCGTTGATCCTCGCCGTGCAAAAGAGGTTTCCGTTGTCGTCACTGCTGCTCGTGCTGGTGTGGTTCCACGCGGTGATCCTGATCGTGGGTGGACACTACACCTATGCTCTGGTGCCGGCGGGTGAGTGGGCGCGGGAATGGTTCGGCTGGACGCGCAACAATTACGATAAACTCGGGCACTTTGCGCAGGGCTTCGTTCCCGCGATCCTGGCGCGCGAACTTCTGCTCCGCACCTCACCCCTGCGCAACCGTGGCGACGGTCGACCGAGCCGATGGACGGGTTTCCTGGTGGTCTGCGTGTGTCTGGGCTTCTCCGCGTTTTATGAATTGATCGAGTGGTGGACGGCCCTGGCCTCGGGAGCCGCGGCGGAGGCCTTCCTCGGCACGCAGGGCTACATTTGGGACACCCAAAGCGACATGGCCTGGGCCATGGGTGCTGCGATCCTCGCCTTGCTCACACTGGCGAGAGTGCACGACCGGTCTATGGCGAAGGTGCTGCGGAGCTAACTATACCTGCGCCAGGGCTTGATCCAGATCCCAGATCAAATCGTCGGCGTGTTCGATGCCGATGGAGAGGCGGATGAGGTCGTCAGTGATTTCGCCGAGGAGCTTGTCCTCGGGGGTGAGTCCGGAGTGCGTCATGGAGGCGGGGTGCTGCGCCAAGGACTCGGTGGACCCAAGCGACACGGCCAGGCGGACGAGCTTCAGATGGTCAAGCAAGGCAAAGGCCTCGGTTTCGCCACCTTTGATATAGAACGAAATCAACGAGCCGGGTCCGCTCTGCTGCTTTTGATAGATGGCAAACTCCGGGTCGGCCGGGGTTAGGAGTCCGAGGTAGCACACTTTGCGGACCTTGGGATGCGCGGCGAGGAAGGCGGCGACGCGAATGGCGTTGGCTTGCTGTTGCTCGGCCCGAATCTTGAGCGTCTCCAGCGAACGGGTCAGCAACCAGGCGGTGTAAGGATTGGGCATGCCACCAAGCATCGCGCGATGCCGGGCAATCGCGGTGAGCAGGGTGGGATCGTTGGCGAGCGCCACGCCGCCGACGACATCGGAGTGGCCGCCGATGAATTTCGTGGCGGAATAGAGCACTATGTCGGCACCGACGCGGGCCGGATGGGCGAAGACCGGGCCGGCCATGGTATTGTCAACCATGATGAGGATGCGGCCGGCACTACCGGCCGGGGGCGTGGGTTCATGGCGCAGGGCGATCGCCTTCATCGCGCCGATATCGGTGAGGCGGTTGTTGGGATTGGCCGGGCTCTCGATGAAGATGGAGCGGGTCCTGGGCGTGATGAAGCGCTCGGCCTGCTCGGGGGCATCGATACCGGCGCGGATGAAATGGGCGGTAATGCCGAATTCCCTGAGAAAGTGATGGATCAGGCCGTCGGTGCCGCCGTAGACAGGCGCGCACACGATCATCTCGTCCCCCGGACGGTGGGTGGCGAGGAGGGTGGTGGCGATCGCGGCCATGCCGCTGGCAAAACTGTATGCATCCTTCATGCCCTCCCAGAGCGCCAGGCGGTCCTCGAGGATTTCGAGGTTGGGATTGTTGATGCGCGAGTAGATGAGGCCCATGTCATGCTTGGCGCGGGGCGTCCCTTCGCCATGGGCCCAGGCGAAGAATTGCTTGCCCTCGGCGGCCTTGTGGAAGGCGAACGTCGAGGTGAGGAACACGGGCGGCTTGAGGGCACCCTCGCTGAGGAACGGATCAAAGCCGTGACTGAGCGCTAGGGTTTCGGGGTGAAGGCGGGCGGATTCGGATTCAGTCAGCTTGGACATGATGGGGGTACTCCTTGTTTATCAGCACCCTATCACGTTTATGACATAAGTCCGGTCGGAAGCGGGGTGGACGCAGAGTATTAAGGACAGCTTTCCGAGACCATTGCGTCCGCAAATTATGCGCGGCCGGACCGGGGCGTTTTTACCACGGATCACACGGATGGCACGGGTTTAGGACCGAGCGACAAACCGGATTTAACCACAGAGAACACAAAGATCCAAAGGCGGATGATGCATTCGAGGCGCCTATAGGCGCGCGGTAGACTGGCACCAACAGGACGGCTCCTTTGTGCTCTATGTGGTTAAAATGCCTTGGGCTCTTAGGATTGAACCTAGATCCGTGAAATCCGTGTGATCCGTGGTCAATATTCCGATTCTAGTCTTCCACGACCCACTTGGGCTTACGTTTTTCGCGGAAGGCGGCGACGCCTTCCCTCATCTCGGCGGAGTCGCGCATGGCGTGATGCACTTGCATGGCTCTCTTGAAATCATCCGTGAGAGGTGAAGGCCACGTGGCGGCAAGGAGCTTTTTGGTCTGTACGACGGCCTCCGGGCCGCCGAGCATCACTTCGGTGGCCGTGCGGAGTGCGGTCTGCATGACGAGTTCGGTGCCGATGGCGGCGCTCACGAGTCCCATTTCCGCGGCTTCAGTGCCGGACACGGACTCGCCGGTGAGGAGAAGCCGGCGGGCGTCGCGCTCGCGCAACTGGCGGCGAAGGAAAGTCATCACCAACGCGGCAACGAGACCGCGGCGGGGTTCGGGGTAGCCAAGGCGGGCCGAGCCTTCGGCGTAGGCGAAATCGCAGGCCGACATGAGGCCGGCGCCGCCGGCGAGGGCGGCGCCCTGCACGACGACAATGGTGATGAGGCGGCTCTCAACCACGCGGCGGAGCATGGTGGCGATCAGCTCGCCTGACTTGTTGGCGACGGCTGGGTCGCCGGCCTCGGCAAGATCCATGCCGGCGCAGAACACGGATCCGGCCCCGGTCAGAATTAGCACGCGCAGCCCGGCATCGGCCTCGGCGGCATCCAAAGCGGCGAGAAAGGCTTCAAGCAGGGCGACGGAAAGCGCGTTGCGTTTTTCCGGACGGTTGAGGGTGAGCTGAATGACACCGGGTTTGGGCCGTTCCGAAAGTATCAGGGGAGTGGTCATGGAGTGGTGTGTGGGGTGGAGAGAAGCTCGGGTGGCAGCGAAACGGGCATGGCGAGCAGCGCCTGCCCGAGGGTTTTGCCCTGCGCATCAATGCGCAGCGAGCAACTGCCGCCGCCGGCGAGAATACCGGGGAGCAAGAAATTGAGTGCTTCGAGATTAGGGACCTCGTAGCGGCGCACGAGGCCGACCCCGAGGGGGCGAAAGTAAGCTTCCACCTTGGCGGCGGTCAGGTGGGCTTGGAGCCAGGCGTAGGCCGCGGGGCTGCGGGCAAAGACCGCGACGTTGGCGGAGGAGCCCTTGTCGCCGCTGCGGGCAAATGCGATGGCGTGCAGCGTCTTCATACGAAACTCCACTTGGGTTGGGCTGCAGCCCGGGGGACGAGACAGGGCCAGTAGCCAAAGACGGGCAGGACCTTGGGGCGGCCGGTCGCATATCCGGTGACGCCCTGGGGTCCGCTGGTGACCAGCGGAGCCACGGCGCGGGCGAAACGGCGCACGGGCTCTTCGGTGTCGGCTGCGACGCTGATGCGCAGCACGGTTTCAATCAGGTCGGCCTCGGGTACGCGCTGTCCGAGCCCGCCGGCGCTGGCACCAGTGCCGAGACACTCGACCAAGGTTTCCCGGTAAACGCAGCCGGCCTCGGTCAAACGCTGCAGGACGCCCTGACCGGCGCGGCGGGCTTTCTCAACGGCCTGCGCACCGTAGATCGTGAGCATGCCGTGGGCCTTGAAACCATGGCGGTAGGTGGCGCTCACCTTGTAACGGTCCGGTGGCGGACGACCAATGGCGCCGGAGACACGCACGCGGTTATCGCCTTCTGGAGAGAGTTGGAGGCCGAGGAAAGAGACCGTGGCATCAGGCGACAAGTACGCACCCGGGTCGCCGATCTCGTACAGGAGCTGCTCTTTCACCGTTTGAATCGTGACCGAGCCGCCGGTGCCAGCGGGCTTGGTCAGGGCGAAGGAGCCGTCCGCCGAGATTTCCACCACGGGAAATCCGATGTCGTGTGTGCCGGCGAGCTCGAGCCAATCGGTGGAAAATCCGCCGCAGGACTGGGTGCCGCATTCCAAGAGGTGCCCGGCCACGGTTGCGCCGGCGAGACGGTCATAGTCGTCGTCGCCCCAGCCAAAATGCGCCCGGGCCGGGGCTACGGTGAGCGAGGGGTCGGCCACGCGACCGGTGATGACGATGTGCGCACCGGCCTGCAGGGCGGCGACGATGGGAGCGGATTCGAGGTAGGCGTTGGCCGTTACGAGCCGTGGCAACACGGTTTCGAGGGAGGCGTCGGTTTCCAGATTCCGGCAATCGGACGCGTGTGTGCGCACCCAGGCGAGGACGTCGTCGCCGGTCACGACAGCGACTTTCAACTCAGGGAGGCCCGCCCGGGCCAGCAGGCCGCGCACGGCCGTCCCGCAGGCAAGCGGATCGAGACCGCCGGCGTTGGTCACGATCCTGGTCCGGCCGCCGCGTTGCCAGAAGCCGGCGAGAGACGAAACGACTTCGAGAAAGTCCCGCGCGAAGCCTGCCGCCGGGTCCTTGGCCCGGGTGATGGCCATGATCGAAAGCGAGACCTCGGCTAGGTAGTCGAGGGTGAGGTAGTCCAAATCCGGCTGCGCGGCGACGAGCCGGGCTGCGGCGTCGGGCTGGTCGCCCCAGAAGCCGGAGGCGTTGGCGATCTTGAGGGGGCGGAGCATGGCTTCAGACTTGGATCACGCCCGTGTGAAACCCGGCCTTCGGGCCGGGCCGGTGGGCCAAGGCAAGGGTTTGCAGGAGGATGCGGCGTGTTTCCAAGGGTGAAATGATCGCATCCACCCAGCCACGCGCGGCGCCGTAGCGGATATCGGCCTGTTCGACGTAGTTATCCTTCACCTGCTGGCGCAACCGGTCGAGTTCCTCCTGCGGACGGTCCTTGGCCGCCTTGGCGAGGATACCGTAGACCACATCGCTGGCCTGCGCGGCGCCCATGACGGCGTATTTGGAATGGGGCCAGGCAAAGATGAAACGCGGATCAAAGGCCTTGCCGCACATCGCATAGTTGCCGGCGCCGTAGGAACCGCCCGTGATCACAGTGAGTTTGGGCACGGTGGTGTTGCTCAGGGCGTTCACCAGTTTTGCACCCGAGCGGATGATGCCGCTTTGTTCGGCGTCCTTGCCGACCATGAAGCCGGATACGTCCTGCAGAAACACCAGCGGCACACGCGTCTGGTTGCAGTCCATGATGAACCGCGCGGCTTTGTCGGCGGCATCGGCGTAGATCACCCCGGGCATCTGCAGGCCGGATTTCTGCGACTGCACGCGCTTCCGCTGGTTGGCGACGATGCCGACCGGGCGGCCACCAAGGCGGGCGAAGGTGGTGACGATGGTCTGGCCGTATTCGGCCTTGGCTTCGTCGAGCGAGCCGGCGTCCACGAGACAACGCAGGAGATCGCGCACATCGTATTCGCGACGGCCGTCCGGTGGCACCAGATCGAGGATTTTCTCCGTTGGCCACTCCGGCTCCGCGCCGGTGGACAGGTTTTCCGCTGCCGGGGCTGGCAGCAGCGCCACGAGGCTGCGCAGGCGCGCGAGGCAGGCGGGGTCGTCCTTCTCGCGGAAATCCACCGTGCCCGATATCCCAGCATGCATCGCGGCGCCGCCGAGGGTCTCCTGGTCGGTCACCTGGCCGATGGCGGCTTTCACGAGGGCCGGGCCGGCGAGGTAGAGACCGCTGCCCTCGGTCATGAGGATCTGGTCGCAGAGCACCGGGAGATAGGCCCCGCCGGCGACGCAATTGCCCATGATGGCGGCGTACTGGGGGATGCCGGCGGCGGAGATCACGGCGTTGTGGCGGAAGATGCGGCCGAAGTCGTCCTCGTCGGGGAAAATCTCGTCCTGCATCGGCAGGAAGACGCCCGCGGAATCGACGAGGTAGACGAGGGGGAGGTTGCACTCGAAGGCGATGCGTTGCGCGCGGAGGACCTTCTTGCATGTCATCGGAACGAAGGCCCCGGCTTTCACCGTGGCGTCGTTCGCGACGATCATGCAGGGCCGGCCCGAAATCTCGGCGATGCCGGTGACGACGCCGGCGCCGGGAAACGCACCCCACTCGCGGTACATGCCGTGGGCGGCCCAGAGGCCGAGTTCGAGGAAACCGGCGGCACGATCGTCGGCGAGGGCGGCGATGCGCTCACGGACGAACATGCGGCCGAGCTTGTGTTGACGGGCCTGGCCGTCGGCGCCGCCGCCTTCACGGAGGGTCGCCTCCTCTTGGGCATGGGCCAGGCAGGATTCGCGCAGTGTCGGGGTGGGCGGCACGGAAGTAGGGTGGGGTGGGGAGAACTGAACCGGTGGAAGGATTCGGGAAAATCCGCGGGCGGGCAAACCGCAATCTGCCGCGGAACGTACGCCAAACAGAGTATAATGGGCTTTCAGGGGCTAACGGCGCGCACACGGACTGGTCCTGACGCCGGGAATTGTTTTGGTGGTGGCATCGCCCGGTACCCCCCGGACTCAACACCCCATGAATACTGCCACGCCCAGCCTGCCCACGCCTTGGCTCGAACACCTCACTCCCGCCGAGCTGGATTTTCTCCAGCAAGTCGCGACCTTTGCCGAAAAGGAGGTCGCACCCCAGGCCGCAGCTTGGGAAGAGGACGAGGCGATTCCGCGCGAGGCCTTCACCAAGGCCGGCGCAATCGGCCTCCTTGGCATGACGGCGCCCCGCACGCATGGCGGCCGCGAATTCAGCTATGTCGCGGCCGCGCTGGCCGTGCGCGAACTGGCCAAGTACCAGGCGGCGTTTGCGATTGATGTCGCCGCGCACAATGCCCTTGGCGTCGGTCATCCGCTCGCGGCGGGGAGTGCCGCGCAGCACAAGCTCCTGTTCCCCAAGCTCACCGACGGCACTTGGCTTGCGGCCTGGGCACTGACCGAACCCGAGGCGGGCAGCGACAGCGGCGGCGTGCAGACGATTGCCACCGAAGTTGAACCGGGTCGCTGGGAACTCACCGGTCACAAGCGCTACATCACCATGGGGCACTGGGCGGAGTATCTGATCGTGATGGCTGTGTCGGGCCAGACCCCGGAAGGCCGCAAGGAGATCAGCGCCTTCCTCGTGCGGCACGCCGACATCCAACTCATGCGCAAAGTGCCGACGTGCGGTTTGCGAGCCTCGGACACCGCCGAGTTCCGCCTTGAACGTGCGCCGGGAGAACTGCTGGGCGCGCGCGGCAGCGGCCAGGCCTCGGCGCTCGCGTGCCTGGACAAAGGGCGCATCGGCGTCGCGTCGGTTTCGCTGGGCCTCGCCCGGGCTGCGCTCGATGCGGCGCTGCAGCATGCTGTTACCCGTAAGCAGTTCGGCAAGAAGCTCGCGGATTTCCAGGCGCTGCAGTTCATGATCGCCGACTGCGAAGTGGAACTGCGCGCGGCCGAGGCGCTCGTGCTGCAGGCAGCCGTTCTCGCGAAGCGCGGGGCGCGGCACACCCTGGAATCATCCGTCGGCAAACTCTACGCCTCCGAGGCCGCGTCGCGGATCTGCAACCGTGTGCTCCAAATCCACGGTGGCTATGGCTACACCCGCGACATCCCGGTTGAGCGCTACTGGCGCGATGCCCGGTTGTGTGAGATCGGCGAAGGCTCGTCGGAAGTGCAACGCATCATCATCAGCCGCACGCTGCTCAAAGCCACCGAGGCGGGGTCGGCCAAGAAGTGAACGTGGCGCCAACGGCGCGCTTGCACGGTCTGCACACTGCAGGGGCGGCTTCACGCCGCAATCGAAGGACTACATCGCGGCGTAAAGCCGCTCCTGCAGTTTACCGCATTTGGACACCAAGTAGGGCAGGTCTTTGACCTGCCATGACACGTTCCATTTGCAGGGAGAAGTAAAACGGGCTGGTCAGAGACCTGCCCTACTTCTTTGGCACTATTGCGCGGATTTTGCCTTGCGGCCGGAACCTCGCTCCCGCGCAATCGGTCTAGGTTAACAAGAATAAAAGAATACTTAACCATGACCAAAACACTCCATTCTCTAGCCACGGCGCTCGCCGGCTCACTCGCACTCGCGTCCGCGTTATCCGCCCAAGTCGACCGCCCCGACGAGCCCTTCGTCCTGCCGGTGTTTACGACCCAGGCTCCCCGCGTGGCCAATCCCGAACCGGGCGGCACCTTTGCCATGCCGGTATCGGCTCTGCGTTTCGAGCCGCTGGTGGATGTCCAATCCCGCAACCTTGCCGAGGGCCAGGCCGATGTCTCGCTGCGTGGTGGCGTGTTTGAGCAGACCGGCTTCCGCGTGGGCGCCGTTTCGCTGCTCGATCCGCAGACCGGCCACTACTTCGCGGAGATTCCCATCGCACCCGCCATGCTGGGCGCACCGCAGATCCGCACTGGCGCCGACAACGCCATCACCGGCGTCAACGCCAATGCAGGCACGATCGCCTATACGTGGGCTCCGATTACTGATGGCGGGACCTTTTCCGCGGCTGCCGGTCCCGACGCCTCCAACCGGCAGGCCTTTCATGAAGGTTGGACCCGGGCACTTGGCTCCAATGGCTGGCAGATCGCCGCTGATCTGGAGGCGTCCCGTTCGGAATCCGAGGGTTCCATCGAAAATGGCGATCACGATTTCAGCCGGGTGGGGGGGCGCTTGCAGGTGCGCGGGCCCCGCAGTCAGAGTGATTTCTTTGCTGGCTATCAAGCCAAGGCCTTTGGCTGGCCCAACCTCTACACGCCTTTCAATTCTCCCGAGTCAGAGAATCTGCAGACCGTGCTGACGGCCTTCAACCACCGCGCCGACCTTGGGGAAGGCGACTACATCCAGGCCGGTGCGTACTACCGGCGGAACAAGGATGATTATGCCTTTAATCGCTTCGCTCCGGTTGGTGCGGTTCACCCCTTTCAGCACACGACCTGGGTGGAAGCCGCCGGAGTCGAGGGCCGGCAGCATGCCGGCGAGGTGGTGATCAACTATGCCGCGCAGGTGATCGCCGACTCCCTTGCATCCACCTCGCTGACCGCCGGGAAATACCGGAGCCGGATTCAGCGCAAGGTTTCGCTCGTGCCCGAATATGCGTTTCCTGCTGCCACGCTCGCCCCGACTCTACGTGCCGGCGGCACTTGGGATGATTCCAATCGCGACGGCGGCCGGTTTTCGCCCGTCATCGGACTCGAATTCACGCCCGGCGCCGGTGCCGGTCCCGCCACACCGCACCGCTTTCATGTGCAGTATGCCGAGACCACGCAGTTACCCACTTACACCGCGCTCAACTCCAGCGCCACGGCCGGACTGTTCCGCGGCAATGCCAATCTTGGCCGCGAGATCAGCCGCAATCTCGAGGCGGGAGCCCGATGGCATGGACGGTCTTGGACCTTTGATGCCGCCGTATTTCACCGTTGGGACGACGATCTCGTTGACTGGACTTTCCGCCAGGGTGTCACCGCCCGCAGCGCAAACGCCGTGGACCTCGCGACCACTGGCATCGAACTCGTCTACACCCGCCGCGCCACCCGCGCCGACTTGGTCTTTGGCTACAGTTGGCTCGACAAAAATGCGGATTACCATGGTGCGCTGGTGGATGGCAGCTTCTACGCCCTCAATTTTGCCCGTCACCGTCTGACCGCCGCGGTCGTTTTGCATCTCCGGCCCGGGCTCGATCTCCGGCTAGATCAGGAGTTCCGTTTGCAGGAGTCGAATCCCCTCCGCCGCGGTCCCGATGAATCCGCCCTCGCAGCCCTGGCACTGGCGTTCCGCCCCAAGGATCTACCCGGCGTGGAATTCTCCGTGCAGATCGAAAACCTCTGGGACAGCCGCTTCGAGGAAGTCCCCGCCGTGCCTGCGAGCCCCCGGCAGTTCACCGCCGGCGTAAACTGGCGCTGGTGAAGCGGACATCCAGGCAGCTACGGGCGTAAGCAAATGGTCATCATGTAGGGCGTCACCTTGGTGACGCCTGATAGCGATGCGTTGCCGGCAGATCATCGAGGCACGGACCAAGGTACGGCCCTACACAAATCCTGGTTCGAGCCCCGCTTCACGGTAACATAAACAATTCCCCCGACTAAATTATCACTATGACGAAGGCGGCGCTTTCCAAAGCGGTGCATTTGCGTACTGTAATTGCGTCCAGCGCGAACTCGCTCGCGACCGGACATCGTCAGCTCACTACAAACCTCAGATCCCGGAGACTGCATCGCCATGCGAACAGCACCCTTGAAAACATCCCTGCCTCCCCGTGACTTTCCTAAAACGGAAACTGCGGAGGCGGTGTGAAGAGCATCCTCGATTTCGCCCGCGCCAAGCGGAGCCACCGGCCGATCACAGTCGTAACGGCGTATGATGTCCTCCAGGCGCGCCTCCTGACCTCATCCTCCGTTGATGCACTCCTGGTCGGTGACAGTGCCGCCATGGTCGTGCACGGCCATCGGTCCACCATTCATGCAACGGTCGAAATGATGGTCACGCATACGGCGGCGGTCCGGCGGGGCGCGCCGGACGGTTTCATCATCACGGATTTGCCCTTCCTCGCGACCCGGCTGGGCCGCGATGTCGCCACCCAGGCGGCCGGCCAGTTACTGCAGGCCGGAGCCAATGCCGTCAAAATCGAGGGTGTGGCCGGACACGAGGATCTGATTCCGCATCTGATCGGGAGCGGCATACCGGTCATGGGTCATCTCGGTCTCACGCCGCAGTCCGTCAATCAATTCGGCGGTCACCGGATGCAAGGTCGCAGCCCGACCGCGGCCAAACGCCTGCGGCACGATGCCCTGCGGCTCGAGCAACTTGGCGTCTTTGCCCTCGTGCTTGAGTGTGTTCCCGCCGCGCTGGCGCGCAGCCTGACACAGGATTTGCGTGTACCGACCATCGGCATCGGCGCGGGTGCCGGCACCGATGGGCAGGTGCTCGTGATCACCGATTTGCTGGGACTTGATCCTGATTTTCGTCCGCGCTTTGCGCGACGCTATCTCGACGGAGCCAAGTTGGTAACCCGGGCGCTGAATGCCTTCAGCCGCGACGTTCGCGCCGGCCGGTTTCCCGCACCGAAGGAGGTCATTGCCTGATGCTGCTCATCACCAATCTATCCACCTGGCGAACCTTGCGCCGCGGTCCGGAGTTCAATGGACGCACGGTGGGCTTTGTGCCGACCATGGGGGCCCTGCACCGTGGGCATGTATCGCTGCTGGAGCGGGCCCGCCGCGAAAATGACCGCGTCGTGCTGAGCATCTTCGTCAATCCCACGCAGTTCAACGATGCGACGGATCTGGCCAAGTATCCACGCACCCTGGATGCCGACCTCGCACTCGCGAAGGAATTTGCGGATTGGGTGATCGTGCCGGAATCCGCGGCCCTTTATCCTGACGAGTATCGTTACCGGGTCACCGAGTCCGCACTCAGCAAGGAACTCGAGGGTGCGCACCGCCCGGGTCATTTCGACGGCGTCCTCACGGTGGTGCTCAAGCTTCTGAATCTCGTGGCCCCCACTCGGGCCTACTTCGGCGAAAAGGACTGGCAGCAACTCGAGCTCATCCGCGGACTAGCCGCCGCATTTTTCCTTCCCGTTGACATCGTGGGCTGTCCGACGATCCGCGAAGACGACGGCCTCGCCATGAGTTCCCGCAACCGCCGCCTGTCGCCCGAGGGTCGGATCCAGGCGGCGTTTTTTCCGAAAATCCTCCGTTCGGCACCTGACGCCGAATCTGCCACCCGCCAGCTCCATCAGGCAGGGTTCGAGGTGGATTACGTAAACGATCGCGACGGGGCCCGACTCGGGGCCATCCGGCTCGAGGGCATTCGCCTCATTGAACATGTCCGCCTCTAAAATCCTCTTTATCCTCACCGGATCGATCGCTGCCGCGAAGGCCTGTTCGGTCATTTCCGCCCTAGTGCAGCGCGGGCACAAGGTGCGCACCGTGAGCACCGCCGCCGCCCTCCGCTTTGTGGGTCCGGCCACGCTCGAAGGCCTGACCGGTGAGCCTACGTATTCGGACCTCTGGGCCCCTGGGGCCGCGCTTGAGCACATCGATCTCGTGCGCTGGGCGGATGCCATCGTCGTCTGTCCCGTCACGGCCCACAGCCTGAATCGCTTTGCCGCCGGTCTGGCCGACGATCTCGCCGGTGCACTGCTGCTTGCACGTGAGCGCAACAAACCGCTGCTTTTAGTGCCCGCCATGAATCCTGCGATGTGGTCCCATCCAGCCACGCAGGCCTCGGTTGTCCGCCTGCAGGAATGGGGCGCCGGTTTCGTGGCCCCCGGCTCCGGCCGCTCCGCCTGCGGTGAGACGGGCGAGGGGCGGATGGCTGAACCCGAGCTCATCGTGACGGCCATTGAATCCGTGCTCGCACGTCCCGCCCGCCGGCTGCGCCTCCTCATCACCAGTGGGGCCACCTCCGAACTGCTCGACGGCGTGCGCGTCCTGACGAACACCAGCACCGGCCGCACCGGTGCCGGCTTCGCGACCGCCTTTGCTCATGCCGGGCACGAGGTCACCCTCCTGCGCGCCCGCGTCGCACCCACGGCGGCCGTGCCGGTGCACGATGAAACCTTTCAGACTTTTTCCGAACTCGATACGGCGCTCACACGGTTGCTGGGCGAGTCAGACTACGACGCGGTTATCCACGCCGCGGCGGTGGGAGACTTTGGCATCGGGGCGCTTTGGATCGACGGCCTCGAGCGATTGCCCGGTGTGGGCAAGGTTGAATCGGGCGCGAAGGTGCTAATTGAATTGAAGCCCCAGCCCAAGCTCGTGGACACCCTGCGGGCGCGCAGCCGGAATCCGGGCCTCATGGTGGTGGCCTTCAAGCTCACGGCTGGCGCCACGCCCGCCGAGGCGCAGGCGGCGATCGAGACCTTGTTCAACCGGGCCGGGGCCGACTTCGTGGTGCACAACGACAATGCGCAGCGCGGTGACGGACCGGACCAGTTTCCGGCGACGATCCATCGCGGCGCCGATCGCGCGCTTTGGGCTTGCGCCACGCGCACCGAAATCGCGGTACGTCTCGAGGAACTGCTTTCCCAGTCCATCACAACTTCAACTCCCACCTCCCATGCTCCTTTGTCTTGATGTCGGCAACAGCCAGATTCTCGGCGGGGTCTTCGACGGCGACACCCTGCGTTGCACGTTTCGCAAGTCCACGCACCCGCTCGCAACATCCGACGAACTCGGGGTCTTTTTCGCGGCGGTGCTTCGCGCCCACGGCATTCAGCCCGAGCAGATCAAACAGATCGCACTGTGCTCGGTCGTGCCAGCGGCGCTGCATTCGCTGCAAAGGGCCTGTGTCGAGTACCACCACGCCGAACCGCTCATCCTCCAGGCCGGGGTAAAAACCGGGCTCAAGGTGCTCTATCGCAATCCCCACGAGGTGGGCGCCGACCGCATTGCCAATGCGATTGGCGGCACGCTCCGCCATCCGGCTCGGAATCTCATCATCGTGGACTGCGGTACAGCCACGACCCTCGATGTGGTTACCGCCACGGGTGAGTATCTCGGTGGTGCAATCCTGCCCGGCGTCGGTGTCTCCGCCGCGGCCCTTGCTGGCCACACCGCCAAACTGCCCCACGTCCAGATTGTGCGTCCCGAGTCACCTCTGGGCCGGACCACGGCCGAAAGCATCAATTCCGGGCTCTACCATGGGCATGTCGGGGCCATCCGGCATCTGATCAATTCCATCGCGGCCGAGACTTTTGCCGGCGGCAAACCCTACGTCATCGGTACAGGCGGGTTCGCCCGCATGTTCGAGACGGAGCGGCTCTTCGATGAGATTGTGCCGGAACTGGTCCTGGACGGCCTGAAGCACGCCGTAAAGTTGAACCGAGAACCTGTCCGCCCCTCTTGATTTCGAATGCAACTGACCTTTCTCAAATCCAAACTCCATCGCGCCACGCTCACGGCCGCCGATCCCGATTACGAAGGTTCGATCTCGATCGATCGGGCCCTGTGCCGGGAGGCGAATCTGAGCGAATTTGAACAGGTGGATGTCTATGACATCACTAATGGCGCCCGTTTCACAACCTATGTGATCTACGGCGAGCCCGGGCAGATCCAGGTGAATGGAGCCGCCGCGCAGCTCGTGCGGGTGGGCGATCTCGTGATCGTGGCAGCATATGTCCGGCTTCAGCCCCGTGAAGTGCGCTTCCACAAGGTGCGGGTTGTCCTCCTTGCGCTGGGCAACCAAGTGACTTCCGCCCGCCTGGCGGCAGTGCAACCCGCCTGATTGGTCCCTGTCATCGGCCGGTCCAAGGGAGCAGCGCGCCCGCTGCACTCCGGGCATTGGCGGGCCTGCATTTATTCCAATGAAATTAATCCCATCCTTTTTTCTTCTGGCGGCGGCGGCTTTGCTGCCCGGCGCTTGGGGTCAGTCATTGCCGGCAACAGACAGTGTCGTGCGGTTGCCCGAGTATGTGGCCGAGACCTCGCGTGAAGACCGGCCGGCTGGCGGTTTCGCCTTCGTGACCGAGGCCGGAAGCACGCGGGCGGTGTCGCGGGTGAACGAAGACATATTGGCGGCGTTCGCAGTGAATCGCGTCGAAGACCTTTCACCCCTGGTACGCGGGGCCGTGAGTGCACCTCCCTATGGCCTCACGGGTGTGCCGTTGATTCGCGGTGACCTCGGGGACGCGGCCTGGAACGGCCAGCGCCGGGCCTACAATCGCAACGTCTTTCCGGTTTCATTCAACGCAGTCGAGGCCGTTGAGGTGCTCGCCGGTGCGCCGCCGGCGGCATTTGGACTCACCAATGGCACGGGCGGGTTGCTCAATTTCGTGACCAAAGCCCCGGCCTTCCAGCCGCGGGCCGAATTCACGCTCACTTCCGGATCGTGGCAGGATTTTCGCGCCCAGTTCGATGCCACCGGTCCGCTCTCGTCGCAACTGGCCTATCGCGTGAGTCTTGAGCGGCGCGATGCGAACAGTTTCTACCGGTTGCTCGGCGAGCGGTCGTGGTCGGGTTATCTCGCGTTTACCTGGCGACCGCAGACTGATGTGAGCTGGGATTTCAACGCGGAGACCTATCAGGTCGCGTATGCCGAGAACCCCGGTATCAATCGTCCCACGCAGGCGCTGATCGACCGCGGCGAATATGTCACGGGCTCCTCGGTGCAAAATGGCGGCACCGGTTCGTATTTCGGCAACACCTTCACTCCGACCGGCATCGTGCGGGTCGATGGATCGCAGATTCTCCTCGGACCGGACGACCAGGGCTGGGCCCGTGCACAGGTTGCGCAATTGACCGGCACGTTTGGCTCCTCCGCTGGACGACAGATCGTCAACCGCACCTATTTCGAGCGGGTCACCAGCGAGAAATACGCAGCTTACACATTCTACAGTTATCTACCCCGCAGCCTCACGCTCGAGAACCGGACGGAAGTCCGGGAGAAACATAACTGGGCGGGAGTGGGGCACGACCTGCTTTGGGGTGTCGCCTTCCGTGCCGAGGAGCGCATCAGCTACGTGGACTTCTTCAATGAG
This sequence comes from uncultured Opitutaceae bacterium, assembly GCA_964518665.1. Taxonomy (GTDB): domain Bacteria; phylum Verrucomicrobiota; class Verrucomicrobiia; order Opitutales; family Opitutaceae; genus UBA2377. The sequence continues at coordinate 4,314 of CAZFHG010000002.1, read as the reverse complement.
GCGATGAACGCCTTCGACCTCACGCTCGATCCTGCGACCTACCGTTTTCCGACGGCGCAACTCTTCGGCGTCAGACCGGTGCCAGGCCGGCCCGGGCGCCATGCTGTGTCCGGTGCGCGCTACGCCGCTTTTCCGACGACCTCACTCAGCCAGACCCTGCACTCAAAGGTCGCGAACGCAGGAGTTTTTTTACAGGACGCGCTAACGCTGCCGGGGAGTTTCACCCTGATATTGGGGGCGAGGGCCGATTTGGTGCACGCTGACAGCGAGGACCCCTTGCTGGCCCCGGGTTTCTTGCCCGTGAGTGGTTCGATCAGGAAAATTTTACCCGCCGGTACGGTAAGTCTGGCGTGGGGCACCAACGGACTATTTTCACCTTACATGACGCTCAATCGCGCTGCGGCGGCTGAACCGTCCTCCGGCTCCGGCGGTCATGGCCTCACGAATAACCATTTGCCTGGTGAACTTTTTGAAAATGCCAGTGACCTCATCGAAATTGGTGCGCGATTCCGGACGGTTGACCATCGGCTCTCCGGTCAGCTTGCACTATATCAGCAGGACCGTGTGCGGACCAATCCCCGGTTTGGTCTCCCGGACGAGTTACGAGTCCGCGGCGTGGAGGCGGCCGGCGAGTGGAAGCTGTTCCCGGCGATTACGCTGACAGGCAATGCGAGTTACCTTGCTGCTTCGTATCGTGATGGGCCGTTGCCGGGCGGGATTGCCACCGTGCCGCAGTTCGATTCCGCCCGCCCCAGCGACAATTTCCCGGCTTATGCCCGTGGCAATTATCGGGTGCCGGGTCTGCCACGCTGGATCGCGAACCTGACTGCCACGTATCTCGCTCCGTCCGGTTGGGGTCTGAGATTCTGGGGCAGTCTCCAGGGCTCGCAGAACCTCGACCTCTTTGGCCGGGTAGTAATTCCGGCACAGGAGACTTGGAATGTCGGTGGGTTTCTCCGGCACCGGGATTGGAGCCTGTCCTGTGACCTGCTCAATGCTACCGATGAGTTCAATTGGCGGCCGACCAGTTCACCTTTTGCCGGTGCGGATCTTGTGACTCGCGAATTACCACGACATGTACGTTTCACCGTGCGGCGCCGTTTCTGAGGCTTTGGAGAGAGGATTGTACAGAGGTTTGAACTGTAGGAGCGGCTTTATGCCGTGATTTGGTGCATTTGATCGCGGCATAAAGCTGCTCCTACAACTGCGCTGTTCAGTAGGGTGGGTCTGTGACCCGCCATTGGACGCCTCATCCGCAAGTAAGCGTTAATAGGCAGGTCAGAGACATGCCCTACTGCCGGGCTCTGCTCCTTTCAGCGTAATTACAGCCTCAATGTTAGGGGTCCGGGGCTGCTGTTGCGTCTTAGCTTACTGACATCCCGTGGGCTCATCCGTGCCATCGGTGATTTGTCTCAGTTGTGTTGTTTGGTCGCTGCTGCCGGAGGTTTCTCCGGCAGCAGCACTTTATTTTACTCATGCTCAATACCCCAATATCTTACGCACCATGGTTAGCATTCCGCTGCAATTTGTCTGCAGGAGCCACCCCAGTGGGGGTGAGTGATCTGTTTCTGCACGCAGGTTTAGCGCAGGAGGGGCGGGTATGAGGGATGGTATCGACCTGCCAATGCCAGTCAGCGGTTGCTTGCCTCATCCTGCTCAATGTCTAGCCGCGCTTAAAGCAAGCAGTCACTGCGTCGTCTACCATGATGGTCCCTTGCAGGGCGACCAGACATGGCGTTTTCAACTCTTTGGCCATAGTCGGACCGGTGAACTCTACGTGGAGATAAACGATGGGAAGGTGGTACATGTGCGCGCTTTTCATTCTGGGGTGCATGACCTTTCTCCGGCGGAGCGAAAAGCCGGCATTGCCTGGCCGGACTTATCCGAAGCCTTCGCCCTCGCGCGGGAACTCCATCGCTCGGCGGTCTGCGCGCATCGCCAGTCATGAGCCCGGGTTCTTCGCGATTAAGGCCATTGACCGGGGATGAAATTGCCATCGCCCTGCGCGATTTGCCGGGTTGGTCACATGAGAATCACGCCCTTGTGCGCAGTGCGTGCTTTTTGAGTTTCGATGACGCCATCTGCTTCATGATGCTTGCGGCCAGTGAGGCCGATGCCCTCGACCACCATCCCGATTGGAGCAATCACAGCAACCGCGTGGATATCCGTCTTACCACCCATGATTCCCGCGATCAGGTGACCCGGGTCGACCTGGAACTCGCACGGCGCATGCAAGCCTATCTGCCCCCATGCTGACGAATCCCTCCTCCTATCGCAAAATGTTGCGAGCCTACCTGCGACCCTTGGTGGTGACGGCGCTTGATCCCGGTGGATCCGAGGCTCTCGTGCTCGATCCGGAACTGCTCTGGGCGGCCCGGTTGGATGAGCTGGAGCAGGTTGAGCTTTGGACTCGCGAGTGCAATCGGACGGTCACGTCTGTTTGTCAGGGCACTGCGGGCGAGGTTCAGGTGCGCGGCAGCCTCACGCAGATATTTCAACCCGGCGATGTCCTTGCCGTGTTGGCTTATGCCTATGTATCGCCGGACGCAAAGGAGGCCCATCTGGCTCACTTTGTTGAGGCCGGCCTGGGCAATCGGGCGATTGAGATCAACTGTCGCCCGATCAGATCCCAGACGATTCATCCGAGTTATGTATTGTCGGACCTCAAGGAGGGGCCGTGCGCCGGCTTTGCCATGCCTGCGGCCCGGGCGACAACACCGGGTGTGCCGCCATGGTGAGCGGCATGGCGAACAATTGCTTCCCGATGACTGAATTGCTGGCCACGGCGGACACGGCCCGGCTGCTGCCCCTGGTCCAGGCCATGCTGGCGGATGTGCCCATCGGACTCGTGCTGGTGGGCGCTGATGGTATCGCCCTGTGGTTCAACGAGGAGGCGAGTGTGGTCTGCTCGGTGTGGAACGGCCGGCCGCAAGGCGGCGATGCCCTGCCTTTGGATTGTTCCGGATTTGTCCTGCCCGAGGTGTTGCGCACGGCCTGCCGCTCCTCGATCAAGACTTTGGTGGTGACAGGTGAGATTCCACCACCCCTGTCAGTGGCCGAGCCTGAGCGCGGGCTCTATGCGGTGGTCCGGGTGCAACTCCCGGCCGATGGCAGTGATCCCGTCTGTTACCTCCGGTTGGACTACCGGCGGCCACGGGGTGACCGCCATCGGGAGTTGTCCCGTTCCGCCCTCAATCTCCTGGCCCGGCTCTCGTTCCGGGAGCGGGAGGTTGCCCTGCGAGTACGCGAGGGGCTCACCACGCCGGAGATCGCACAGGCGCTTCATCGCAGCCCGCTCACGATCAAGACCCAGCTCGCCTCCATCTTTCGCAAACTCGGTGCCAAGAACCGGGTGCATGTGGCCACGCTTTTGAACGAGTGACCAGGCCGGTGTTTTGGAAGCCGTCTCCGCCACTTGGCGGTATCCGGCAGCGGCCAACTTTTGAATGCGCCGGGGCATTCTCTCCATAAGATGCCTTGAAGTGGGGCAGGCCTGTGAGCTCCCATTCTGGGCCCGCGATAGCGATTGGGCCTGAGCAGGTCAAAGACCTGCTCTACTGGTTGCCAGCAAACTCGCGGGCCGGATAACGAGACACCACAAGTCGCAGGTTTTTACGCTGCGTGTGTCATATGTGTAGGGCGTTACCCACCCAAAGCGTCTTACTCTAAGGCATCACGCCAACCCAAATCCCGCATGGGCGGGGGAAGTGTTACTGTTGTGTTCAGGTAGGCGGCCACCGTCGGGTCAGTACACCGATGGTGGCCCGCTCTAAATCACATGGTCAGGTCAATGTCCTGTTCGAACTTCGAAACCTCAGCCGCCACGGCTAGCAATCCGATTTTCCCGCTGACTCCGCCACCTGATAGACCGGGACCGATCGATGCATCGTTGCCATTTCCCGGGGGCAACCAAGCCGCTGCGATTCATTCCTGCCGGTTTGAACAGCTCCTCGGTGATTTCACGTCGTGTTCGTTGCCACCCGGCTGCGCGGTACCGGATTGGATCGGGGGTGCCTTCATTTGTTTCTGTCACAGCACCGCCGAAACTTCGATCCTCTGCGCCACCGAACTGGTGCCTATTCATGTAACTGGAGATCGCGACTGGCAGCTCTTTCACGTGACCGAGTCGCCCGGGTTGTCGTATGCGAATCTCCTCGCGGCTTTCATTCTCCCACTCAAGTCGCGGCAAGTTGATGTCATCACCATCGCAGGTTCTCATGGGTTTTGTTTTCTCATCAGAAGGCATGCGTTGCCGACTGTGACGTGACCGCCTGAAACGGAGCCAGGGCTGGTGTTAGTCTGGGCAACCTGAAA
>CAZFHG010000001.1:45336-46687 GCA_964518665.1 uncultured Opitutaceae bacterium | reverse complement strand
CAGATACCATCCGAGATAGCTAATCCCTCCCCTCCATCCTATCCTCCTATATGGAGTCGGGTTTTTAGGGGGTGGACTTTCTTTAAGACCCTACTTTCCGACCTTCTCCGCAACCATCAGCGCTGCCCGGGTGACTAGCTCGGTCACAGTGAGATGAAGTTTGCTGGCAGCACGCACAATCGCCGCCTTGTCCTGACTGGTCAGGCGCAGCAGCACAGCCTCGCTCTTGGGTAGGCTGGCAACCTCGGCCTTGGTGACCGTGGGGAGGGGCTTCTTGCGGGTCTTGCGCTTCATGCGGCCAGCTTCTCCTGCCGCCGCAGAATGGCCAAGACTGTTTTCGGGGTCCACTGCCCGCCCTGCTTGGTCGCCACGCCATCGGCCACCATGCTGCGAGCGACGGCTCCGAGGGTCATTCCGCTGGCACGGCGCTCCACGATACGGGCGATTGCTGCCTGCTCGGTCTGGTTGGGGGTGAGGGTGATGCCGTCGGAGGCCAAGTCGTAGCCGAGGGGTATCTTGGAAGAAATCCGCCTGTTGTGCTGGCGCAGGTGGCTCATGGCGTTGGTGGTCCGCTCCCGAAGTTGGTCCCGCTCGAACTCGGCAAGAACGGACATCAGCTTGAAGAACATCCGGCCCATGGCTGACGAGGTGTCCAGATTCTCGCACAGGCTGGCTAGATTCGCATTACAACGCTCCAACTGCTCCGCGAGGGCCAACGTATCCCTGACGCTGCGGGAGAAGCGGGAGAGGCTGTAAACGACCAGAATGGCCCCGTCCCGGCAGGCGGCAGCCATGGCTTTCTTTAACTCGGGGCGGTTGTCAGCCCGACCAGCCGACCGGACCTCGACGAACATGCCCGCAAGCTCGTGGCCATTGGCCTTGGCCCATGCTTCGATGCGTTCGCGCTGGTTGGCGAGACTCACACCGTCGTTGTTCTCAACTGAGATTCGCGCGTATCCGATAGCCTTCATATGCTATCCTGTATGATAGCTATCATGAATGATAGCAAGCCCGTTTTACCAAGGGGTCGGTTATACCCGGTCATTTTGGCCGTTTCCTGCCCCGTAAACGCCTTGGCAGGCTCAACCCCACCCTTGCCATGCGTCGGGCTGCCGTTGGCCCGTAAACCGCGCAGGAGGGGCGATTGCGGTGCGATAGATTGGAGAACTCGACAGGATGCTGATACCCAAACTAGAGTGTGGTCCTCCAACGCAGCATATCACAATGAAACATCTAGTTCTTCTCCTCTGCATCGTCGGGTCTACCGTCGCAGCCGTCACGCCTGACAAACCCTTCATTTACTCGGTCGGCACGGCGATTGCTCAAGTTCGTCCCGATGTCCTCGTGATAA
>CAZFHG010000001.1:27623-45326 GCA_964518665.1 uncultured Opitutaceae bacterium | reverse complement strand
CTTCTCGGTCGCAGCCACAGACCTGTCGCAAACCAAGGCCAGTGAAATCGCCGAAAATAAAGCTGCCAGTGTATTCAAGGTTCTACGGGATTTTACCATTCCGCAATCAGACATTGAATTTGCGAACATCTTTGTGAGCCGTGCATATCGCCAAAATGATACTACGCCTCAAGGATTCACAGTGACGCGGCGCTTTATGGTTCGGTTGCGTCAGGTAGAGCGCGTGGCCGAATTTGTTAAACAGCTTTCGGTCGTTCAGGTGGATAATCTTCAAGAGATTCTCGGTGAGGCGTCGAATGAAGACGAAATCAGAGAGACCCTAAAAATCAGCGCCGTTGAAGATGCGCGAAAAAAAGCCGAAAAGATTGCCGGAGCCGCAGGCGTGAAAGTCATAGGAGTCTATGCACTATCTTCCACAACCCCGTTTGAGAACATCGAGAGTGAATTTCTCAAATCAGAACGCCACAACTCTCGCATCGGAGGATTCTCTCAGGGAATTAATCCTCCTCCTCCAATTGAACAGACATTCAAGTTTCCTGACCTTGTCTTTATCCAGAGCATTCAAGTGATTTACTACATCAGCGAGAATCAGTGAATGTCCACTGCCCCATATTGGAGCGTTGCAACCTGACCGAATCGTCACGCCGCCATTCGTCTGCCGAGCACTACCAACCCCTGCCCCTTGCATCGCCCCACCACGCGACCGAATCGGTCCAGCGTAATTCCCCCGGTGAGTTCCCGCGCCACAAGACGACCCTTGGCATCATAGACCGTCACTTTCCCGTTCGCCTCGTTGTGGAGCCATCCGATGAGACGGCCCTGACCATTGAGGAGTTGAATGCGACCTGCGGATGACTTGCCCTCGTTGGCGGTCTGCCGCTCGTGGTCGTGCCTGAGTTTTTCTAGTTCGCGCTTCCGCTTCGCCGCATCCTTCAGCTTGGCCAATTTCAATTTCTCGTCTGCCATCCTCGCCTTGAGGGAATCCAGTTTTTGTTTCTGCGACTCCACCCCCTGTGATGACAGGCTCTCAGTCAGTTCGACGTGCTGCGCGAGCGCGGTGCCGAGCAGAGAGGTCACGTCGCTGATGAGTTCAATGAGTTCGTCCCGCGTCATCGTTGCGCCCTGATGGATTTCATCTGGTCGCCAGTGCCGCACCTCGTGCCACTTTTTCTAAGCTCGGCAATGAGGCCGTGCAGCAGGGCGTCGGTCGTGTTCTTGTTCGTTGATTTCATGGGCGATTCTCCTCTGAGAATAACTATCACGACTCTCAGGCTTTTCTTCGGGTTTGCGTCAGGTTCCTGCGCCTGACTTTTTCTAAGCCATGTCCCATCCCTACACCGCCAAAAGCCAACAGGAGATACTGGCGGAGTTCGACAAGGTGTTTGGCACAGGGACCAGTGGTGTCGAAAACCCGACGCCATATAGGAGGATAGAACAGAAGATAGATGGGGCACCATGCTTCATCCTGTTGCCTGACGGATTTGAAATAAGTCAGGTCATTGAGTCGCTCGGGCGCTCCCTCGGTGAAAGATACCTCATTATTTTAAGCTACTTCTACGCCCGAGGGCTGCTGTGGAAGAAGGTGGACAAGAAAAAGGGGAATTTCTTTCGCGCCCACAACACGCTCCTCCGGGAGCTGGGTGGGGAAAATTACGCGCAGCTCATCAAGCAGGGCGTGGCGTGGGGGCATCTCAAAAAAAGTCCCGCAGGATATCAGCCGGGAGTACGAGCAACGTCCTACATGCTCAACCGTGAGGTGCTGTCCGTTGAAACTCGCCAGCGGCATCAACTGTCCACGAAGCACGCGATACGAGTCCGACGAGACTTCCTAAAAAAACAAAGAGAGGAATATGCCTCGAAGCATGAGGTGTATCGGAAGATTGCGGACAGCATCGGTCGCCTGACTTTTGATGGTGAGGCGGCTTTGCGATACATCGCTTCCATCTCCGACCCAAAGGACCGGCAGTATCGCGCCAACGTGGTCGAGCAGTTGCTGCTCGGTGTCATGCACTGGTCAACTGACAAGCAGGGGCGCAACTACACCGTGATGACCTCACTGCCTCGGGATATTCGACCGTTCTTCTCTTGCGGGATGGAGCCGCTCTTCGTGGTGGATATCTCCTCCTCGCAACCATTGCTGCATGCGCTGCTGTACCCGTCCAAGTCCGACGAGAGCAGGCGCTACAGAACGCTCGTCGAGGGTGGGACGTTCTGGGCGCACATGAACAAGGCGACGGGATGCAAGCACAACCTCAACGACGAGGAGCAGAAGGCCGAACTGAAGGAAGCCTTGTTCCGTGAGGTCTTCTACGCCTACCCAGAGACCGAGAAGGGGGCGAAGGGAACCTACGCGAAGGCATTCAAGGCTGAGTTTCCGATTCTCTGGAGTGAAATTAACGCCCGCAAAAAGGCGAAGACCTACAAGGCGGCAGGGAAGCTGGCCAAGGAGATGCAGTACATCGAAGCGTGGGCTGTGTTCGATGCCATCAACGCGCTGCGTGCGAAGCCGTATCCGCTCATCAGCATCCATGATGCGATTGTAACGACTCAGGACGGCTTGGCTGATGTGACCGCCGCGCTCGACAGTGCGTTTGTGACCGCAGGTCTCCGTCCAAAGCTGGACTCGAAGCAACTCACGGTTGGGGCAAGCGTGTGAGGGCTTAGGCGCGAGAATCGTTCCTAGAAACGTTGTGGCTTTTCGGGGCAGGCGTGGGCTCACGGCAAATTCGGAGCGATGTAATGCTGCGGAAAGGCCGTCTGCGTTGATGCTGCTGGCGCGCATCATCGCGCAGTGTGCGGAGTTTTTCTAACGCTGGGATATAAGAAGTGCGGCGGACTTCTTACAATTCGCCGTCATCGGCCAATCGCTGCATAATGGTGCTCATCAGTGAGGCGACACAGTGTCGCCTCGGAAAACAACCTATGAAAATAAATGAGAACCTAAAACAAAAGCTAGCTCGTGCGTTGCGGGCAAAGGCACAGCCAATCAAGAATCAGGCCGCCTACGCGGGAGCAGACATCGCGATTCAGGCATGCTACGATGAAACGTTGGAGCAACTCCACGGCGTGGAACAGCTCTACGGGGATGACGCGTGCGGCGAGTACCACCCGTACTTCAACAACCGAAATGCTAGAGACCCGTTCTACGAGTGCCGGTAATTCGCTCGACTGCGCGTGACCGCATGTGCGGGAGCATGGGCTCCCGCGCTGCGGTTTCCGCCGTGGGGCATTTCACCATCATTTCACCATCAAGCCGCAAACCACCCTCTTTCACTTCGTCACTGAGCCAACCCCTCAAAACTCACCCAAGAGCCAACGCTTGCAAATCCACGTCCCTCCCCCAGCTTCAGCCGCAATCCACATTTACGAGGGAAACCTTGGAGAAGTTGGACGCAGCAATCGTTCCTTTTCAGGCCAACAGCACAACGTCACTGGAGATTGAATACGCTCCCCGCTGGCCACCCGCGGGTGTAGTTTAGTGGTAAAACTCCGCTCTTCCAAAGCGGTATCGTCGGTTCGATTCCGTCCACCCGCTCCAATTCAATCCCCGGCTTCAGGGCGCAGGTGTGCTCCGCGCCAAGTTAGGGAGTGTCGCCCAATACACAGCGGATGCGCATCTGCTGGTTGCCTTGCGTGCTCATCGACACGGAGGAACGGATCGTGACCCGCTCGAATTCGCCATCGATCGGGGTAACGACTTCCTCAACGGTATCGCCTTCGGCGGACTGCCAGTTGGTGAGATTGGTGGCCACCTCGACCACGATCGCGAGACTGGGATCGGAGATCCGCCGCGGGAAGCGGATGGCCAGGTAGGTTTCGCCTCCGAGCGTGAGCATCATGGGTTCGACCAGGTTATGGGCGCTGCTGCCGGTGTCACGCGGGGCCGTGCCGAGGCTATACTCGACCAGATTGGGAACGCCGTCCTGGTCGCCCTCCCCATTGGGGCCGCCGATGGCGGGGTTGCCGCGTTCGGCGGCATTGAAATGGACACTCTGCCAAAGGGTAAACGGGGTGTGCGCGACCTGGAAGCTCGGGTAGATAACGGCGGTCTGCGGTGAGCCGGAACCGGAGGCGCCCTGGTCGTTGGCGCTGACGGTGAGGGTTTCAGTGCCCAGATAACCCACATCGCCACGATAGCGCAGGCCGGTGGCGGCCAGGACGTCTGCAATGTCGTTGAGCGGCGCGGTGACGGTCAGACTGGCGCTGTTGTTGCCGGCGATCTTGCCGTTGAGCGGTCCGGTTGCATCTAGGGCCAGGGTGCCATGGAGGACGGAGAAGGTGACCACGAAAGGCGACACACCTGCCCCAGGGTCCGCATCAGTGATGCTGATGCCCGTCAGGTCCCGGTCCGTCTCCGGCGGAACGGTGGTTTGCGCCGGCGGGTTGATCACCGGGGCTTCGTTGACATCGCTCAGGTTGATCGTGAAGGCATCCGTGCGGCTGCGCGCCGGGTTGGAGCTGTCGGTGGCCTGAATCAGGACCGTGTAAGTGGCGCCGGCTTCATAATTGAGGAGCGACCCGTCGGCCACGAGCAGTTGGTCACCGCCGAGTCCGCCGATCTTGAAGCGCCCGCCGGCATCGTCGAGCAGCGCAAATACATGGGAAATACCGGCACCATCAACCGCAGCGAGGGCGCCGAGGCTGGTGTCGGTGGCGGTGTTTTCCGGCAGCGCCACGGGCAGCGCGGCGGCGTTGGTATTGAGCGTGATTGAGAGCGGACTGGCGGGGCCGTTGACCGTGAGCGAAAACGTGGTCTGTGATGAACCAGTTCCGTCGGAGGCGGTAAGGGTCACGGTGGTCGTGCCGCTCGCCCCGGACACCGGGGTGAGGCGGAAGGTGCGCCCCGCACCACTGCCGGTCAGATCCGTGCCGGAGGCCAGGATGCCGGCCGGTGCACCCGTGGCGGTCAGGGTCACGGTGTCGATGTTGCTGTCGACGTCGGCGACGGTGACAGCGACATCGACGGGCGCATCAAAATTTGTCGTCTGGCCGGGGACCGCGGTGATCGTGGGGGCATCGTTCACGGGATTGACGGTGAAGAGGAAGGTGCGGCTCGCGGTGAGGCCGCCGGCGTCCGTGACGATGATCGTGATATTGGCCGAGCCGCTGGCGTTGGCCGCGGGGGTGATCGTGACCGAGCGGCTCGTGCCGCTGCCGCCAAACACCATGTTGGCGGTGGGTACCAGCGTCTGGTTGTCCGAGCCGCGGGTCAGGACCAGTGCGCCGGCCGCGGTCTCGCCGTCGCCAATCGTGAAGGCCACGATCTTGGCGGTGTCCTCCGGGGTGGAAGTGTTCGCGATGGTGGAAATGCTCGGGGCGAGATTCGCGTTGCTGTTGCCTGCGTCGTTAGTTCCTCCCCCGATATTCTGGGAGACGGTCCAGTAGGCCGTGGCATCACCCCGGGTCTGCCCGAGAAGATCCGTGATGTAGTAGGTTTCCGTAAACTTGTCGAAATTGAGGACGATGTTTTCCGTGAGCCGGTCCTCGCCGCCACTCCCACCCGTGGCGAGTGCGGTCACCATGAGTTCATTGAAATCGTATTGGAGGTAGGCGGCCGGGGTGGTTCCGGCCTTGCGGACGGTCAGGGTGCCGTCGGGGATATGACCTCCATTCAAGACCTTGAGCAGCAGGGCCGGCGAGGCCTTGTCCACATACTTGATCAAGGACATGTCCTGCACGTTTGCCTTTCCCGTCCCGCCGCCTCCGCCGAGATGGGTGGTGCCGGAATTCGACGCACCCCAGCTCCAGGCCAGGATTTCAATCTGCTTGGGATAGGCCTTGTCCACCGATTCACCCTCAATCCCATTGAGCCGGAGAAACATGTCGACAGCGCCATCGAGCGAAAGGAACGGCAGGAAATAAACCAGCGCGAGGCCCGCGACCCAGACCCACGGCAGGCGCCGGCCGTGACGCTGATTTTCAGGCGACTGCTTCATAATGATTGCTGCGTTCTGGCCGCATTCCGGGGTGGCGCCCGCCGGTTACGGCCCGGACGACCGGAGTCAATCGCCGGTTCAATACGTTGCGTTGGCCGCGATGTCCCACTTGGTCGGCGTCACCGTGATGGTCTTACCAGTGGCATCCAAGTAGGAATAGCTGAATTCCACCTTGGCGAAATTCAGCGACACATTCTCGGTCAACCGGTCTTCACCGCCGCTGCCGCCCATGGAAACGGAGGTCACCAATACTTCCGTCATGATGATCTTGATGTATTCGATCGGAGTGGTTCCGGTTTTCCGCACGACGAGGGTGGCGTCTGGGATGTGCGCCCCGTTCAGGACCCTGAGCAACAGCGCGGGCGAAGCCTTGTCCACATACTTGGTCAACGACAGGTCCTGCACGTTGGCCACCCCCGCCCCACCGCCACCGCCCATGTGGGTAGTGCCCGAATTGGAGGCGCCCCAGCTCCAGGCCAGCACGTCGATCTCGCTGGCGTGGGTCTTGTCGAGTGATTCTCCCTGGATGCCATTAAGCTTCAGGAACATGTCGACGGCACCATTGAGGGAGAACAGGGGTAACGCGTAAAATGCGGCGATGACGATCCAGACTGCGGGGCGGCGAATAGATTCGCTAATACTCTTCATAAGGGTTATTTCAGAGGATTCATAAATCTAGGGTCTGACAAGCGCATATTTAGGGTCTGCACCTCAACGCAGTAGGTGCAGGAGATTGCTAAATGCGTCCGTCCAGATCAGGTCCCGTTGCGGATGCCAGACCAGCGAGCGTTTCTGCACCTCGGCATTGGCCATGAACGCTTGGGACCGGGTGACCAGCATCCAACTCGAAGGTCGGGCTTCGATGCCGATCTGCCTCACCTCGATCAGGATCGGCGTAAACCCCATTTCCCGGGCGGTGGCGGCAATCAGGTCCTTGAAGTCGAGGAACCGGTTGGAAATGTTAACCGCGATGATCGAGTCCTCATCGCGCAGCTGCCTGGCATAGAGCTGGAAGGCCTCGCGCGTGAGCAGATGAACCGGGACCGAATCGCTGGAAAACGCGTCCATGACCAGCACATCGAAACGTTGCGGCTGGTCTCCGGCCAATTCCCGCTCCATCGACAGCCGGGCATCTCCGCGGACGATCTCCACCTCGCCTTGGCAGTCATGCAGGTAGGTGAAGAAGGGACGCGGCCCGCTCGCATACCGGATGACGACCGGGTTGATCTCGTAGAAACGCACCTGGTCGCCCGGGCGGGCAAAGGCGGCCATGGTGCCGGTACCCAGCCCCAGCACCCCGATGCGCATCGGCTGCGCAGGCTGACCGGGTGCGGGCTGGCGCCGCGGATGCTGCGTGATCGCCGTCTCAACTCCGCTCGTCGCCCCGTAATAGCTGGTGGGCCGGCGGCCCAAGGTGGCATCCAGGTACTGAATGCCATGGTTGATCTGCCCGTGGGTGAGCTGGACGTAGGGCGGCACCGGCGCCTGGGCCGGCCAGGCCTGCACCCGCAGGGTGCCGAAGAAATTGCGATCCGCCGCCAGGGTCTGGCGATTCGTTGCATTGATGCGCACCACCATGAAGCACTCGGCCATGAAAATGACGGTGCCCACCAGCAGGCGCGGCCAGAATCGCGAGAGGGGAAAGGCGGCCCGGCGGCACCACCAGAGCAGCAGCGCCGTCGCCAGCGCACTCGCGATGGCCGCGGCGGACAGGCTCAGCATCCAACCGGGCAGCAACCGTTGCACCACCACCAGGGCGCAGGCCATGCGCAGCCCCGTGTAGCTGAGGATGAAAACGATCAGGGCGAAATGCCAGCGGTCCCCCTTGAAAAAAAACGACTCCGGGTCGCGGGCAAAGACCACCGCCAGCACCACCCACGACGCCGTGGCCACGATGTTGAACTCCCAGTAGCTTGTGAACAGCAGGGGGGCGAGCAGGCCCACGAACACCCCGCCGAGGGCGCCGCCCACCGCAATGATCAGATAGAAAAAGGTCAGGCGTTCGCTGGGTGGCTTGAGCCCGACCAGTTCGCCATGGCAGGTCATGCAGAAGGCGAACAGGAAGGCGCTGTTGACCGCGACATGGACCGGGATGCTCAGCTGCACCCCCACAAAGGTGGTGATCAGCACCAGCAGGGTCAGCAAGACCGTGGCCGGCACGAATACGCGCCGCCGATACCACTGCGGCCGGTCGAAGCAGATGATGAAGGTGAGCAGATAAGTCGCCAGGGGCAGCACCCACAGGAAGGGCACGGGCGCGACCTCCTGGCAAAGCTGGTTGGTCACCGCCAGCAGCATGGCGGATGTGCTGCTGGCCAGCAGCAGCCAGCAAACGACCGTCAGGGCTTGCGGCCGGGTCCCGGCCGGGCGGGCGGCGACGGGCGCGTTTTGCGTGAGGACCGGCTGCCGCAGCCGCACTGCACACCAGCCGCAGCAGACCGCAAAGACGATGAACGTCAGCGCCCACACGTCGGCCTGAACCGGCAAGGACAGGAAGTGCTCGGTGACCACCGGGTAACTCAGCAAGCCCAGGAGCGAGCCGACATTGGAGACGGCGTAAAGCCGGTAGGTCCGGTCGCCGTGGCCGGCGAGGCTGAACCAGCGTTGCAGCAGCGGGCTGGTCGCCGAAAGCAGCGCATAGGGCAGGCCGATGCTCAGCAGCAACAGGAGCAGAATCAACGGCACCGGCGCCTCCTCGCCGGTCGGCTTCCAGGCATCATCCGGCAGTACCGGTGAACCCCAGCGCACCTGCAGCACCAGCATGACTGCGCCGGCCAGCAGCAGCAGGCCGAGATGCAAACGCGCCTGGGCCCTGAGCTGCAACCGGCTGCTCAGGAGGTGAGCATACGCATAGCCCAACAGCAGCGCCACTTGGTAAAACAGCATGCAGGTGGTCCACACCGCCGGGGCGCCGCCAAACCACGGCAGGAGCAGTTTTCCCATCATGGGCTGAACCATGAACAGCAGGAAGGCGGATAAAAAAGTGGTGGCGACGTAGAGCATCAAAGGGGCGGTTCTTGACTCAGCATCGGGCTGTAGAAGAGTCAGGACACCCCCGCGGTGGCCACCCAATATTGTGAAAACTTCCAGCATCCTCACCGGCCTGGCGATCATCCTCGCGGTGGCGGCCGTGGCCGTCCTGCTCCACCGCCTCGACCGGCTGGAAGACCGGGTGCAGCGCACGGAAACCGCCCTGGCTACGCTGGATCCGCTGCGTCGCGTCCTGGCCTCGGCCCAGCCACGGGCTGACGCCTATCAACCCATGCAGGCCACCGGGTCGCCCAATGTGCCGCCAACATCCTCAGATTCCGGCTCCAGCTGGTGCCCGGGGGTGGAGGACGGCGGCAACGAATGGCTCTTGCTCGAATATCCCCGCGCCATTGCCGCCGGGGCCGTCGAGGTGCATGCGAATTTCAATCCCGGTGCCGTGGTGCGGGTTGCCGCCGTGTCCGATGAGGGCGCCGAGAACGAAGTCTGGAGCGGCCCGGCCCAAGCGGAGGGCGCCCAAAAAATCACCCGGCTGCCGTTCAGCCGGCCCGTCAGCGTCAGGCGCCTGAAACTGACCATCGCCACCGGCGCCGTGCCGGGATGGAATGAGATCGACGCCGTGGCGCTGGTGACGGTGACAGGCGAGTTGCATTGGGCGACCCAGGCCACCGCAAGCAGTTCATGGCAGGCCGCTCCGGTTGCGCGTTAAGTTTGGAGGTCAATAAACGCGCCAAGGCCACTGTACGCAGCCTTCGATATCTTGGATGAGCGCAAACTCCTTTTTGCCCTTGAACACAAAGGGCAGCACCTCGACGTCCGCCGGCAGTTGCGCCCGGGCGGCCTGCCAGCTCGCCCCGCTCACATAGACATCATCTACGAGCAGCACCCGGCGCCAGGAGCCGAGATCGGGCACCGGGGACAACAAACGGGGCTCGGCGTGGCGCGGTGCATTCGCCTCATCGCGGTAATTCACGGCGATCAGCTTCAACCCCACGCCCAGTCGCTGGGCCACGAGCGCGGCCGGGACAATCCCGCCGCTGGCGATGCCGACAACGCCCTCCACCCCGCCGGGAAACCGCCACGCCTCCAACCGCCGGGTGATTTCCTCAAACGCCAGCGGCGTCATCCAAGCGTCCCCCGCCCTGTTTCGGGTAATACTTGATGACGGCGTAATTCACGCCGGCGAGAATCACGAGTCCGGGCAAAGCCGCCACCAAAGAGGTTGGGAACTCGGACCCAACGGCCAGGGCGGAAGCACCGGTCAGAATCTGCAGGAGCGCGGTCGCCAGTTTGGCCGTGAGATAGCCCAGCGGGGCCACCCAGAACCCGGCGGACTTCCGCTGCACCAGCCACCAGGCAAAGCTCACAAAGACGGCAATTTCGAAACTCATCATGGCCAGCCGCGAAAGAGCCGGCAGGCCGGTCAGGACCAGATTAAGCGCCGGGGCAAAGAGCCCGACGAGCAGGCCCACCCGCAGCCCGTAGAGGTAAACCGCCACAAACCCCGTCCAGAACATGGGGAGCAACAGCGCGCCCAGCGGGCGGTCACCCGACCAGGGGATCAGATGCACCATGAACGGCACCAGCCAGGCCACGGCCAAGAGCACCGCGGTTTCACGGAACGTGGCACGTTTGAAAATTCCGACGCCGGACTCTGCAACGACACGGGAGCTCATGCCGCCAAAAATACGTCGCGACTCTGCCGGCGCAATCCACAAACTTGGGGCAAGTTTGAATCTGATCCTTTTCACCACCGAGGAAACATGCCGGCCCCTGCCGCGCACCGACGCTCGCGCCCGGCACCTGATCGACGTCCTGGAACGTCGCGTCGGCGACACCTTTGACGCCGGCCAGCCCAACGGTCCGCGCGGCAAGGGCACCATTATCGCCATCGGTGATGACTTGCTCGAGCTGGCCTTCACCTGGGGCCCTCCCCCGCCGGCCCTCGATCCCATCACCCTCCTGATTGGCCTGCCGCGACCGCAGACCGCGCGCAAGATCCTCCGCGAGGCCACCGCCCTCGGCGTGGAAGCCCTGCACTTCGTCGTCACGGAAAAAGGCGATCCCTCGTACGGTCAAAGCACGCTGTGGACCACCGGTGAATGGGAACGCCATCTGGTCGCCGGTGCCGAACAGGCCTTTTGCACCCGCCTGCCGGCGGTCACCCACGGCATGTCACTCGCGAATGTGATCAATACCCTGCCCGCTGGCGGCGCGCGCCTGGCGCTCGACAATTACGAAGCCCCCACCGCGCTGTCCCAGGCGGTGATTGCACGCGAAGCTGCTGCCGCTCTGGCCTTCGGTCCCGAGCGCGGCTGGTCAGCCGGAGAACGCACTTTGCTGCGCGACCAGGGCTTTGTCCTGGTCCACCTCGGCACCCGCGTATTGCGCCTCGAGACCGCGGTGATCGCCGCCCTCGCCGTGCTCAAGGCCGGACGTGGCTCAATGTAGCGTCCGCTTGATCACGTAGCCACGAGCGTGAGCGAGTGGTGTTTTTCGCAGATGGCAGATCGGAGATGGGAGATCGGGCTGCTGGATTCCATCTGCGAACTGCAATCTCCTAACTGCGAGAATGTCCACTCGCTCACGCTCGTGGCTATCGGGATGAAACGGCATCCGTACGCCGAAAGAACGCCACCGTCGGCTGGTGCGCGCCCTTGCCCAGGCGTCTCACCATGCTCCAGCCCGGAGGCTCCAGGGTGAGTTCACCCGGCATCTCAAACACGATGACCGGATCCGGATGGGGCGCGAGCAGCTCGGTCAGACGGGCGAAAAGCCGGGGCGCCAGCTCGCTGATCATCTCATAGGGCGGATCGATAAATACGAGGTCCGGAGGCACGGCATAAGACCAGGGCGCCTGGACTGCATCCGCCGCCGTCACGTCCAATTCGCCGGTCCCGGTCTGCATGCTGCGGCTGACCGCGATGATATTCTGCCGCAGGCAGGCGACCGCCTTCGGATTCCTTTCGATAAAAATCCCGCCCGCCGCCCCGCGGCTGAACGCCTCCAGTCCGTACGAACCGCTGCCGGCAAACAGGTCCAGGAAACGCACCCCGGGCAACCGGGCTGCAAGGCTTGAAAACACCGCCTGCCTCATGCCGTCGGTCGCCGGCCGCACCTTGTCACCCTTGGGTACGAGCAAGGTGATACCGCGCGCCTGTCCGCCGCTGATTCGCATGAGCGGAGACAAAAGCCGCCGCCACCGTTGGCAAATGCGAAACCAAGTGCACACTGCCCGTCGCATCATGCCGGCCCGGCCGCTCCATCCCCTTTCCGACCATTGTGACGGTCGCCGGTTTTTCAACCCGCGCAACCACGTGAACCCCGGCTGGCTCGACGTGCTCAAATGGCGCCTCACCAGCCGGCCCGCCGTCTGGCCGGACCGGGTTGCGATCGCGGCACAGCCTCCTCCTCCCCTCCCGGCTGACGGACAGATCTCAGCTACTTGGGTCAACCACGCGACCTTCCTGCTCCAGACGTCCGCCGGCAATATCCTCACCGATCCCATCTTCGGCGAACGCGCCAGTCCATTCCCCTGGGCCGGCCCGCGTCGCGTGCATGCGCCCGGCCTGGCCCTGGATCAACTCCCCCGGATCGACGTCGTGCTGCTCAGCCACGATCACTACGATCACTGCCATCTTCCGACCCTCCGGCAACTGGCCGCCAGGCACCAGCCGCTGGTGTTGACTCCGCTGGGCAACGCCGCCTTGGCCGCCCGTGCCGGCCTGCGGCACTGTATTGAACTGGACTGGTGGCAACGGCACACCCTCGCGTCCGGGCTGCAGGTGTCGCTTACCCCCGCCCGGCACTGGAGCAACCGGCTGAGCGGTGCGCGCAATGGCCGGCTGTGGGGCGGCTTCCATCTGCAAGCCGCCGGCCAACGCATCTATTTTGCCGGCGACACGGGCTATGACTCCGAGATGTTCAAGGCGATCGGCCGTGCATTCGGCCCGCCCGACCTCGCCCTGATTCCCATCGGAGCCTACGAACCGCGCTGGTTCATGGCGGCACAGCACTGCAACCCGGCCGAAGCAGTACAAATCCACCGCGACGTGGGTTCACGGCTGAGTGTGGCGATGCATTGGGGGGCCTTTCAATTGACCGATGAACCCCGGGAAGCCCCGCCGCAGGATCTGGCTGCCGCGCTTGCATCGGCCGGATTGACGGCCGCGCAGTTTCGCACGCTCGATCCCGGGGAGAACGTACTGATTTGAGGTCAGCCAGTTGGGCAAGTGCAACATTGACGGGAACCTAGGGCGAATAGCCGGTTCAACATTCACTTGCACATTGCAGTAAAAACTATTTAGTTAGGAACCTAATTAGTTACAATGACACGAGCCCGACTTCTCGTGTACGTTCGTAGCCAATTTTTTCGTTCCCTATTTCCGAGACTACACACCATGAACCTCCGCCTCACCCGCGCCTTGCTCGCGCTTGCACTCATCACGGGTGCAACCGGTGGTGCGCTGGCCGGTGAGAGCAACTTCTGGCCCTTCTGGGTGGGTCAGACTGATGCGGCGGGCAAGGTCCAGGAATGGCAGGCCGTCGGGCCGCTGGTTTTCAAGAAATACGGACCGGAAACCGTGGAGAGTGGCGGCGTTCGTCCGTTGTACCTCTGGAAGCGAACCCCGGCCGAAGCACTGCAGGAATCCACCGTACTCTACCCGATTTTTTCCCAGCGGGCCTCGACCGGAAACCGCTCCTGGACGGTCTTCAATCTCATCAACCGCTCCCGGCCGCCCGGCCTGGGCGTCACGGATCGCGATCCCAGTACATTCGATGTCTGGCCGGTTTATTTTTCGCGTGAGACGGGTTCGTCCGAGACTTCCTACAAGGCGGTGTTCCCCATTCATGGCACGATCAAACGCCGCCTGGGCTACGACCGGCTGGATTGGACACTTTTCCCGCTTTACGCGCGGTCCGAGAAAGGCGGCGTGATCAGCACGAGCACACCCTGGCCGTTTCTCAAACACAGTGAGGGCAACGGTCATCATGGCCGGGCCTTCTGGCCGCTGTACGGCCAGGCGGAAAAGCCCGGGGATTATCGCAAACGCTACATCCTCTGGCCGCTCATGTACCGGAATGAAACCCATCTCGCCGACCCGGTGCCGACGGTGAAGGAAGGATTCCTGCCTTTCTATACCCGCGAAAAGAGCGCGGAGGCCGTGAGCGAAAGCTACCTCTGGCCGTTCTTTGGCTACACGGACCGCCAGGCACCCAAGCGTTACCATGAGGTACGCTACCTCTGGCCCCTGCTCGTGCAGGGGCGCGGCGAGGATCGCCATGTCAATCGCTGGGGTCCGTTCTACACCCACTCGGTCGTGAAGGGTGTGGACAAAACCTGGGTGGGCTGGCCCCTGATCCGGCAACAGCAATGGCGCGATGGCGACCTGGACCGCACCCGCAATCAACTGCTCTTCTTCGTCTTCTGGTCGGAGCATCAGCGCAGTGTCGCCCGGCCGGATCTGCCCGCCGCCTCCCGCACCCATTTCTGGCCCCTGCTCACCGTCTGGGACAATGGCGCCGGCCGGTTGCAGGTGCAGTTTCCCAGTCCGCTCGACGTTTTTTTCCCGGAGAATGACCGGATCCGCCAGCTTTACGGCCCGTTGTTCGCCATCTACCGGCTTGACCAGCGCGCGCCGGGCGAGGTGCGCCGCTCGGTGCTTTGGAACGCCATCACCTGGTACCGCAGCCCGCAACGCAGTGAATTCCATTTCGGCCCGTTGTTCAGCGCCGAAACCGGCCCGTCCGGACGGCGTCTGGCCATTGGCAACGGCCTGATCGGCCTGCGGCGCTCGCCGACCCGGGGCTGGCGTTTCTTCCTGTTCGATTTTTCCCGGTCGAAAGAACAGCCTGCCCCCTCGACGACTCCCTGACATGAAACAACTCATTGCCATCCTCGAAGGAATCGGCGGCACCTTGCGGTTGCTGGTGCGGGCGATCGCGTTTGCGCCCACCCTGCCGCGTCAACTGCCGCGTTTCATGGAGCAGTGTTACCAGATCGGCTACACGACCCTGCCCATCGTCTCGATTCTGAGCTTCTTCATCGGCGGCGTGCTGGCACTGCAGGCCGGGTACAGCATGGAGAGCTTTGGTGCGAAGGAGTTCATCGGCTCCCTCGTCGGTCTTTCCATGGCCCGGGAACTGGGCCCGATGATGGTCGCCATTCTGCTGGCCGGCCGCGTGGGCTCCGCCATCGCCGCCGAACTGGCCAGCATGAAGGTTTACCAGGAAGTGGATGCGCTGGTGACGATGAATATCCCGCCGGAGCGGATTCTCGTCCTGCCCCGCCTCGCCGCCGTCATCGTGATGATGCCCGTCCTCACGATCATCGCCAACCTTGTGGGGTGGTTCGGCGGGGCAATCGTCGCGCACTCGGTGGACTTCATCGCCTTGGAGCCGGAAAAATATTTCGAGACCCTCCGGCGCTTCACCAAGTTCGAGGATGTGGCCAACGGCCTCATCAAGGCCGAGGTGTTCGGCTTCGTGGTGGTGCTGATCTGCTGCAGCATCGGCCTGAACACCCGCGGCGGTCCGCGGGAAATCGGCGCGGCGG
The DNA here is from genome assembly GCA_964518665.1 of uncultured Opitutaceae bacterium. Lineage (GTDB taxonomy): Bacteria > Verrucomicrobiota > Verrucomicrobiia > Opitutales > Opitutaceae > UBA2377. Next base: position 29,846 of record CAZFHG010000001.1, on the reverse strand, counting down.
TGACCAAGGCCGTCGTCGTCTCGCTCATCCTCATCCTCGTGCTGGATTATTTCCTCACCCAATCCCTGCTCTGAACCGCCATGGAAACCTGCCACCAGACCCGGAATCCCTTTTCCGACAGCGAAAGTCCCGCTGTCGGGGTGACGCTGGAACATGTCTCCAAGAATTTCGGTTCGCTGACAGTCCTGAAGGACGTCAGCCTGACCGTGGAGCCGGGTGAGATTTTCGTGCTCATGGGCCCCAGCGGCTCGGGCAAGAGCGTCCTGCTGAAGCACATTGTCGGCCTCGAACTGCCCACCAGCGGCAAGGTGACCGTGGCCGGCTTTGATGCCTCCGATCCGGCGACCCGCGGAAAAGTCCGCATGGCCCTCGTCTTTCAGGCCGGCGCGCTTTTCAACTCGCTCTCCGTCTACGACAATCTCGCCCTCTATTTGCGGGAGCACCGCATCGCCACCGAGGCCGGCATCCGGGAAAAGGTCATGCGCGCGCTGCAGATCCTCTCCTTGGAGAACACGGCGAGGAAGTCCCCCTCCGACCTTTCGGGCGGCATGCGCAAGCGCGTCGCGATCGCGCGGGCCCTGGTCCAGGAGCCGCAACTCATGCTCTACGACGAGCCGACCAGCGAACTCGACCCCGTCATGTCCGCCACCATCAGCGAGATCATCGCCACCCTGAAGGACGAGTACCGCGTCACCTCCTTCGTGGTCTCACACGACCGCAGCCTCGCCCTCAGCATCGCCAACCGCGTCGGCATCCTGATGGGCGGACGGTTGCTGACCGTGGCCCCGCCCGCCGAACTGCGCGAGCCGCAGGATCCGGTGATCGCCGACTTCCTCAATCCGCACATCGACGTGAAAAACCCGCGTTTCAAGCAACTTGAAAGCTGACCGACAGTCCCACCCACCTTACCGGAGAACCATGCCATGACCACCACCCAAAACACCGCCCGCGTCGGACTCTTTTTTCTGCTCGGAATCGCCCTAGTCTGGGTCTCCTACGCCACCCTTAGCGACGGCAAGGCCCTCAAGAGCCGCGGCTACAACCTCGTGGCCGGCTTCGAAAACCTCAAGGAGCTCAAGCAGGGCGACGACGTGCGCATGGCCGGCGTGAAGATCGGCTCCGTACAGGAGACGCGCCTGGCCGGCCGGCGCGCCGAGGCTGTGCTGCGCATCGATCCCACGGTGAAGATCTCCAGTGACGCCCTCGCCATGATCGGGTCCGCCGGGCTGCTGGGCACCAATTACATTGCGATCGATCTCGGCTCCGCCGGCGTGCCACCCCTGGCCCCGGGCGCCGAGATCCGCACCACCGCGTCCGCCGACCTCAACACCATCATGACCCAGTTGGGTGAACTCGGCGGCAAGCTCGAGGGCGCCCTCGGCAGCATGAGCGAGGTCCTGAAGGGCAAGGACGGCCAACCCGGCATCTTCCAACGCCTGGACTCCATGCTGGCCGACAACAGCGCCAAAGTGGATGCGACCATGACCAACCTCCAGCAGGTCACGGACAAGCTCAACCGGGGTGAAGGTACGCTCGGCAAACTCATCAATGACCCCAGGCTGCATGACGAACTGCTGGCCGCCGCGAGCGACCTCAAGGTGGCCACGGCCGAAGCCCGCAACATCATGACCAGCGCGCAAGGAATCGTTGAGCGCGTGAAATCCGGCCAAGGCTCGCTTGGCACCCTGATTTACGACGAACAGGCCGGCAAGGATCTCAAGGCCATCGCCGCGAATCTGAAGGATGTATCCGACAAACTCGCCAAAGGTGAAGGCACGCTCGGCAAGCTGATCAATGATGACAGCCTCTTCCGCGAGGCCCAGGGCACGTTGCGCAAGGCGGACCGCGCCCTCGACGGCATGGGCGATTCGGGACCGATCACCGCGGTCGGTGTCGTTGCTGGCGCGCTGTTCTGAAAAATACGAAGCTCTCGCGGAGACGCGGAGGGCGCGGAGTTTTTTTAACCACGGATTACACGGATTTCATGGATGGAAAGCCCTGAGCCCTGAGGATAGCCACAAGAGGCACAAAACCAGAAGGCCTCTGGATTATGTGCCTTTTGTGCCTTCTGTGGCCATCCCACAGCGACACGTCTGATGGATCCGTTCATCCGTGTAATCCGTGGCTAAAAACTCCGTGGACTCCGCGCCTCCGCGAGAGTCCACCTCCACCACATTGCTTGGGACCAATCTTCAGCTCTGCACGAGGTGGCCCTTGATGTAG
>CAZFHG010000001.1:0-27613 GCA_964518665.1 uncultured Opitutaceae bacterium | reverse complement strand
TGCCTCATGTGGCTATCCTCACAGCTCATCGCTATCCATCCGTGAAATCCGTGTCATCCGTGGCAAAAAAACCCCGTGGCCTCCGCGTCTCCGCGAGAGCCTACGTCCACCACATCGCTCGGGACCAATCCTCAGCTCTGCACGAGGTGGCCCTTGATGTAGTCGAAGCTCTGTTTGAGCGAATCAAAGGGGTCACCCGGGCAGGTGTCCTGCTCGACGATGAACCATTCGCAGCCGCCCGCCTCCGCCTCGGCAATGATGCGCGCAAATGGCAGGGTGCCGGCACCGATCTCACACCAGGCATGCTTGTTCTCCTTGGTGAAACCGTAGTCCTTGAGGTGGATGAATGGCTGGCGGCCGCGGAGCCGGCGGACCCAATCAACCACGTCGCCACCACCATAATGAATCCAGAAGGTATCAATCTCCGCGACCAGGTTTTCCGGAGCGGTCCTTGCATAAATGTATTCCAACACCGGAGCGCCCTGAAACTTCACGAACTCGATCGCGTGGTTGTGATAACCCAACTGCTGTCCGGCGGCGCGCAGCTTGGTGCCGGCCGCGTCGAGTTTTCGGACCAGCGTGTTCACATGGTCCGCATTTGTGAAATCAATGCCGGCCGGATAGGGATAAGCCGTGAGCTTGCAGCCGAGACGGTGCAGGCGGTCGACCACCTTCTCCGGTTGATCGAGGATTTCCTGCGAAGGCTCGTGCGTCGCGCAAATGGTGAGGCCCTCCCCGCGCATGATGGACACAATCTCCGCCTCGGGGATTGGACCGATCGCGCTCAATTGCACGGCGGTGTAACCGATCTCGCGCACGCGCTTGGCGGTGGCGGTCAGGGCCTTGGCGTCCTTGCAGAAGTCACGGACGGTGTAGAGCTGGGCGGCAACTTGGGTGATCTTCATGGGAGAATGTATCTTTCTCTTTCCTCTTTATCTTTCTCTCCGTCCCTTCGTCCATCTTCGTTACCGTTCTCGGTGTTTGGCGCGCTGACTTCGAGAATGAGAACGATTCAAGGGAGTCCCCCCCTGACGAAAGATAAAGAGGAAAGAGAAAGACGTTATGCCGTACAGCGGGCTCAGACCTTCGGGCCGCCCTGCGCGAGCGTGCGCGCGCGGAGGCGCAGGCCGTTGAGGCGGATGAATCCGGTGGCATCGCTCTGGTTGTACCAGCTCTTCACGCCCTCCATGGACGCGATGTTCATATCGTAGAGCGAGTACTTCGACTTGCGGCCGCAGGTGATGATATTGCCCTTGTAGAGCTTGAGCCGCACGGTGCCGGTGACGAATTTCTGGCTCTCGTCCACCAGTGCCTGCAGGGCTTCGCGCTCGGGGGCGAACCAGAATCCGTAGTAAACCAGCTCGGCGTACTTCGGAATGAGCGAATCGCGCAGATGCATGACCTCGCGGTCGAGGGTGAGCGACTCGACCTGGCGGTGGGCCTGCATGAGGATCGTGCCGCCCGGGGTCTCGTACACGCCGCGGCTCTTCATGCCGACGAAGCGGTTCTCGACGAGGTCCACGCGGCCGATGCCGTGCTTGCCACCCAGTTTGTTCAGGGTCTTCAGCACGCCGCCGGGGGTGAGGGCCTTGCCGTTCACGGCCACGCAGTTGCCCTTCACGAAATCGAGCTCGACATACTCCGCCTTGTTGGGCGCGTCCTCGGGCGAGACCGAGAGCTTGAACATGCCCTTGTTGGCCTTCGTGGTCGGATCGAACCACGGATCCTCGAGAATGCCGGCCTCGTAAGAAATATGGAGAAGGTTGCGATCCATCGAATACGGTTTCTTGAGCGAAGCCTCGACCGGGATGCGATGGGCCTGACAGTAGGCGATCATCTCGGCCCGACCGGGAAACTGTTCGCGGAACTTGTCGATCTTCCACGGCGCCAGGATGGCGAGGCGCGGATTGAGCGCCATGTAGGTGAGCTCAAAGCGGCACTGATCATTGCCCTTGCCCGTGGCGCCATGCGCGACCGTGTCGGCCTTTTCCTTCCGCGCAATGTCCACCTGCGCCTTGGCAATCAGCGGACGCGCAATCGAGGTGCCCAGGTAGTACTGGCTCTCGTAAACCGCGTTGGCCCGGATCATCGGGTAAATGAAGTCGCGGGCGAATTCCTCGACGAGATCGAGCGTGTAATGCTTGGCGGCACCGGTGGCTCGCGCCTTCTGCGGGAGGCCTTTCAACTCCTCCTCCTGGCCGATGTCGGCGGCGAAAGTGACAATCTCCGCGTCGTAGGTTTCGCGGAGCCACTTGAGGATGACGGAGGTGTCGAGGCCTCCGGAATAGGCGAGCACGATCTTCATGGTAGGAAGGTCAGTTTCAATAATCACCCGGCGCGCGCAAAGTAAAAAACGGTGAAATACATCCGATCGACCTTTGGAGGATTGCCCCGTAGCCCGGTTCGGGTAACTTGGCGCGCAGTCCGATGCGCTCCGACCGTCACAAGTCACCTTCCCGCCGGGACCAAGGCTTCACGCTGGTTGAGATCATGGTCGTGGTGGTGATCATCGGACTGCTGGCCTCGATCGCGATCCCGGCCTTTCAGCGCCTGCAGCGCGCGTCCCAAAACAGCCGCTTTATCAGTGATCTCCGCACCTTTGCCCAAGCCTTCGAAATCCGGGTCGCAGAAACCGGGACCTGGCCGGCGAATGTCGGCTCGGGGGTGGTCCCGGCGGGCATGACCGGCTCGTTTAACACCGGGAACTGGCAGGCCAGGACCGTGCTGGGCGGGCGTTGGAACTGGGACCGCAACATGTCTGGAGTTGCCGCGGGCATTTCCGTGACGGGCTTCACGGTGCCGGACTCGCAGCTGATGGATATTGACGCCCAGATTGATGACGGCGACCTGGACACCGGCCAATTCCGCAAGGTCAGCTTCAACCGCGTGACCTTCACGCTGGAGTAAGCGTCGACTCAGGAGACGGCCGGCTGCGCGAGCTTGGCCATGATGGCCTTCTGCATGTGCAGGCGGTTTTCCGCCTGGTCGAAGATGATGGAACGCGGGCTATCCAGCACCTCCTGCGTCACTTCCTGGCCGGCGTGCGCCGGGAGACAGTGCATGAAAAGGGCGTCCGGCTTGGCCGCCGCCATGAGTTTCGAATCCACGGTGAAGGGCGACATCACCTTGATGCGCTCAGCGGTCTCCTCCTCCTTGCCCATGCTGACCCAGACATCAGTGTAAACCACGTCCGCGTCGCGCACGGCTTCGTAGGCATCGGTCGTGAATTGATAGCCGTTGGCATAGCCCTCCCGGGCCAGCAACTGGTTGAATTCAGGAGCGGCATCGAATCCGGCCGGACCAGCCAGCGAGATCTTCATGCCCAGGAGGTTGGCCCCGAGAATCCAGGAGTTGGCCACATTGCAGCCGCGGTCGCCGACGAAGGCGATCTTGCGGCCACGCAGCGATCCAACGAGATCACCGCCCCGCCCCCAACGTTCGGCGAGGGTGAAGGCGTCGGCATAAATCTGGCAGGGATGCAGCAGATCAGTCAGCGCATTGATCACCGGGATCGTGCCCATGTCAGCCAGTTGCTGAACCTCCGCATGATCGAAGGTGCGCACCACCAGCCCGTGGACAAACCGCGACAGGACGCGCGCCGTGTCGGCAATGGTTTCGCCCCGCCCCAACTGGATGTCGTTGCGGTTCAGGAACAGCGGATTGCCGCCCAATTCATGGATGCCGACCTCAAAGGAGACCCGGGTGCGGGTGGACGACTTCGAGAAAATCATGGCCCAAGTCTGGCCGGCGAGCGGTGCCGCGTGACGGCCGCGGTGCGCCTTGAATTCGTGCGCAAGCGCGAACAATCCGTCCAATTCGGACAGCCGGAAGTCGGTTTCCTTGAGAAAATGCTTCATGCGAGCGGTCAGGCATAGGGAGAAACCAGGTCTCCCACGAGTGAAAAATCACGGTCCGTTCAGGCTTTCGCCTTGAACACAGTCCGGAGCATTTCCACCGCCTGCGCGAGTTCCCCGGGAGTCGCCGTCAGCGGCGGGAGGAGTCGGATGACATTGCCACCGGCCGAGGGGACCAAAAGACCCTGCTCGCGCAAAGCCGCCAGGTAAGGTGCCGGATCGGAGGCAAGCTGCAGCCCCACGAGATAGCCGAAACCGCGCACCGCCGTCAGCTGACTAGGGAAATCGGCGGCCAGACGCTGCAATGCGGCGAGCCAGGGGGTGCTGAGTGCCATGACCTGTCCGAGCAGGTTGTCGCGCTCAATCACGTCGAGCACGGCCAGCGCCGCGGCGCACGCGAGTGGGGTGCCGCCGAAGGTCGTGCCGTGGTTGCCGGGATGGAACAGATCCGCATGGCGGTCGCGCACCCACATGGCCCCGATGGGCATGCCACCGCCGAGACCCTTGGCCATGCCGATGGCATCCGGCACGATGCCGGCGTGCTCGAAGGCGTAGAACCGGCCGGTGCGGCCGATGCCGCACTGCACTTCATCCAGCAGGAGGAGCAGGTTGCGCTGACTGCAGAGCTCCCGCAGCCCGCGCAGGAATTCCGGCGTGCAGGCATGGATGCCGCCCTCGCCCTGGATCGTCTCGACAAAAATGGCGGCGGTCTGGTCGTCAACCAGCGCGGCGAATGACTCGAGGTCGTTCAATTTGCCAAAGGCGAAGCCCGGCACCAACGGGCGGAAGCCGTGCTGGACCTTTTCCTGCGGGGTTGCGCTCATCCCGCCATACGTACGGCCGTGGAAGGCGCTCTGCGCGCAAATGATCTTGTAGCATTTGCCCTCTTCGCCGCCGGCCTTTGTCATGCCATGCAACCGCGCCAGCTTGATCAGCGCCTCGTTGGCCTCGGCGCCGCTGTTGCAAAAGAACACGCGGCCGGGACCGGCGAACTTCACCAACCGGCGCGCCAGTTCGCCCTGGTTGGGGTTGCGGAAGAGATTGCTGACATGAATCAGCTCGGCAGCTTGCCGCTGCACGGCCGCCACCCAATGCGGATGACAGTGCCCCAGCGCGCTGACGGCGATGCCGGACGTGAAATCGAGGTAGCTGTTGCCGGCGTCATCCCAAACGCGCGAGCCCTGGCCGCGAACCAGCGTCAGCGCAGGCCGGGCATAGTTCTTGAGCACGTGCGAATCGTAGAGGTCGGCCGTGCTGGTGCGGATGATGGAGGGCTGGGACATGGGATTACAGAGGCGGAATACGGTTTGCGGATGGACAGTCTGCCTTGGCGCAACCTGGCGCGCGAGACCCATCCTGCGGGCAAATCAGCCGTGAACGATCTCCGTGCCGATGCCGTGATCGGTGAAGATCTCCAGCAGGAGGCTGTGCGGCAGGCGGCCGTCAATGAAGTGTACGCGCTGCACGCCCTCCTCGAGGGCGCGGATCGCGCTTTGCACTTTCGGGCGCATGCCCTTGTCGATGACGCCCTTCCGTTTGAGGTCGTCCACCTGGCTGATCTTGAGCGTGGAAATGAGCGAGGCCGGGTCGGACGCATCAGCCAGCAGGCCGGGCACATCGCTCATGTAGACCAGGCGCCGCGCCCGCAGGGCACTGGCCACGCGGCCGGCCACGAGGTCGGCATTAACGTTGTAAGGCTTGCCGTCATAACCCTCGGCCACCGGTGAAATGATCGGCACGAAGCCGTCGCTGATCTCCTTCTTGATGAGCTTAACCTTAACCTCGGTGACGTCGCCGACGTAACCGAGGTCAATATCGCGACCTTCATCATCCTTGGTGAGTTTCTCACAGACGAGCACCGAGTCGCCTGGCATGCCCTTGGGCCGGCCCTTGGCGGTGCTGAGGGCGTCACAGACATCCTTGTTCACGATTTCGTCGAGCGTCCGCTTGACCACGGCGATGGTCGCCTCGTCGGTCACGCGCAGTCCGTTGATGAAATTCGCCTTCAGCCCGGACGTCTCCATCGCCTTGGTGATGGCCTTGCCGCCGCCGTGCACGACGACGACGTTGATGCCGACGGCAGCGAGAAACGCGATGTCGAAGGCCACGCGCGTCCGCCCGGCCGGGTCGGGATCATCCATGAAGCTGCCCCCGTATTTCACGACGAAGGTGGAGCCGTGAAAATCCTGAATGTAGGGCAGTGCTTCGATCAGGACCTTCGCCTTGGCCGTGATTTCAGCGACGTTCATTGACAGACAAAACGCCGGAGGCAGGACAAGTCGGCGTCAGGATTGCGAGGTATGCGTTCACTTTGTTGGTTCGGAATCATTCGAATAAGGCGAACGCTCCGCTGATTTCCACAAAATTGTGCAGGCGCGCCTGACGCCCGGCCGCGGCCGGGCTGAAATTCTTCTTCACTCTGGGGCGCTCCACCCCAAGTTCTCCACCGTGTCCAGCACGTCACTCCAGTTCACCGACCGCAGTGCCCATCACGCCTGGCTTGCCACGCAAGCCGCGCTGCCCGCCGGCTTCCGCGTCGGCACCACCCGCTTTGACTTCACGCCCCGTGAAGCGCCCAAGCCCGCGAAGATGACGCTGACGCTCATCGTCCTCGACGAGCCTTCGCCGGACTTTGCCGCGATGTTCACGAAAAACGCCATGCCCGGCGCGCCGGTGCTGGTGGGGCGCCGCCGGCTCGACGAGCCCGCGCTCGCCGCGATCATCGTGAACAACAAGATTTCCAACGTGTGCGCCCCGGGTGGCGTGGAGGCCAGTGAGCGCATCTGCGCGGAAACCGCGCGCCTCCTCGGTTTTGGCGCACAGCAGATCCTGCCCAGCTCCACGGGCGTGATTGGCTGGGGTCTTCCGGTTGAGGCAATGACTGCAGCCCTGCCCGCCGCGGTGGCCGCGCTTGCCGGTGGTTCGGTCATGCCGGCGGCCGAAGGCATCGTGACCACGGATCTTTATCCCAAGGTGCGCCGGGCCGCCGTTGGTGCCGGCAGCATCGTGGGCATCGCCAAGGGAGCGGGCATGATCGAGCCCAACCTCGCCACCATGCTGGTGTACATCCTGACCGACCTGGCCGTTCCGCGCACTGCACTCCGCGCGATGCTGGCGCGGGCCATGGATGTGAGTTTCAACACCATCAGCGTCGACAGCGACACCAGTACTTCCGACACCGTCACCGCCATTTCCTCCCGGCGCGTACCCTGCGCGGACCTGGCGGCTTTTGAGCGCGGCCTGCAGCAGGTGTGCCGCGATCTTGCCGAGGATGTCGTGCGCAATGGCGAGGGGGTACGGCATGTCATTCGCGTGACCGTGCGCGGAGCCACCGATGCGCCCCAAGCCCGGGCAATGGGCAAGGCCATCGTCAATGCCCCACTCTTCAAATGCGCCGTCGCAGGCAACGATCCGAACGTGGGCCGGCTGGTGCAGGCCATCGGCAAACACGTCGGCGCCCAGGCGCCGGGTACCGATCTCTCCAAGCTGCGCGTGCAGATGGGCGGCATTGAAATCTTCGCCCAAGGTGTCTTCCAACTGAATCCCACCAAGGAAACCGCCCTGGTCGCGCATCTCAAGGAGGCGGAGCTCTATGCGAGCGCGCCGCCCAAGGACGGTGTGTTCACGGCGCCAATCAATTATCCACCGCACGAACGCTGCGTCGAAATCGACGTTGACCTGGGTCAGGGCCAGGTCTCAGCAACGGTGTTGGGCGGCGACCTCACGCACGAATACGTGAGCGAGAACGCCGATTACCGGAGCTGAGGGTGGACGTAATTCTACTCAAAGCCGCCGCTGTAGGCAGCCCGCTAGGGGGCGCTGTTTGGGACGAAGCACGCCAAATGAGCGCGAGCGAGCTCGCGGCCTACGCAACGACGATCCCCTACCGATTCTCGTGCACGACCTTCGCCGGCGGGAAGCCGTTGAAGTAGGTCGCCGAGGCGTGGCTGTAGGCGCCGATATTGACGCTGTAGACCAGATCGCCGCGCTCGAGGTTCGGCAGATTCTCCGCCATCGAAACCACGTCGAGTGCATCGCAGGTGGGACCGAAAACCGAGCAGATGCTGGTCGGACCCTTCTTGAAGGCCTTCACCGGATACTTGCAGTGGTCGAAGATGACGCCGGAGTAAGTGTGATACACGCCGTCGTTGATGTAGTACGAGGTCTTGCCGTCGCGCACGGCCTTGCCGATGACCGAGGCGACCGAGGTGCCGCTGACGGCGGCCAGGAATCGGCCCGGTTCCGCGAGAATCTGGATGTCCTTCGGGAAGAGACGCTCGAGCTCGTTGTTGATGACCTTCGCGAGTTCGGGGAAGGGCCTGACCGATTCATCATACGGCGCCGGAAAGCCGCCGCCGATGTCGAGCAGGTTCATCTTCGTATAGCCGCGATCACGAGCCTCCTTGAAAATGTTGGCCGACAGATTCAACGCCTGGACGTAGTTCTCGAAGTTGGTGGTCTGGCTGCCGACATGGAAGCTCAAGCCCTCGACCGTGAGACCGACGCGGTCTGCCTCCAGGATGAGATCGACCGCCTCGCCCGGCAGCGCGCCAAACTTCGAAGACAGCTCCACCATGGCGCCCGTGTTGGGCACCTTGAGACGCAGCACCAGTCCCGCATTGGGCGCGTGCCGCTTGATCTTATGGATCTCCTCGAGGTTGTCGAAGGTGACGAGCGGCTTGTAGCGATTGAGCTCCTCCAGCGTATCGGTGGGCTTGGTCGGATTTGCGTAGATGATCTTGTCCCAGATCCAGTCCTGACGCTGCTTCGCCGGCATATGCCTGATGTTCTGGTAGACGATCTTGAACTCGGGCATCGAGGCGACGTCGAAACTGGCGCCCTCCTTGAAGAGGGTGCGCACGATCTCGGCGTCGGGATTGGCCTTGACCGCATAGTAAGCCTGCACGCGCGGCAGATGCTTGCGAAAGAGCCGGTAGGCCTTCCGCAAGGCGTCGTGATCAATGATGAAAAGCGGCGTACCGTGTTGCTGGGCGAGTTTCTTCAGCCGGGCCTGGGAGATCATGGGGTGTGAAGGTGGCTCAGTCGGTCACAAGGAAGTTCTTGAACTGCCAGGGATCCTTCCGGTCGAGATCGGGTTTGACGTAACCGTCGAAGGTCGTGTCGCGCTCCTTCAGCGGGGTCCAATCGGAAGCCTTGGAGATCCAGCGGCCAAGGTAGGGCTTGGCGATGCGCAGGATGTAATCGTGCGGCAGTTCGTCTGGCACGCAGACGCCCTCCATGGGATTCTCCATCATCCACATCGAGGCACCGACCACCGAGATGGCGACCTGCATGGTGGTAGCGTTCTGGTGTGGCACGAGGCGGCGGGATTCCTCGATCGAGAGATCCGAACCCACCCACCAGGAGTTGTAGTCATGGCCCATGATGAGGGCGCCGAGGATGTCGGAACCGCCGGTGATCTCATCGTTCATGATGCGCTGGTTGTGGTTCAACTTGTAGTTGTAACCGCGCATTTCGTTGAGCGAGGCAATGGCCTCGTCGCAGGGGCAATAGGCGTAGTGCATCGTCGGCCGGTACACGGCCTTCTTGCCGTCCCAGACGGTGAGCTTGTCGGAAATGGTGAACGCTTCGCCGTGGCGCACGACCATGCCGAGGATGTTGTAATCCGGCACCCACGAGCGGACCCAGACGTTCATGCCCATGCGGGCGAGGCAGATTTGGTTGCGCGGGCCGTCCTTGTGCTGGAAAGCGTGCGCGGGGAGCGTCTTCTCGTGCGTGCCCCACCCCATCTCGGCGGTGGTGGTGCCTTCCTCGCGGAAACCCTCGATGCTCCAGGTGTTCACGAACTCGTCGACCTGCTTGGGCTTGTTCGTGACCTGGGTGTCGCGCTCGGAGCAATGGATCACCTTCACCCCGATGGCCTGGGCCAGGAGATTGAACTGTTTTGTGCGAATGAACTCGGTGACGCGTTCGGCCGTCCGAGCCTTGAGCTTCTTGTCCGCGATGAGGCTCTGCCCGATGTCGATCAGGCCCTGCTTCACGAAATGGGAAATGAGGCCGGGGTTCGCGCCATGCTCGATGACCGCGCTGGCACCCTTGCCGTCCCACTTCGCCATCATGCGGCGAAGGTTCATGTGCCGGTGGTAGAGAGTCCGCGTGGTCGGGTGGGCATTCCGGCCACTGGCGTAGGGATCCCACAGCTCGGTGGACGTGTTGATGTACCGCACCCCGTGGTCGCGGCACCACTGCAGCAGTTCGCAGGCGTCGATGTTCCAGGCGAGGTCGATCAGCAGGTCGCCGGCGCCAAGATGCTTCCCCAGCAAGGCGGCCATGTTCTCTTCAGTAACGCGATCGCGCACGAAATTCACACCCTTCGAGGTCCACTTCTTCAGCTTTGCGGTGCGATCTTCGAAATCCATCACCGTGACGTTCTTTGCGGGCACCTTGATGTGCTTGAAGAGGATGGGCAGCGTGCACTCGGCCACGGCGCCATAGCCAACGAAGAGGATGCGTTTGTTGAATTCGATCATGATTACATGCTGCGGTGAAAATGCGCGGCAACGCGGACAACGGGTCCGACGGTGCGATGGCGCGGTAGTGAATACGAGAACTTGTGCGCCACTCGTGGACTGACAAGTGTTTTCAGGCCACGTAACGCGAACGGAACGCGCTCAGATCAATCCGGCGGTTTCGTCGAACCCGCACCACAGATTCATGATCTGCACCGCTTGGCCGCTGGCACCCTTCACCAGGTTGTCCTCGGCCGACGTGATCACGAAATTGCCGGTGCGCGCATCATGAATCGCCGACATGTCGAGCCGGTTGGTGCCGACGACATGGGCGGTGTCCGGAGTTTCCCCGCTGGCGAGAAGCTGCACAAACGGCCGGCCGGCATAAGTCGACCGCCACGCGGCATAGAGGGAATCGATCGTGGCCCCGGGCGCTGCCGGCACAGTGATCGTGGTGGCGATGCCCCGGCGCATGGGGGCGAGATGAGGGTTGAACTGGATAATGGTCTTCGCGCCCGACTGCACAGTGAGCTGCTCCTCGATCTCCGCCAGGTGGCGGTGCTTGGCCAGACCGTAGGCCTTCATGCTCTCCGCGCGTTCAACGTAGAGGTACATTTCCTCGGCCTTCTTGCCGGCCCCGCTCACGCCACTGCAGGCGTTGACCACGATGTGCTCACGGGTGATGACCCCGGCCTTGAGCAGGGGAATCAGCGGCAGGAGAACGCTCGTCGGATAACAGCCCGGCGCGGCCACCAGCTTCGCCTCGGTCTTCCACGCCGGTCCGGTCAATTCGGGGAGCACAAAGCGCGCGTCCTTGAGCAGTTCGGGCGCGTGATGCTCGCCATAGTACTTCTGGTAGGTGGCCAGGTCCGCGATGCGGAAATCGGCGCTTAGGTCGATGACCCGCTTGCCGGCCGCCACCAGGGCCTTGGCGTAGACCGCCGCCGCCCCATGGGGCAAGGCGAGGAAGAACAGGTCGATGTCACCGGCGGCCAGGGCGACGGGATCGGAATCCACGAACCGCAGGCCCTGGTCGGCTCCGCGCAGCGCGGGAATTACCGCCGCCAGCGGCTTGCCGGCATGCGTGCGGGAGGTGACCGCAGCCAGGGTCACCCGCGGATGCGCGAGGAGGAGTTTAACCAGGACTTCGCCGGAGTAACCGGCGGCACCGACAATACCAACTTTCATGATGGGAAGAAATCAGGGTTCAGGGAGGGAGAGTCACGAGGAAAATTACCGGGAGGACCCCCGAAGGAATGACAACGCTGTGGGTAACGCCCGGCCGTCGGACGGGCGGTTCGGCTTGCGATTGCCAAACGCGGCCTGACGGGAGGCCGGGCCTTACCCAATACTCAATCAGGCTTCCTTTTCTATGGGTGATCATCAACGGGCACAAAAAAAGCGGGCCGGAGATCCGGCCCGCTTGGGAAAAGCTTCGAGGCGATCCGCCTTAGCGCTTGGAGAACTGGAAGCGCTTGCGGGCGCCGGGCTGGCCGGGCTTTTTGCGTTCTTTTTCGCGGGGATCGCGGGTCAGGTGACCGGCCTTCTTCAGGACGGCGCGCAGCTCGGGATTGAGCTTCTGCAGGGCGCGGGCGATGCCGTGGGCGACCGCCCCGGCTTGGCCGGTGACGCCGCCGCCGGACACATTCACGGTGACGTCCATCTTGTCCTTGAGCTCAACCGTCTGCAGCGGAGCGTAGGCCTGCTTGGCAAAATTTTCGTGCGAGAAGTAGGCGTCAAGCGTGCGACCATTGACGGTCAGCTTGCCGCTGCCCTCCGTGAGGCGGACGCGGGCGGTGGAGGTCTTGCGGCGGCCGGTGCCGAGAAAAACGTTGGTGGCGGTGCTCATGGTCTGTTCAGACGGTCACTTTGACGGGGTTCTGGGCTTCGTGGGAATGCTGCGGGCCGGCAAAAACGCGGAGCTTGGTCAGCATTTTGGCGGCGATACGGTTCTTCGGCAGCATGCCTTTGACGGCGTGCTCGATGATGAATTCGGGATGGCGCTCACGCTGCTCGGAGAGCTTGCGGTAGCTTTCGCCGCCGACGAAGCCGGAGAAGAACATGTACTTGTTCGCGGTCTCCTTCTTGCCGGTCAGGGCAACCTTCTCGGCATTGATGATCACCACGTAATCGCCGGTATCGACGTGCGGAGTGTAGGAAGCCTTATGTCGGCCGCGGATAATATTGGCAGCTTTCACGGCGAGACGACCGAGCACGACACCCTCGGCATCAATCAGATGCCACTTGGGTTGCACCGTCTCCTTCTTGGCGAGGAACGTTTTCATGGGAAAAGAGGCCAATAGCTAGGGTTTCGCAAAGGGGTGTCAACCGTTTTGATGGCAAAAAACCCGCCCCGGAATCCGGAGCGGGTTTTTAGCAGGTAAACCCCTCTTGATCAGAAGCCGATGGTTATGCCGGCCGTGCCGTAGAAGTTGCCATTCTTGCCGTACGCATCGCCGCCATCGATGTCGTTGTGGGTGTAGTTCACGCCGATGGTGAACGTGCCCTTTTCGGAAATCTTGAACGGCACGCTCGCACCGAGGCTGTAGTAGGTGTAGCCGCTGCCCGCCTTGGGATCAACCCGGCCCAGGGCCGCGCTGAAGTCCAGGGAGGCGCCGGCGGGCTCCAGCGCGATGCTGTAGCCGACCTGACCCTGGTACGTGTAGACCTTGAGGGTCGCATCATAATAGAAATACACGCCGGGCGAGAAGCCGCTGACCGATCCAACCACGCCGACGTAGGGCTCCCACGTCGTGGAATCGGCGCCGCCACCGGTATCCAACTCGGGATAGTAGTAGATGCAGACGCCGGTATCGACCTTCCAGGCATCATTCAACTGCTTGCCGAAGCTGGCGTAGAAATCGATTTCGTTGTCGGTGTTGTCGGTGATCGGCTGGTTGGTCCAGATGCCGAAGGCGAAACTGCCGGTCGCAACCTCAACGGAGGGCTGCAGCGACTGTTTGGCATATTGGGCACCACGGAACACGTACTTGGTCGCGTAGGGGAAATCCACGGTGACACTGTACGAGGAGGCGGGAGCAGCGGCTTCTTCGGCGCGCAGGCTGAGACCCGCGGCCACCGCGGCAAGGATAAGGACGATCTTCTTCATATATTGGTAGTTTTCTTGGTTGGTCTGATTTAGCAGTTCATTGCGACTAGGCGGGTCTGGCCAAGACAGGCTTTGCCAAACCCACCACTAACGGACTCAATGACTGGGCAATTGCCGCTTTGTTCAGCAAACGGCAGGCCAGTTTTGAATAATTTCAATGTCATATCGATTTTCCACCCTATCCGCAGGAGTTTTCGGCCTCACGGGCGTGGCGTTGGGCGCATTGGGCGCCCATGGGCCCCTGCGCGTTTTCCTTGATAAACTGGGCACTCACGCCAACTGGGAAACTGCTGTTCACTATCAACTTATTCACGCGCTGGCGTTGTTTGGCGGAGCAATCTGGCTTCAGCACGACCACGCCGAGTCGCGCACCCGCCTGCTCTGGGCGACCCGCTGGTGGACCTTGGGGATCATTTTTTTCTGCGGCTCGATTTATGCCCTGTCGGTGGGTGGACCCAAATTTCTTGGACCCATCACTCCACTAGGCGGAATCGCCCTGATGCTGGGTTGGGCCTGTGTGATCGCGGTGGCGGCCGGACCGCGATCAGTGCCGCGCAATTGATTTTACGTCATGCATTTGCCCGCTGAGTTGAGTTCCGTGCTGGAGGCAGTACGGCGGATCGGCCGGCCTCGTCTGGTCGGCGGCGGGGTGCGAGACTGGCTGCTTGGCCTTGAAAGTACCGATTTCGACATCGAGGTGGCCGGCGCCAGCTTCACGGAGTTGCACTATGCACTGGCCCCCTTTGGCGCCACCGACGTGGTCGGGCGCAGCTTCGGCGTGATCAAGCTCCGGCGCGGCGGTGTCGAGTATGATTTCAGCCTGCCGCGGCGCGAATCCAAAACCGGCCGCGGTCACCGCGGTTTCGCCGTGGAGCCCGACCCCCAGCTCAGCGACGCCGAGGCGGCGGCCCGGCGCGATTTCACGATCAATGCCATCGCCTTCGATCCCTTCACCAAAGAGGTGATTGATCCGCATGGCGGCCGCGCGGACCTGGAGGCCCGCATCCTGCGTCACACCAGCGCCGCCTTCGTGGACGATCCCCTCCGGGTCCTGCGGGCCGTGCAACTCGCCGCGCGCTTTGACCTGACCCTGGCGCCCGAAACCGCAGCCCTCTGCCGGAGCATGAGCGGGACATTTGTCGAACTGCCCGTCGAACGCATCTGGGCCGAATGGGAAAAGTGGGCGATCAAATCCATCCGGCCTTCGCGCGGATTGGAGGTGCTTGAGGCGACTGGCTGGCTGCAGCACTTCCCGGAAATCGCGGCCTTGCGCCATTGCCTGCAGGAGCCCGAGTGGCACCCCGAGGGCGATGCGTTCGCCCACACCCAATTGTGCTTGGATGCCTTGATTGCCCTGCCCGCCTGGGTTGAATCAAGTCCTGCACAGCGCCGCGTCCTGATGTTTGCTGTCCTGGCCCACGACTTTGGCAAACCCGCCACCACGCGGCAGGAAATCAAGCGCGACCGGCTGCGCTGGGTCAGTCCCGGTCATGAAGCCGCCGGTGGTCCGCTCGCCGTCGCGTTTCTGCGCCGCATCGGCGCCCCGTTGGAACTCGACGCCCCGGTTTCCGCTCTCGTGGTCAACCACCTCGCCCATCACCACGGCCAGGAACATTTCACCGACACCAGCGTGCGCCGGCTCGCCCGCCGGCTCGCTCCCGCCACCATTCAGGAACTGGCAACCGTCATGCGAGCGGACAGCAACGGCCGGCCTCCCCTCACCTCCCCTGATACCCACGCCCGCATCGATGCGTTACTGGACTGCGCCAGCCGCCTGGAGGTGCAAAGTGCCGCCCCGAAACCGCTCATGCTGGGCCGGCACCTGCTCAGTCTCGGCCTGAAATCTGGACCAAGGTTCAAGGCCCTGCTCGACGCGGCCTTTCAAGCCCAGCTCGACGGCGCATTTCACAACGAGGCCGGCGGACTCGATTGGCTGCAAAGCCATTTGCAGTCCGACCCGGTTATTGCCCCCAACGTTCAACCCCACCCACCGCCATGCCCACCCAACTCGACCAACTGAAACAATTCACCACCGTCGTCGCTGATACGGGCGACTTCATCAGCATGAAGGAATTCGCGCCGCGCGACGCGACCACCAATCCCAGTCTCATCCTGAAGGCCTCCGCGATGCCGGATTATGCCTGGCTGCTGGACAAGGCGCTAGCCGACGCCGGTCGCACAGCCCCGGTCTCCGTCATCATTGACCGACTCCTAGTGCTGTTCGGCTTGGAAATCCTCAAGATCGTACCCGGTCGCGTCTCTACCGAAGTGGATGCACGCCTTTCCTTCGACCGCGAAGGCACCCTCGCCAAGGCCCGTGACATCATTGGGCTTTATGAAAAATCCGGCATCTCTCGCGAACGGATCCTGATCAAGATCGCATCGACCTGGGAAGGTATCAGGGCCGCGGAAGTCCTCCAGCGCGAAGGCATCAACTGCAACTTGACCCTGCTCTTCTCCTTCGCCCAGGCCGTGGCCTGCGCAGAAGGCGGCATCAAGCTCATCTCCCCGTTCGTCGGCCGCATCCTCGATTGGCACAAGAAAAGCACCGGCAAGGATTTCACCGGCGCGGAGGATCCGGGCGTAAAGTCCGTCACGCAGATTTACACCTACTACAAAAAATTCGGCCACCAGACCGAAGTCATGGGCGCCAGTTTCCGCAACAAGGGCGAAATCCTGGAACTCGCCGGCTGCGATCTGCTGACAATCGCTCCCGCCCTGCTCGCCGAACTGAAGGCCTCCACCGAGCCCGTCGTGCGCAAGCTCGATCCCGCCAAGGCCGCGGCATCGGATCTGCGCAAGGTGTCCTTTGATGAAAAGTCCTTCCGCTTCGCCCTGAACGAGGACGCCATGGCTACCGAGAAAACCGCGGAAGGCATCCGCCTGTTCTCCGTGGACATCGTAAAGCTCGAGCAACTTATCCTGCAGAAGCAGGGCTGACCGGTTCAGACAGCCACGCAAAGTCAGCCGGCCCGGCGTGCAGCACGCCATCGGTCAGGATTTTTGCCCTTAATCCGCCCCGGCCGCGGAGCCAGGCTTCCGCCCCGGGTGCGACGGCCTGCTCCATCCAGTAACAAGGCTTGGCCTCGCAAACGCCTTCGAATTCGACGCCACCGAGCCGGAACCGACGGCCGATCAGTTCGTCGAGGTTCAAGCCTTCGACCAGCACGTTGCGGCGGAACGCCTCGGGTTTGAGCTCAGGCACCGCCAAAGCCGACTTGATCTGCTGATAGGTGTCCCATCCGAAAAAGGTGATCTGCCCCTTGTAGTCTTCCTTGTAGTCGAAAAACCGGTCGCCTTCGAGACCGCGTCCAGCCCGGCAGACAACCTCTTCCCTCGGCAGAATCGCATGGGTGTCCGCAGCCAGACCGTGCCGGCCGAAATAATTGTGCCCCGGCGAGACAAAGATGCGATGTATCACAACGGCCATCGGTCCAGAGTAACGCGGGCTTTACGTGCGACACAAGACGGCGATAACTCCGTTCATGCCAGAGTCGCATCTCCCCATCCGAGCCTTCCAATGGGATCTGGCCCGTCAGGTGGAACGATTTGATTGGCTGCTGGCCCAATTGCCCCGCTACGCCGATTGGGGTTATCAGGAACTGTACCTGCACCTTGAGGACGCGGTGGAGTATCCCAGCTTGCCACAGATCGCCCGCCGCGACGCCTACACTTATCGTCAGCTCGAGCAACTGGTCGCGGCGGCCACGAGCGTGGGCATCGGCGTGGTTCCGATTGTGAACCTGCTCGGTCACACCCAATATCTCATCAAGGTGCCGGCACTGCGCGACCTCAACGAACTGCGTGCACCGGATGGTTCGCCCTGGCCCAACGGACAGATTTGTCCGCTGCATCCCCGCACATTGGAGGTCGCTGAGTCGCTGCTGCGCGATATGCGGCCGTTCTGCACCACCGGCAAAGTCCACGTGGGACTCGATGAATCTTTTCATCTCGGCAAGCATCCCTTGAGCCGTGCCGAGGTGGCACGGATCGGTTTACCCGCCCATTTCGCCAACTACGTCCGTCGCCTGCACGCGCTCAACCATTCACTGGGCCTGCGCACCGGGCTCTGGGCGGACATGCTCTACTTTCTCCCGGAGGCGATTCCGCTGCTGCCACGCGACCTGATCGCCTACGACTGGTACTATTACCCCTTCCGTCGTCACCCGAAGGTCGAGTTCTATAACTTCGCCGAGCGCGACCTCGCCGCACCGCTGCAAAAACACGGCATCGAGTATTGGGGTTGCCCCATGAACGGCTCGTTCCGCTACGAGCCCATGCCGGTGTTTGGGGACCGCCTCGCCAATCTGCGCTCATGGTGGAAGCGCTGCCGCGAGGTGAGCGCGCGCGGCTTCCTGGTTACCTCGTGGGAACCCAACCGCCTTGCGCAGGAAACCACCACCCTGGTCGATGCCGCCGCCGCTAGTCTCTGGCTCGATCCGCATTCTTGTCGTGACGACGCCATGCTGGCAGCCGGAGCCCAACGGCTTTGGGGACAGGATCCGCCGCAATCACGGCGCATCAGCCGCACCCTGCTGCGTGGTGACAGCATTGCTTTCACCGGCTACGCCCGCTGGGAAATCAACCGCCACTGGAGCCTGGCCGCGGGCAGCCCCAAACTGAAGGAGTACCGGAAGGAACTGACGCTGACGGAAAGCATGGCCGCCCTGGCGAATCGGCAACACTGGCCGGAAGCAGTGGCCGCGGCTTGCTCTTTCCGCCGCTATCTCGCGCAGCGGGATGTCTTCGTCCGGGAGCAACACGCCTCCGTCCTGGCGTTGCGCCGCGCCTTGGCCCGAAAGCAGACCGGCCCGTTCACCCGGCTCCTGCAGCTCATGCGCCAGAGAACTGGGAATTTTGCCCTATGCCTCGCCGCCGGCCATCAGGCCGCCGGTGTGATGTGGAATCGCACGCGAACCCATCAGGAGCGCTCGCCCAATCTCCGCATGCTGCGCCACGATCAGGACCAATTGAAGGCTCTGGTGAAATGGCTGGCGGCCGCGCAGCGAAATCCATCACGGGCGAGGATGGCCAATCCGCTGTGTGGTGAATGGCAATTGTCCTATGCGGTGTGGAATTTCGCCCCCGCGGTCCAGCAGGTGATCGTGCAGCAATTCCAAGGAGGTGAATGGATCACCTTGAAGGCCTGCCACACCATCGAGTTTTCCGCTGCCGCCGCAGTTCGTCGCAGCCGGTTGGTGCGGCACCACACAGTTCCGGTCAACCCGTCTGCGAATGCCGCTGGCCCGTGGCAGTTGCGCTTCTTGCTGCGGGGCGCGGGTCAGGTGAAAATCCGCCCGGTGAGTCTCACCAATGGAGCTGTCACACTGCGTCCGGCAGGGACGACTCGACGCTGGCACCGGCTCGGGGTTTTGGCGCCCACCCACGGGTTGCCCAACCTCACTCGTTCATGGGAATTCCCCCTGCCCGGCCTCGTGCGCACAAAGCCGAACGTATCACTTACACCGTAGGCCAGCCCGCTAGCGGGCGCGGTCTGGGCGCGCGCAAGCGCGCTGACCTACCGCTGCTCATTTTTTCAAACGCACCTTCGCCTGTGGCACGACTCCGTCATCCGGGCATAAAAAAGGCGGCCGGGGATACCGGCCGCCTTTGAATATGATACGAAACGGATTCGCTTAGTAGGAGTACTCAGCGCTGAACCGCACGTAGCGCGGAGCCTGGAAGGCCACCGGCGACAGGAACTCAGGACGGAGTGAACCGTCGCTCAATTCGGCGATTTCAGACACTTCGGTCGCTTCCTGCTCGTTCATGACGTTGAACACGTCGATGCCCAGCGTGAGGCGGTCCTTGGCGAACTTCGGACGATACTTGAGCGAGAGGTCGATCGTGTGCGTCCAACCCGTGCGGCCAAAGGAGCCACGGGGGGCGAGCTTGCCTTGATAGAAGAACGACTCCGCGCCGTAAGCCTGGGCAAACACATCCGTGGGATGCACGCCGAAGGAGTTGATGGCGCGGCCGGACTGCACCAAGACATTGGCGCCAACCTGGAACTCGCTGGTGATCTGATAGGCACCAAAGATCTTGATCTTGTGGCGCTTGTCATTGGGCAGGGAACCGTAGGCGCCATCCAGCAGACCGGGCTGGTCGAACAGGGTGGTGATACCGGCGTCATCCTGACCGTTGTCCGAGCGGACCCAGCCTTCGTAGTTACCGTAGCTCTGCGACCAGGTGTACTGGAAGTTGGCGTACCATTTCTTGTCCCAGAGGCGTTCGAGCAGGAGCTCGACCGCGTAGTACTTGCGGACAGCCTCGGGATAGCCCAAGTCCGCCGCCGCCAAGGTGACCTTCTCCGCCGTGCCGGAGCCGAAATCCACATACATGGTGAGCGGCTTGCCGGGGTTGGTCAGCACATAGTAGTCGAAACCGTGCGCATCGAAACCGTAGAGGGTGTCGTAGTTCTTGGACTTCGCATACTTGTTCAGGGCCGCGTCAACCGCGACGTCTTCCATCGTGCTGGCCAGATTGCGGTAGGTGCCGCGGAGGGTGGCGGACCAGTGTTTGCCCAAGGCAGTCTGGTAGCCGACGATGAATTCTTCCTGGTACATCGGCTCGATGTCCTGGTTCACAATGGTGCGGGCGTCCTTCACAGAACCGTCGGCAAAGACAACCTTGCCACCGAGCTTGGCACCCTTGATCGGGGTGGAGTCGGCATTCACGCCGGTGAGGATGTAGTAATCCTCCGTGAAGAGTTCCGTACCCGCCATGCGGATGTTGGTGTTGGCCGCGATCGGCAGGTAGTAGTGGCCGAAGTTGGCGAAGACCTTGGATTTGCCGTCGCCCTTCACGTCGAATGAGGCCGCCACGCGGGGAGCGATCTGGTCCTCAATCTTGATGAAGCTCGCGCCGAGTGCGTTCTTATTGTCGAACGACTCATTACGCACACCAGCGGTGAGCAGGAGGCGGTCATCAATGAACTTCACGGTGTCCTCAAGGTAGTACGCCTTGGAGGTCACTTCGAATGCGCCGCCGTTCTCGTAGATGCGCTCGCGCACATACTGAGCGCCAACCGGGATGTCCGCACCGTTCACCCTGCCGGAAGCCGGGCGGTTATTGTAACGGTAATAGACGTGTCCTGAGTAGAAGATATTGTCCGTGGAGGTGTTGGTCTCCTGGTCAAAGCCGAAGCGGAGCGTGTTGTTCCAGAGGTTCAGCGTGCCGTCGAGGCGCATGGCCTTGCGCTGGTCTTCCTTGGTGCCGGGCTGCAGCGTGGTCGCCTTGCCGAGGGTGACCTGCGGGGACACGCGCTGATCGAGGATGTAGGGGAAGGAATCGCCTGCACCCGCATCCGTACGGTTGGTTTTGCCTTCACCGTAGAGGGCGCGGATCGTCAGCTTGTCGTCCAGGAAGTTGCCGGAGTAGCTGCCGATGTAGTTTTTGCCACCGCGCTTGAACATGGTTTCACCAACATAAGAGGTGCGTTCCTCTGTCGTGGAATTGTAGTTCCACTGACCGCGCACTATATCGCTCTTGTCGGAGAAACCGGTGAACTCGATCTTTTGGTCGTCCGTGATCTGCCAGTCGACCTTCACGCCCCAGAACGGATCCGTGGCCTGGTCCTGATAGTAGGCACCGCCGCTGACGAAGTGCGAGGCGTTGTCACGCAGGTTGTAGAGGCCGTAAATGAAGAGCTTGTCCTTGATGATCGGTCCGCCGACGTAGACGTTGGAGGTCCAGCTGGAACTGTAGTCCTGCTGGTTGTTGATCAGACGGCGACCCCGCCACAGGACGTCGGGCAGGGTGCTCGAGAGGCTGTTGGGCTCGTAGTAGGTGTTCGCACCAAAGTGCCAGGTGTTGGTACCGCGCTTGGTGACAGTGCTGACCACGCCACCGGTGGAGCGACCGAATTCGGCACCGTAACCGCCGGTGTTGACCTGGAATTCCTTGTAGAATTCGAAGGGCACCGTGCTGTTGCCGAGACCATTACGGAAATTCGTGACGTTGAAACCGTTGATGTAGACGGCGTTTTCAGCGACCGAGGCGCCACCGAAGGAAACACCGCCGAAAGCGGAGTCACCCTGGGTCGTGCCGGGGGCCAGCAGGGCCACGTTGTTCAAGTTGCGGGCAACGGGGAGCAGGTCGATCGTGGTCTCGGTCAGAATCGTGACCGCGGCCGTTTGCGATACGTCAATCGGCGACACGCTCGTGCTGCTGACTTCGTAGGCTTCGAGCTGGACGACATCGGATTCCTTGACGGCAAGGCCGAAGCGGACCGCCGAGCCGGAACCGAGGCTGACACGGACATCACGAACCTGGTCGGGAGCGCCGGCCTTGGTGAGCGTCACGCGATAAGCGCCAACGGGCAGGGCTGAAATGCGATAGTTGCCACGGGCATCGGGCTTCGCATCACGCTTCAAACCGGTATCGATATTCACCGCCACGACCGTCGCATCTCCGCCACCTTCAACCTGACCGTAGATGTAACCGTCGGTATTGCTCTGCGCGTAACTCGTTGCCGTGAGGCCCAATACCAGGGCGACGACAAGTGAGTTAATCAGCGCACCGTAAAAAGCAGTCGAAGAGCTGAGGGTCTTCTTGAAGAAGGCGTAAGCTCCCGCTGCAACTTTCCTTTCGGAACGTTTCATGGTTTTGTAGTTCAGTTGTGTGTTGTGTGTTTAGGCAAGAGAGCGGGCGAGCCCGCATGTATCTCTTGGTTATGACAAAGGTGTTTTTAGCCCGGTAATCAATCATTTTTGTGACGGTTGTGAAACAACCGGCCCACAGGCAGTTACCAATCAATAGCGTGAACGGTTGCGCCTGAATTGCTTCCAAGGCCGACCTCCGGGATCAAAACTCCTCCTAATCACGGAAGTGCACGTCAGAACCTTGTCACGACTGAACCACAGCCGATAGCTCCGCCCACCCTTGTCAGTTGGAACGGTAAAAAGATACTGAAATTCCCGATCGCCGGACGGCGACTATGGGAGCTTGGACTCTGCCACCTTCTTGCTCTGCGCTGCGCGATAAGCATCCAGCGCGGCTTTGATCTTGGCATCACTCAAGGCCAGGGTGGCGGCGGCAAACAGCGCAGCGTTGACCGCGCCAGCCTTGCCGATCGCAAAAGTCGCCACCGGCACGCCTCCCGGCATCTGCACCATCGAAAGCAGTGAATCGAGCCCCTTGAGCGAGGCTGACTCCATCGGCACGCCCAGCACCGGCAACGGGGTCAGCGCCGCCGCAACACCGGCCAAATGAGCCGCGCCACCCGCCGCCGCGATGATGAGCTTCAGCCCGCGCGCCTCGGCGCTGCCGCACCATTCGAAGGCGAGGTGCGGCGTGCGATGCGCGCTGATAACGCGCTTCTCGTAGGGGATCCCGAGCGCATCCAGCGTTTGTGTGCAGTTCTGCATCACGTCCCAATCCGACGTGCTGCCCATGATGATTCCGACTAGAGGTGTTGCCATAGGTGTGGACCTCTTCGTTGAAGAGTCCTTCACCCGGCCGCAACCCAAACGTGATGCCTTTGGAAAAAACTCCCGTTATTCAGAGGAGCGACATGCCCTTGGGCAGTTGGACGATAGTCGTGCCGGCGATCTTGTCGTGCCAGGATTGTTTCTGGTCGTCAAAAGCGACCCACAGGAAGCCCAGGCCGGCCACCGCCAGTGAAAGGAAGCCGGCCAAGCCGCGCACCACCGCCACCATCCAGTCCACCTTGCGGTCATCGAGACGCACAATCTTAAGTCCGCAGACAATGCCACCGATCGTGGTCCCCTTGAGCGCCCAAAGCACCACACAATAGAGGGCAAACAGTGCCGGATAGGCCCCTCCCGTATGGGTGAATCCCACGACAATGCCCACCAGCACGGCGTCGATTCCGGTGGCGGCAATGCGGATCCAAAAACCCGCCCGCGGCAGTGAAGCCCCCGCAACCGCCAGCGGCGGCGGGGCCATCGAGGCGCTCATCGGCGCTTCCGTCGTCGTCGCCGCACCCATGTCCGCGCCAGCCACCGCAGCGAGCGGCACGAAGGGCGAGGCCAGCGGTGACGCCGGCGCCGTCGCGGCCACCACCGGCTTCTCCCGGCGTGTGCTGAGGATGATCGTGTACACGACCACACCGAGTCCGATGACATCCAGCACCTTGAAGACAAAGAATCCCAGGAACGGCACCGTATAGAGCAGCAGCACGAGCACACTGCCGATCAGTGTGGCCACCGCCACATGCGACATCGGCCCCGGGCCGAAATACCGCGTGATCCGGCGACCCAGCCAGGCATGCATCACGGCCTTGCCAAAGACGCCGGCGAAGAAAAGTCCCGCGATCAGGAAGGGGAGCAGCAAAAGACCCACCCCGGTGATCACCAGCAGCACGACCAACACCGGCGTGATCAACACCGTCAGCAGCACCGCCAGCAGCGATGAGCCTGGGCGTTGCTCCAGCGTCTCCGCGCACTTTTCAAAGGCCCGCGGGAATAGCAGAGCCAGCAGCACGTACAGGGCAAAGACGCCTCCGGCGATCATCCACGCCCAGCCCAGGTTGCGCCCGAAAGCCAGTGGACGGCCCCACATCAGGCATTCCTTGAACCACACCTTGAGACCGACGAGCTTGTCGCCGTCCCCGAAGAAGGACACTTCCTGCCGGTCGCCTTTCACGACGGCCGCGGCATCGCTGATAATCTTGCCGCCCACCACGATCACGTCGCCCTTCACGACCGCCTTGGGTCCGAGGGTGACATCGCCAAACACTGCGACGACTTCACCGCCCACGGTGCCATCCACAAAGACATTGCCGAGGACCGCGACCACTTCGCGGCCCGTCGAGCCGTTGACCCGGGTGTCACCCAAAATCGAAACTGCCGGGCCTTCGACCTCACCATTAACAGTTGTCGAACCCAAGATCGACACTGCCTCGAAAACCGTGCTCCCCGCCGCGATCGTGTGACTGCCAAAAGGAATCTGGTTGGAGTGCTGCCGACGGCGTTGCTTCGACATCTCTTTGCCCGTGGCCGGCTCATCCGCCTTTGTTTCGGTCACGCTAGCGTCGGTTGATGTGTCTGACTCGGACACGGTCTCATCGGCCGCAGGTTCATCGAGCCGGCGTAGTTTTTCTTCGCTGGCCGCCGGTGTTTCGGCGGTTGCTTCAGCCGGGGCTTCGGTCGCAGCCACCGGGGCCGCCTCAGTGGGCGGAGTTTCCACCGCAACAGGTGCAGCCTCGGGGGCAGGTGCCTCCACCTCGGTCTTCGCCGCCGGGGCCGGTGTTTCCGCCGCCGTCGTGGCCTCGACTGTGGCCGGCGTAGCCGGCTTCGGCGTCGTTTCCTCTTGGGCGCGCGCCGCGGGGTTGATGATCAGGCCGGCTGCAACCAGCAGGACGGTCAGAAGGGGATAACGTAAATTTTTCATGGGAAAGCGGGGTTAACGTTGAGCAAAAAAGGAACGGTAGGCGGCAGCGCCGAGGCCGAAGAAGGCGGCATACATCGTGACGACAAAGGCCAGGCCACCATACAGCCAGAGGCTCGGGATGCTGCGCCACACGATCGCGCCAAAACCGCCGATGCCGGCGGCCACCGCCTGCACCTTGGCCAGCATGGCGAGCGGACCCGCCAGCATTGAAGCCGACTGCACCTCGCCGCTCGCACGGAAGAACCCGGCCAGCACCGCCGCCGCCAGGATCGCCGTGACCACGAGGAAAACGCCCCGCGCCGCCACCGGCCACGCCGTGAACGACTGCCGCCACCAAGGCAGCGCCTGCCGCGCGGCGATGGCCGCGAGCACGCGGTTCTCCAGCGAGCGCGGAGCCCGGCGCTCCGGCACGGACCGCAACGTCTGGTGGATCAGTTTCTCAAGCTCTTCGTTGGTCAGCTTTGGCATGGCGGTCAGGAGTTGAAGGTTTCGTGTTTGGTTCCGCTGCGCGCCAGGATCTGGGCGAGCGCCGCGCGGGCGCGGAGGATGTCGGTCTTTACCTTGGCGAGGGAGACCCCGAGTTTCTTCGCGATCTCGTCGTAAGGCATGTCTTCGTAGTGAAACAGGATCAGCGGCACGCGCTGGTGATCGGGGAGCTTCGCCAGTGCCTGCTCGACCCACGAGCGGCGCTCGCCGGCATCCACCCCGGTGAGAAAATTCTCCGGCGAGGCGAACTCGATCTCCGGCTCATCGTCACCGCCAGCATCGTCCCGCTTGAATTCCGAAAAGAAACGCCAGCGGTTCCGATAACGGGTCAGGTAATTCAGGGACAGATTGGTAGTGACGGTCTTGAGCCAGCCGCCCGCGGTCACGCTGGTCTGCAGCGACTCCCAGTGCTCAAACGCCTTCAGGAAAACCTCTTGGGATATGTCTTCAGCCTGCGCCTCGCTCCCGACGAGCCGGATCGCTGTGCTGAAGACCATATCCTGATAGTTGCGCATGAAAGTGGTGAAATCGATCGGGGTGATCATCCCCGCGGGTTTGGGTTGCACTGGAGGGTCATCTTTCATGCCCAGAACCCTCCCCGTGCCTTAAAGTCGCAACAAAAGTCGAACAGAATGCACGGCCAGCCAGGCAGCAGGCCCTGGCCGCCTCGTTTGCGGGCGTAATGCATGGGGGGACCTTCACCCTAATGGCCTAAACTGCGCCGCCAACAGCATAATATGCGTGGCTTACACAGGCATAAGCCAAGGTTCAACCCCTCCCCCTCGGCCCTGCCCCCTTGCCAATAATGCGGGCCCAAGGGATGATCCGCCTAAATTATCGCCCCAGTCATGAGCACTTTTCTCACCCCTGATCCCAAGATCGAAGCCGCCGTTCGCGCCAAAGGCGAACAGCTCTTTGCCCTCATGGACAAGCAGCCGCCCCCGGCCTTGTTCTCCAAGAAGGGCGCCTACGCCCGCCTCATGGACTGGTCCATGAAGGATCCCGCCTTCAAGACCCAGCTCTTCCGCTTCGTTGACGTCCTCCCCTCCCTCAACTCCTCCACCGAGATCGTCCGCCACCTCCAGGAGTACCTCGGCGACAAGGCCGTCGAGCTCAACCCCGCCCTCAAGGCCGGCCTCGCCGCCTCCTCCTTCGCCCCCGCCCTCGTCGCCGGCCCCGTCAAGGCCCAGATCGTCGACATGGCTGGCCAGTTCGTCGCCGGCGAGACCGGTGAGGACCTGATCAAGCAGATCAAAAAGAACATCAAGCTGGGTATCGCCACCACCATCGACCTCCTCGGCGAGGCCGTCGTCAGCGAGGTCGAGGCCGATGTCTTCCTCCAGCGCAACCTCGAGATCCTCGACTCCGTTTCCAAGTTCTACGCCAAGGAACCCACCCCCTGCTTCAGCGACCTCGGCCCCGACAACAAGGCCCTTCCCCGCCTCAACCTCTCCGTCAAGATCTCCGCCCTCACCCCCGACGTTCATCCCGCCGACCCGGAGAACTCCATCAAGGCCCTCAAGCACCGCCTCCGCCCGATCCTCCGCCGCGCCGCCGAGGTCGGCGCCCTCGTCAACTTCGACATGGAGAGCTACAAGCTCAAGGACCTCACCCTCGCCCTCTTCAAGTCCATCTTCGAGGAACCCGAGTTCGCCCAGAAGCCCGCCATCGGCATCGCCGTGCAGGCCTACCTCCGCGACTGCGAGGCCGACCTCCGCGACCTCGTCGCCTGGGCCCGCGCCCGCCAGCGCCCGCTCAACATCCGCCTCGTGAAGGGCGCCTACTGGGATTACGAGACCATCATGGCCCAGCAGCGCGAGTGGCCCATCCCCGTCTGGCAGCGCAAGCCCGAGTCCGACGCCAACTACGAGAAGCTCACCGTCTTCCTCCTCGAGAACGCCGACCTCATCACGCCCAACTTCGCCTCGCACAACGTCCGCACCGTCGCCCACGCCATCGTCCAGGCCGAGCGCCTCGGCGTGAACCCCAAGCACTACGAGTTCCAGGCCCTCTACGGCATGGCCGACGAGCTCAAGGCCTCCCTCCTCCAGATGGGCCACCGTGTCCGCGAGTACAGCGCCATCGGCGAGCTGCTCCCCGGCATGGCCTACCTCGTTCGCCGCCTGCTCGAGAACACCTCCAACGAGGGCTTCCTCCGCATCAAGAACATGGGCGAGGCCACGAAGGAGCAGCTCCTCGGCAACCCCGTCAACGCCATCCCCGCCGCCACCGAGCCCCTCGCCCGCAAGCCCCGCCCCGCCGGTTCCTTCATCAACGCCGCCAATACCGATTTCTCCCTCGCCGCCAACCGCGCCCGGCAGGCCGCCGCCCTGAAGGAC